>CAXDOZ010000076.1:0-11374 GCA_963991145.1 uncultured Chitinophagales bacterium | reverse complement strand
GAATGGCTGATTGAATGTCGCGCCGGTTTCAACAGGATCGAATCGATTGCTGCCGTCACGTGCAAAAGCCTGAACTACACCAGTATTACTCACAACAAGCAAGTAATCTTTATTCCCTGCTGTGAAGTATTGCATTTGGAGCTTCACGATCCCTGTTCCCGTTTTTGGGAACCAACCGCTCAACTCGGAGCCTTCCTTAGTGTAGCCGTAGAAGTTGCCATCTGTGCCACCAAAGAAGAACCTATGCTTCTTGGCATCGGCGTAATAGACCATTTTAACTCCATTACTAGCCTTTACAGGCAGATTGATCGGGTAGGCAGCAACATCCTCGAAATTCCTATCTACCAGATACATGGTGCTAGCTGTATTGAATAGATACTGGATCTTACCATTCAGGTAATAATCCACGGTCTGGATCTGCCCCATGATGGTTCCATCGATCTGACGCTTCTTTAAGGTATCACCCGTAATGGTAATCAAGTAGATCATGTGGTCCTGATCTTCTCCAAAGAGATATCCTGCATCGCTTGCATGGCTCTTCACCAAGCTAACTCTGAAGTACTCATCCGGCAATTGATCTACCATGTGAATGGTATCCTTCATGGAATCAGGAACTGCGATCAGTAAGCTATCCGATGAGTTTGGCAAAGGGGCAAACTCAGTAAGGAACCCATCCGGATTGAAGTGCACCTGAGCATTGCTGAATACAAGCTTACCTAGCTTCGTGTTCTGCACTGTGATCGGTGTGAATGACTGCCATTTTGCAATTTGGGATTCAATGCCTCCCATCGCCGGGATTCGCAACCACTCGATCAGGTTTCCTTCCAAACCAGAGTTTAGGATATAGCTAAAGGTGTTAGATGAGCTGGCCATCTGCTGCGTCACCATTTGATAGTTTGGATGCTTGCCCAAAGTTTGATTCAAGCGCTGACTTAATACCATCTCTCTGAGCAAAGAAGGCGTGGCAGCAAAAACCAAATAATTATTGATCACCGTGTACCATGGACTTCCAAGATCATAAACCGGTGAGGGGAAGATGGCTGGTAAGATCTCATTTGAATAAAGCTGAGAGTAAGGCATTCCCAAAGCAGTATCGTAAAAGCTCTGGTGATCCATTCCCTCAAAATTCTTCAGACCTAACAGGTCCTCTAATGCTCTTTCTGAATCGGTGGTCTCAATGATCAATCCATCGCGGTAGTTCAAACCATCATTCCAGCGGAAGTAAGCCCATTCCTCAGCAACCCATGATTGGAAGAATCCTTTCCAATCGGCCGCAGGCTTATGAACGATCTTATCAAAGTAAGCGCCAGAATTGCTCGAACCAAGTGAACTAAAAAGAACCGTTTCATTCGGCAGCAGTCTTGGCATATCGATAATGCCCGGCTCAGCCGCAACGAGCTGACTCAAGTGATAAATTGAGCTATCGCCGGTATAGCTGAAGCCATTGAATCCGATCACATCGCTATCGAAGGTGACGCGGAAACCGGAGATCGATGCAAGCTTTGACCAATAAGCACTTACTCCTTCAAATTTCTTACTGAAGACCTTATCCAATAAACCGGGAAGGTTTGAGTAGTGCAGGTACAATTTCAGATCGGAATAATTTGCCTGCTTCTCCTGGATCATCTTGAAGCCATCAATTTGCTCTACGCTTCCAGTTTGCTCAATGGCATTCAAACTCAACTCCAGCAATTTCACATCATGGGCGATCACAAGTGCGCCATCAATACCAAATACTTCGAAGGATAAATTCTGTCCACTAACTGCTACTTGAAGAAGATCTCGATTGATCAGCTTCGAACTGGTAACATCAAATTTTGGGTGAGATTGACCATTTATGGAAGCCTCAAGATCGGCTCGTTTTTGATCGGGATAAGAAAGGATATACAGTGTTTTGACTCCATCGTTTCGGGGAAACCAACCACAAAGAACCTTCTCCGGGGATCCGATGCCAGCTCCATTTACAAGCAGCGTATCAAGGAATCCCAGGTCTCTTTCCAATTCAAACCAAACATCTGTTCCTTTGATGAGATAGCCGTAATTACTGGCTTCTACAGATGTTTGTATCTGTCCGAAGGACTCGAATTCAGCCAGTACGCCAACCTGCGCCGGCATTGCTCTGAATGGAGACGGAGCCTCATTCGACGCCCCCTTATTGAAGAGAACGAAATAGGAAATGACTGCAACAGCAACAAAGCCCAGTCCGATAAAAATCCACTTCTTCAAATTGATACTTTGCAAGCAAGATAGGCCATTCGCCTAGTGATTATGTAACTTGCGCCGATTCGATATACACGCAGCATTGTGCAAAGAACAATACTATTTACAGCATGCCTCTCTGCCCTGATAGCAGTGGCTTTGGGCGCTTTTGGAGCGCACGGTTTGGAGAAAATGGTCGATGCCGAGGCAATTAACAGTTGGGAAGTGGGTGTCCGTTACCAGTTCTACCACACATTCGCCATCTTTCTCTGTCTGATCTTCGCTCGTCAGTATGGAATGGAAAAGGCACCAAAAGCCTTTTGGTTCTTCCTTGGAGGAATCATTTTGTTTTCGGGAAGTCTTTACCTATTGGCAACCGCATCAGTTACAGGTGCTCCAACAAGTGTACTTGGACCTATTACGCCTATCGGCGGATTGCTTTTTATGGTCGGCTGGGTAATGCTGTTTCTCGATCTGAGAAAGCGGTTTTAATTACTCTTCAGACTCAGCACCGAATCGGTCTTTCTCACCGATGATCACGCCTTCAAGCTCACCGATGATCTTGAATTCAGTTCTTCTGTTTCTCGCTCGATTATCCGGATTGTCAGAACCATCTTCATTCGTATTTGGAACAAGCGGCTCATCTTCTCCATAACCTTTGGCTACAAGACGCTCCATCTCAATTCCCTTATCCTTATTCAGATAATTTACACAGCTCTCTGCTCTTTCCTGAGAAAGGGTCTTGTTGTATTCAGGAGATCCTTTGCTATCGGTGTGTGCGCTAAGCTCGATCACCAGCTCTGGATTCTCGTTCAGTAGCATTGACAGAGTGTCGAGCACCTTCTTTGAGAAAGCGGTAAGCTTCGCTGAATTGTAGTCGTAATAGATGTTTGACAGCGTGTAAGCCTTATCCTTGATCAACTCCATCATGATGATATCATCATTGAAAAGCGTATCAACCGCACCTAGCTTCTTCGTACTGATCGGAATAGATTCCGAGAAGTAACCTGTCTTATTCACCTTGATACGATAATCTTTATCAACCGGCAGCGAGAAGGCATATTCTCCATCCTCGTTGGACTGGATCATTGATTTAAGTACTTCTTCTTTTCCGGTTGGATCAACTTCGATCAATGAAACACGAACACCGGATAGGTTCGATTGAGTGCCATCTTCAGCTTCGCCAAGGATATTCCCAAAGCTCACATAACCGGCTTTCTCAATGAAGTAATTGGCAACGATTGTGTCCTCATCAGCAATTCCATTGGTAGACACATTGCGCTCAAGGTTTGCATAACCCGAACGCTCGATCACCAATCTGTAATCTGAATTCGGCTGAAGCTTAAAGAAGAACTGCTCATCGCCCGGATGATCATCGATCTGTTCCACCAGATACTCATTTCCATAGGGATCTTTAGTGTAGAGCTTAAGTGTAGCACCTGAAATTGGCTCATCCTCATCTCCGTCTCTGAAGACCAACCCCTGAAGACCGTAGCGATAATTCTCAAAGCGCCAGATATCATCGCAGCAGGTTGGGGAAGTCAATGGAGTTGTTCCAATTCTATTAGAGACCAGGTAACCTGCCCCATCTTCTGAACCAGGGACACGACTGTAGTAGATGTCATCTGCGCCCGAGTTGATCGGATAGCCAATATTGGTTGGCTTCGCCCATGTCATGTCCTCATTCTCAAGTGTTCTGAAAACATCCAATCCACCAAAGTTTGGATGTCCATTCGAACTGAAGTACATGATATTCGCATGGTTATCGTAGCAAGGCGTCAGCTCATCCTGGATCGTATTAATCGGTCCTTTTAGATGTCTTGGTCCGCGGTAATCACCACCTTTCGTTCTGATGAAATACCAGATATCCATTCCTCCTGCTCCTCCGTCGCGATCAGAAATGAAGTAAACGATCTCTGTTCCATCCTCCATTGCTCTCACCGTTGGTTGAGTTGAAGTATGATTGGGATCGTTGATCTGGTTATTCAGCTTTTCAGGCTCAGACCATGTCTTTCCGTTTCTTACCGTAGACATGTATAAGTGACATAGGACTTCGTCCTGATTGCGTTCTGCGCACTTGGTAAAGTAGAACCTGTTGCCGGTAGGATTGAATGCTCCGTTACCGGTGATGAATTTCTCATCATTGATGGTTTCAGGAAGCGGCTTCCCTTTTGACCATTCATCACCATTCTTGAACGACTGATAGAATCTTGCCCCAATGATCTCTTTGCTTCTTTGAACCAGGATCAGGGTATCTGAGTCCAGTGAAGCAAATACGATGGCCGTATCACCCATCGGGAATGGTGAAGACTCGCCGTATTGTTTGTTTACTGCAGAACCCAGATTATCCACTCTGATCTTCTGGCGCTCAGCTGCCATCGCCATATCGCAACCCTGCATTTCCTTCAGAGCCTTTGCTTTCCAGATAAGGGTTTCCGTATCATCTTCACCCTGATAGGTATTGGCAAAATGCTCGAGATGCTCTTTTGCAAGTTCGTATTTTCCATTGCGCTTGAGGATCACTCCGTAATTGTACTCAGCCAAAGCAAAGAAGTAAGCGTTATGCTTCTCCATCTTCTTTTGCTTCTTCTCGGTCTTTCCCTTTAAGTCGATGAACTTCTTGTACCAGATCTCTGCCTTCTCATAATTGCGCGCACGATCATATGATTCTGCCAGCCAATAAATGGCATATCTGTTTTCAGGCTTTTGACGGATCACTGAAGAATAATAATCGGCGGCCGAGTAATAACTACCCTGAGCAAAAAGGTAATCGGCGATCTTAAGCTCGGTCTTTGGGCGGTACTTCTCTTTGTCGTTTTGAGCCATCAGGTCGACAGACCCAAACAAACAAAGCGCGATGAGGGATATGAGTATGCTTTGCTTCATGAATCTAGAATCTGCGACAAGGAATTGATTGCTCTGCTTTGAATGATTTTACAGACTCTCCGATGTAAGTAAGAGAAACTTCGAATCCACCTCTGTTTGTTGAGGAGGTCTTTAAGCTTGATGTGTTCACATCATAGGCTGCGCCGATTCTTAGATTTCTGAATTCAACTGCAAGCAAGCATGCTACAGCATCATCAATTCTGTATCTGGCACCAAAGTGAATGCTCGATGCATTTCTAAACCCTGAGCTGAAGTAATATCCGAATGTTGCTCCAGTAGTGATCTCCTGAGCAGGTCCCTGACTCATGAAAAGAATATCAGGAGCGATGCCGAACTTCTTATTGAACATCACCTGAAAGCCAAAATCTGCCACATAACGTGCGGCAAGAAAGTAATCCTCATTATTTACCTGAATAAATGACTCTTTTGGCTCGTGTACGTGGTAAAGTGCAAAGCCAGCTTGAAGATTGAATCTCCAGTTGAAGTAAGATCTCCAGTAGATACCAAAGTTGTAATCGAAGTTATTGAAGCTCTGCTGTTGCAGGCTTTCGGCAGTACCATTTGCTCCGGTGTAAGTAATGTCATCAAACTGATCAAAGAATACAGCCTTTGCCATATCGAAGCGCTTCTGGATATAACCAAACTGAGCACCCAATGAAAGACTGTGGTGATCATTTCGCCCGATGTATCGATGGTATGCCAATGAAATCGCCGCGTTCAGATTATTGAATCCAGCCTCCCCCGCCTGATCATTCACAACCATGATCCCAATACCAAACTTATCATGCTTCATCTGTCCCTCGAATAAGGAGAAATCAGCTTGAGCACCCATAGTTACAAATGAGTTTTGCGACAGATGGCCCGACCATTGATTTCGATAAATCCCTGTCACACTATAACTGCCATTGTAATTCGCAGTAAGCGCTGGGTTCAACCATTGGCTAAAGGTGTAGAACTGGGAGAAGTGAATATCCTGGGCATGAGAGCCTAAAGGATTGAGCATAAAGAGCGTGGCAATCACTGCCAGAAAGGAGAGCTTCCTCATAAAGGGGGTTTAACGGGAGCAAATATTTACGGCAAGCCGTTGTCTCATTCGAAACCTTTCAAAAATAAAAAGAATAGGCACATATACGGACTTCTGGCTATCTCACTTATTTACCTATTTTCGACGGTTCATGGAAAGTTTGTACAAAAAGTATGTAGCCTACTGTCAGGAGCTACAGGACATCGGTTCAGCACTATCATTAATGTCTTGGGATCAGGAAGTTATGATGCCAACCGGCGGAGCCGCATTTAGGTCCAGACAAATTGCTACTCTGGCAGGAATCAAGCACGAAAAGCAAACTTCAAACGAGTTTTCCGACATTTTGCAGGAACTGTCAGTAGACGGAAAAGACCTCAACTGGGAGCAAAAGAAGAATGTTGAGCTTAGTTTAAAGAGCATCAACAAGGCCAAGAAGTTTCCAAAATCCTTCATTCAGGAGTTCTCTCAATTAAGGTCTGAAGCTTTTCAATCCTGGCTCAAGTCCAGAGAAGAGAATGACTTCACCGTTTTTTCTCCCGACCTGGAGAGACTGGTTGAAAAGGCTCGAGAGCAAACAGAAATTCTTGGCTACCCCGAGCAGCGATATGATGCCCTGATCGACAATTACGATCCGGGGACAACAACAAAGAAACTAGAGGAGGTCTTTACGCAGGTTAAAGAGCAACTCGTTCCATTTTATCAAAGCCTTTTAGAAGCTGAAAGCCCTGATAACAGCTTCATGTTCAACCACTTTGAAGATGCCAAACAGTGGGACTTCGGAGTTGAGCTATTAAAGCAAATGGGCTATGATTTCAATCATGGAAGACAAGACAAAGCTCCTCACCCATTTTCGATCAGCTTTAGCAATGAAGACTCAAGAGTAACAACCAGGATCGATGAGGAGAACTTCACCGATATGACCTGGAGTACCATTCACGAAGGTGGTCATGCGCTTTATGAAATGGGCTTATTGAAGGAGAACTATGGTCTACCCTCTGGAACTTCAACCTCTCTCTCTATTCATGAATCTCAATCGAGATTATGGGAAAATAATGTAGGAAGAAGCCTGGCTTACTGGAAGGCAAACTATTCAAGATTACAAGCGCTATTCCCGGATAACTTAGGCTCGGTGAGCCTGAATGATTTCTACCGCGGTATGAATAAAGTCCAGCCTTCGCTGATCCGTGTAGATGCCGACGAGTTGAGCTACCACCTTCATATTCTCGTGCGATTTGAGATGGAGAAAGCACTCCTGGACCGAGAAATTGAAGTGCGTGAGGCAGCAGATGCCTGGGTTGAGAAATACAGGAAATATCTTGCTATAGATGTACCTGATGACAAGAGTGGAGTACTGCAAGATATTCACTGGTCACATGGAAGCTTTGGTTATTTCCCTACTTATTCGTTGGGATCATTCTACGCTGCTCAATTCTTTAATCAGGCCAGTAAAAATATTCCCGGTCTGGAAGATCAGATCGCGAAAGGAGAAATGGATCAACTTTTACAGTGGCTAAAGGAGGGAATTCACAAGCATGGAATGCTCTACAACTCTGAAGAATTATGCAAAAGAGTTACGGGTGAAGGATTGAACTTCCAGTACTTTATGGATTACGTAGGATCTAAGTATAGAGAGATCTACAATGTCTAGACTAAAGCCGATAGTAAAGCAGATCAATGCTGATCTTCCCATAGACTTCGCCTGGATGATGTGGACCACGAATACCGGTCTGAAATCATTCATGGCACCTGATTGTGATGTAGAGTTGAAGCTTTTTGGCAAGTACGAGATCTACTTTCTTCTCGATCGTGAATACGGACAAAGAGGTTCGGAGGGATGTAAGATCCTCAGCTTTGTTCCCAGGGAAATGTTAAGCTTCACCTGGAATGCGCCTCCACAGTTTTTAGAGATCAGAGAGAGCGGTGAGCACACCTATGTGGTGATGAACTTCGAAGAGATCTCAAAAGGCCGCACAAAAATTACCCTGAGACATTTTGGCTGGGGAGAAGGCGAGGAATGGGAAGAGGTTCATGAATACTTTGACCATGCCTGGAGTAAAGTTTTCGAGTGGATGGATCGAGCCATTCAATCTGGCTCTGAATAGGAATACCGACAGCCTTCAAGAGATTCCTGAATTTCTTCAGGTGTCCATCGCTCATCAAAATCATTCCATTCCATTAAAAGGAAGTTAACCAGATTGGTAAGTTCCATTTCTGTGATCTCACCTGCATGCCCTAGCATTGGCTGATTATAAATTACTCCATTGACCTCAATTGGATCGGAGATCCCTTGCAGAATAATGCAGGCTAGTTGATCGGGATTCTCTTTGATAAAAGAGGATTGAAAAACAGGCGGAACGAGTTCACCAACACCTGCTCCTTCCTTTCCATGACATGAGGAGCAATAGCTTGAATAAGCCACTTCACCGGGATGAGGACCTTTGGTTGAAAACAAGGTATAGGCGATCAAGGCGCAGATGACTAGGATCGGAATAGCTACCCAAAGCCATTGCTTATTCAGCATCGAGTAGAATTTGAAGATCGACCATTAACTCATCTACTTCTTCTTCCAGGGTGCCATCGTAATAGCCTCGAACCTGTCCCTCTCTGTCAACAAGTATAAAATAACCGCTGTGCTCATAGCCTCCGGGGATGGATTCATCGGGAAAAGCTGTAACCATATATTGCTCTGCTAGTCCGTAGATCATTTCCTTTCCACCAGTAACAAAATGCCAGCGATCCGAACTTACACCGAGCTTCTGCTCGTAAGCTTTAAGAACATCAACCGAGTCTCTCTTTGGATCGATTGAGTGAGATAGAAAAAGGATATCATCCTTGTGATCTTCAAACTCTTCATAAACGCGAAGCATTTGCGCAGACATGATCGGGCAGATGGACGGGCAGGAAGTAAAAAAGAAATCGGTGATGTAGATCTTCCCTTTGAAAGTTTCATTGGTGATGATATTGCTATCCTGATCTACCAATACAAATTCGCTAAGCTCAGCCGGGAAGACTTCGAGTTCTTCTTTTTCATTTTCGGCTGAGCCACCACATGCTATGAGGAAGACAAAACTTAAAAAATATAGGACTCTCATTGGATGGAAATTCATGGACAAAGATAGAATCACTTGAACTATCCTATGTTCAATAGAAATTGAAAAAAATTAGGGAATCTAATTTTGCTTAGCCTTCGGCGGATTATATTCCTGCTTTCCCTGCTTATATGAATAATACATGATTCCAGCTCCTATGAGAGCCATTCCCACGGCGATGTATTCTGCTTGTGTCCAGTTGAGCCCCATAAATTCCAACTTGTCATTCACACGGATCTTCTCGATCAGGAATCGCTCAGCTCCATTGAAGATCAAAAACAGGCCAACAAGCAATCCCGGGTAAGGGGTGAATTTCTTCCTCACCGACCAAAGAATGGCGAAGAGTATCGTACACATTGCCAACTCGTAAAGCGGAGTTGGGAAAACCGGTTCAATCAATTGCTGACAGTACTTTCCAGTGCAATCTGGAATCATCTCCATCCCGGTGATTGGAATTGGTCCTTCGCCAAGAACATTGTGCGGATATTGACTGGACCAAAGGAATTGCGGAATAAAACCTGGCTTTGCTGCAAGATTTGAAATTCCCCAATCACCGTCGCCACTCACATGGCAACCGATTCTTCCAATTCCATAAGCCAGCATAAATGACATACCAAGAACGTCAAATAGATGCCATGCATTGATTCGCTTTTTGGAGGCGTACCATATCATACCTGCTGATCCAAAGATCAATCCACCGTAAATTGTCAGACCACTAAACATGGAACCAACTGGATCTTTAAAGAACTCGGTGATGCTATCATCTTTTGATGAAAGCCAGTTAAATACATTCGATCCCAGCACCCCTGCGATTGCTGCAATCAGGACCATATCTCCGATCTGGTCGTATGGATAGACCGTCACTTTTTTTACAAGAGATTCTGGCAGCGCTTTCTTATTAATGCTGTAGTAACGCCATCCGGCCGCAAGGCCGCCAACAAACAGACCGGCGACTAAATTACCATCTGATGAAAGAAGAAAATCCTGAGCATTTGTAGAAAACTCATCCCAGTTCAAGAAGATCCAAACAAGCTTGAATCCAGCAATAAATCCAATTATTCCGGGCATGAGAAGGTCCTGATATGTGGCTTTTGCCCCAGTAATTTGCTCACTTGGTGTGCCGGGGAAAATTCCGAGCTCAGAGCGTCGTTTTAGGTCTTTGTACAGAACTATACCCCCTGCGAGAAAGCCTAGAGCCACAAATGTTCCAAAACTATTGGGTGGCATGGAAGGGATACTCGTTCCAAAGACGTGATTCACAAAATCCCAAATGGTGGCATAAGACCTTAAGAGCATTTTTTAAGCTTTGGCCCAAAGGTATTTGAAATATTGAGTTTTAGTGGGCCTATTCGGCCCGATTAGACGATCACCGGAACCAGTTCGGCATCCACATATCCGAAGGCCGATGACCTGACGAGCTGCACATCGCTTATCTGATTGACCTGCTTAGCATCATATGGCAATCTCACCTTGATATAGTTATCTGTAAAGCCGTACATATAGCCCTCGTCTTCCTGTGCTTCGAAAAGAGCTGAGCGCTGATCTCCTTCAAACTTATCGTAGAAGGCTTTGCGCTTTTTCTCCGACAGGATCCTCAGCTGCTTGCTGCGGTCGCGACGAACATTCATGGGAACGGGATTTGGGATCTTCACCCCTCTTGTGTTGGCCCGTTCAGAGTATGTGAAAACGTGCAGGTAACTAATATCCAGATCCCGCAGGTATTCATATGTCTGTTGAAAATCCTCTTCCTGCTCATCTCTGAAGCCAACGATCACATCAACTCCAATGCAGGCATGAGGCATAAGCTCTTTGATCTTTTCTACTCGCTGAGTGTATAGATCAGTTTTGTACTTCCGCTTCATTAGTTCCAGCATCCGGTCGGAGCCCGACTGCAATGGAATATGAAAATGAGGCATGAACTTTTCGCTTTTAGAAACGAATTCGATGATCTCATCTGTGAGAAGATTCGGTTCGATCGATGAGATCCTCCAGCGAGGCACATCCAGCTTATCGAGCTCCTGGATCAGATCGAAGAATGTTTCTCCCCTTCTCTCCTTTCCATCTTCTGTTTTACCAAAATCTCCTGTATTCACTCCGGTGAGAACGATCTCCTGAACCCCAGTGGAAGCCGCTTCGCGCGCTACCTGAAGCGTTTGCTCAATGGTAGCGCTACGAC
>CAXDOZ010000075.1:0-11630 GCA_963991145.1 uncultured Chitinophagales bacterium | reverse complement strand
ACCAAGATCCTTGCAGGACATTAGATAATCGATATGGCCTTTATGAAGAATGTCGAATACTCCATTGGTGAATACAACTGTGTCTTCAAGGTATCTCCACATAAAAACCAGTTTATCTATGGTCTCAATGCTATGGATTCTAGACTGAATCAGTTCCGAGCTTGTCATTGGGTCTTTCTTTTATTTGTGACATGGCGATAATTGCAGCGCCACCAGATATCAAAATTACAAGGGTAATGGCGATCCAAATTACCCAACCAAAAGCATATCCTTGCGCAGCAGAGACTCCATAAAGAAGTAATACCTCTTTAATAGCTAATGGGTAAGCGCCGATTCCACCCTGAACCAGAATTAGACTGATGCTTCCAAAGAAGAAGCATGATAATCCTGCACCAAGAGCTAGTCCTTTGCTTTCCGGGAATGCCTGGAAGCAGATATAGATCATAATGAAATAGAGGAACCACATCAATACGGTGTAGAAGATAAATAGTGGAATGTTCTTTACATCCTTGATGCTCTTAACTCCATTAATTACACCTCGAATCAGTTCCTGGATCTTGTTTATGAATTTCGAATTTGAATTTCTCTGAAGGAAGAAGAAGAGGAAGATCAAACCGAGAAAGCCAACTCCGATCAAGATCAGAAGTTCCATACTTAGACCCTTCTCCGCTAGTGGTTTTGCCACTCTCTCTTCAAAGAACTGGAAGATCTTATCGAATTGGGTCAAAAGCGTAACTACTCCAAAAGCAAGAAGGCAAAGGAGATCGATCGCTCTTTCAGTGATCATCGTTCCCACTACCTGGTTGAATGGAATCTTCTCGTAGCGGCTGATGACACCACAGCGAGTGATCTCTCCCAATCTTGGGAAAGCCAAATTGGCTACATAAGTAATGTAAACAGCAATTGCAGTGACGCTAAATCTAGGCTTGTGGCCCAGGGGCTCCAACATCATTTGCCATCTGAATATTCTTGGAAGATGACTGCAGAATGAGACCAGCATGCAGAGGACCAGCCAAATTGGATTTGCTCCCTGAATCTCCGTTTTAAGAATGTATAGCAGTTGGACCTGAAGTGTGCCAATAGTCTTTTGGCCTCTGGCCGATTCCGCTAGTCGGAACACTCCTTCTGTATGCGCAGTGATGAATTCCTCTCCTGAATCCAAACTAACGATAGCAAGAGTATCGCCTTCCTCAACATAAGTTGAATCCTCAACCAGATAGACGATCTCGCTTTGGCCAATTGCCTCTTCAGGGATCAGGACATCCTGTGGTTTTGAGATGTTATTGTAAGCCCACCAAACAATCAGCACGCCTATTCCAAGCGAAACGATCAATTTTATAATGGAGGAGAGGTGCTTCTTCAAGGACTTAGCTTAGCCTGTTATTTGAATCCGGGAAAACGGTAGTTGGTTGATGGCTTTTGGCTTCTTCTGCATCGATATGCACGTAAGCGATAATGATGACGATATCTCCTACAGCTACTTTTCTAGCAGCCGGACCATTGATACAGATCACTCCGGAACCTCTTTCTCCCTTTATGACAAAAGTCTCCAGACGTTCGCCATTATTGACATTTACGATCTGCACTTTCTCATGCTCCACGATACCTGATGCATCGAGAAGATCCTCGTCAATAGTTACGCTACCAATGTAATTCAGGTCAGCCTCAGTAACTGTAGCTCTGTGAATTTTCGATTTAAAAACCTCTATCTGCATTGCGCGGCAAAATTAATCCTTTTTAGGCTCCTAAACACTAAAGACTACATTGTCTAGTAAGCGTGTGCTCTCAACATTTACACCAATGAGAGCGGCGTATTCCTTACCTGCTTCCAGTGTTTCGAAGTCCATCATATCCGGCATGCTAACAAGCTCGAGGTACTCGAGTTCAATTGAAGGATATTGAGAAATGATCTCGTAACCCAATTTTTTAAGGTCCTTTGAGGCCGTTCCGGCCAATGCCCTATCTCTGATCGCAAAGAGCACAGAAGAAAGCGCCTTTGCATCCTTGCGTTGATCCTGGTTCAATCTTACGTTTCTGGAGGAAAGTGCAAGTCCATCCTCTTCTCTCACCGTATCGACCCGAACTACCTTTGTCTTCAGTTTCTTCAGCTCAACCAGTTTTTTAACAATTATTGACTGTTGCAGGTCTTTCTGACCCATAAAGATGAATTCTGGGCCAACGATCCTTAGCAATCGCTCTACCACCTGAGCCATTCCGTCAAAATGCCCGGGTCTGGATTCCCCTTCGGCGATAACAGCCATTCTTCCAAAGTCGATCTTCTCTTTTATCTCTGTTCCATTGGGATAAACTGTATCCACATCCGGCAGAAAAAGTACATCACAACCCAGCCTGATGAGCTGATCCATATCGCTTTCAATAGTGATGGGATAACTAGTGAGATCCCCGGGATCATTGAATTGTGTGGGGTTCACAAAGATGGAGCAAACACTTATGTCGGCATGGATTTTGCACTCCTCTAATAAGCGCAAATGTCCCTGATGAAGAGCACCCATAGTAGGCACAAATCCGATGCTCTTACCTTCAGATTTAAGCTTTTTTAGATGCGATTGAAGGCTGTATATGGTTTTAAAGAGCCACATGCGTGATGGAAATTCAGGACTAACAAGGCTTTATGCCTGATATTTATAGGATGATGGGGTAAATTTTCGTATCTTTGCGCTCCAAATTAATTAAAACTTTTCCCCTCTTAACAATCGAATATTGGCTATGGAAATGGAAAAGAAACGCGTATTGATTGTAACTCAGGAAATGAATCCATACTTGGACCTGAGTGATATAGCTTCAGCGATTTCAGATCTACCGAAATACTTACAGGATCAAGGCATGGAAATTAGAATCCTAATGCCACGATTCGGTAATATTAATGAACGCAGGCACCGTTTGCACGAAGTTGTTCGTCTTTCTGGTATTAATATAACCGTGAATGATGAGGACTATCCACTGATCATTAAAGTGGCTAGCCTTCCAGGAGCAAGACTCCAGGTTTACTTCCTTGACAATGAAGAATTCTTCAAGCGCAAGAGTGTCTTTACAGATAAGGATGAGAAGTCTTTCGACGATAATGACGAGAGAATGCTTTTCTTCTGTAAAGGTGTAATGGAAACTGTGATGAAGTTTGGATGGGCTCCGGACATCATCCATTGTAATGGATGGATGACGAGCTTGATCCCAATGTATTTGAAGACCATTTACAAGGATGAACCTGTTTTCGCCAAGTCAAAAGTGATCTATTCTCTTTACGGCGATAATTTCCCTGGTAAGTTAGAAGACAATTTCATGTCAAAGGATGAAATTGCCGATCAGATCGAGAAAGATGCTGTGGAATTCTTCGTTAGCGGTGAGTTTGACGGATTATACAAGGGAGCAAGCAATTATGCTGATGCCTTGGTGATTGGCAGCGATTCAGTGAGTGAGGATCTTTCATCTATCATTCAGAATAAGAATGGCAAGCCAATTCTTAACTACACAGAGAATGAGGATTTCCTTGAAGGGCAACACCAGTTTTATCAAAGTCTTCTTGAAGAGAAGTAATCATAGTCCGATCCGGACAAAATGGAATATAGTCATCGCTTGCTTGCTCTTGTCGATGACTATTTTTTCATGTGATAGCCCTGTTCTTACTGATACCTCTATTCTGCCAACAGCCGACGGTTTTCAGGTAGGTGGCGAAGATACGATCACAGTTATCTCAACCACTATTAGAAGAGATTCTCTTCCTACCGATAACACGCTTCTGGCAACCTTCGGTCAGGTAAATGATTTCCCTGCATTTGGAGATTTGAGGTCTTCTGTATTCATGCAGTTCAGACTTCCAACCAATAATGTTGATCTGGGTGATAGTTTAGTCTTTGACTCAGTTGTACTGGCAATTAGATACAATGGTCAGTATGGAGATCTTGCAACTGCTGTTGATTTTGAAGTGCTTGAGCTTACAGAGCAATTGGATCTAAGTTTCAGGTATTATAACAACTCTTCAGTAGGGACGCTTTCCAGTAATTTGGCCAGGACCCCAACTCAGATCCTCAGCACGCAGGATAGTGTCTTCCCTGTTGATGGGCCATATGCAGCTCAGATCAGAGTTCGTTTGAACGATGCCTGGGGAGAAAATTTGATGCTTCAATCCGGAGGCTCAAACTTTGCAGATAACGACGCCTTCAGAAACTTCTTCCCCGGACTTCTTTTGAGTTCGACTCATACAAATGGAGATGGCTTTGCCTACTTCAATATGATCAGTGAGGATTCAAGGTTGACACTTTACTTCAGTAATTCTATTGGCGACAGTCTTTCATTTGGCTTTCCGATCGGAGACCTTTCGGCTTACTTCACTCAAACAGAACCAACTTATACAGGCTCGGATATCGATCAGCTCTTCAACAGCACATCTCCAGAGGGAGATAGCGTAATGATGATACAGGGCCTAGCCGGAGCGATGGGATATCTTCAGTTCCCATACCTTCAAAACCTTACAGATGTGGCGATCAATAAAGCTGAATTGATTGTAACTCTGGACGACTCAGATACTACATTCCCTTTCCCTATTTCGGTCCTTGCAGTAGACAAGGCTGCTTACGATGATCCAAACATCGATCTGGAAACAGATATTTATGAGGGTTTTTTGGCATTCCTTAACGTTTATTACTTCTCGGCGATACCTGAGGAAGTTACTTTTGGCGGCCAAACGAAGATCCAATACAATTTCAATGTCTCTGCCTATGTGCAGGGTATTGTGAATGGATCTGCAAGTAATGAGGGACTTCTATTGTTTCCTTTCCTAGACAATTTCCGAGCAGGAAGAGCAATTTTCTATGGAGGGAATCACTCGCAGTACCCTGTTAGCTTAAATTTGACGTACACTAGAATTCAGTAATATGTGTGGAATTGTTGGATATATCGGTAATAAAGAAGCTTATCCGATATTGATCAACGGCCTGAAAAGACTCGAATATCGAGGTTACGATTCAGCCGGCGTTGCTCTTTTAAACGGGGAGATTAAGGTTTACAAAAAGGCAGGTAAAGTTCAGGACCTAGTTGACTTTGTAAATGGTGAGCAAGTTAATGCTACCACTGGAATTGGTCATACCAGATGGGCTACTCATGGAGAAGCCAATGATCGAAATGCCCATCCTCACTTTTCTCAGAAGAGGGACCTTGCAATCATCCACAATGGAATCATTGAGAACTATGCGCCTCTAAAGATCGAGCTTCAAAACAGAGGTCATGTTTTTGAGTCGGATACAGATACCGAGGTTCTAATTCATTTGATTGAAGATATCAGACAGAATGAAGGTCTTGACCTGGTTGAAGCTGTCAGAATCGCCTTAAGAGAAGTAAAAGGAGCCTATGCTATTCTGATCGTTTCAGAAGAAGATCCGGACGTGATCATTGGAGCAAGAAAAGGATCTCCATTAGCTATTGGAATAGGAAAAGATGAATTCTTCGTTGGTTCTGACGCCACTCCAATTATTGAGCATACTAAGAATGTAGTTTATCTGCAGGATGAAGAGATCGCGGTAATGCACAGAAATGGCGAGCTAAGAATCAAAACTGTAGCAAACGAAGAGGTTACCCCATACATCCAGCAACTTGAGATGCAACTCGAAATGATCGAGAAAGGTGGCTACGAGCATTTCATGCTGAAAGAGATCTTTGAGCAGCCCACTTCGATCCTCGATTCAATGAGAGGTCGATTAAGTCCCAGCGGCGGCGAAGTCTCACTCGGCGGAATTAAAGATTATAAGCAGAAGCTGATAAGTGCAGAAAGGATCATTATTGTTGCTTGCGGAACGAGCTGGCACGCCGGCTTAGTTGGTGAGTACTTATTTGAAGACCTGGCCAGAATTCCGGTTGAAGTAGAATACGCATCTGAGTTCAGATATAGGAATCCGATCATTTCTGAGAAAGATATCGTTTTAGCGATCTCACAATCAGGAGAAACTGCTGATACACTTGCTGCAATTGAGCTTGCAAAAGCAAAGGGAGCAACTATCCTTGGAATCTGTAATGTGGTTGGATCATCAATTCCTCGTGTTACACATGCCGGAATCTATACTCATGCCGGTCCTGAGATCGGAGTAGCGTCTACAAAAGCCTTTACTGCTCAGGTAACTGCATTATCTCTCATGGCAATGATGATTGCAAAAGAGAGAGGAACAATTACCAGTTCTTACTTCCAGCAATTAAGTTCAGCTCTTCACAGAGTTCCTGCCCAGATTGAAAGCTTATTGGAAAGCTGCCATGAGCAAGTGAAATATATTTCCAATGAGTTCAAGGATGTAAAGAACTTCCTTTACCTCGGACGTGGTTACAATTTCCCTGTGGCTCTTGAAGGAGCATTGAAGCTTAAAGAGATCTCTTATATCCATGCTGAAGGTTATCCGGCGGCTGAGATGAAGCACGGACCGATCGCCTTGATCGATGAGGAAATGCCGGTTGTAGTTCTTGCCACAAACAAGAGCGCTTACGAGAAAGTGGTTAGCAATATTCAGGAAGTAATTGCAAGAAAAGGTAGAGTAATCGCTATCGTTCCTCAGGGAGAAACGACCATTAAGGCAATGGCAGACTTCACTATAGAGATCCCGGAAACGGAAGAGCCATTAACTCCATTGATCTCTACGATCCCACTTCAACTACTCTCTTACCACATTGCTCTCCTTAGAGGATGTAATGTAGATCAGCCAAGAAATCTGGCGAAGTCGGTAACAGTGGAGTAAGGTTATGGGATAAGAAATGTAACTCCGGACTCATAATAGTATATTTCTCTGTATCAATAACTTCTACAAAACTTTGGGAATCCAATTATTCGGATTACCAACAGTATTTATACGACAGAATAAAAGGTTTTATTGAGAATTCTGTAACCCCTATTGGTTATCGTCGTATTTCAAAAATCTTCAATGATGAGGGGTTAAAAACACCTCGTGGTACTTCATTCACAAACTCCAAAGTACATTCTATGTACAAAAAGGGGTTGATTCGGGAAGAAAGAATGAATCGTGAAGATATAGTTGAGGTATCTCCTGTTACTATTGAATTGATAATACACCCAATTTTAGGTAGGATACGTCGTAGTCCCTATGAGAAGAGATTTACCTAAAAACTCTAACCACATTCAATCCCTTTTTACCCGATTGAACATCTCTCAGAAAATAATTTGAGAAATTCTGTGATTTTCTATCGTTTTAAGATTTACTCCCATACTTATTGATAGTTAACACCCTTCAGAAAGGTGTTATAGTCAACAACCGACAGTATTGTAATATACTCGGAGTGATACCCGGTGGAGGGGAACTGAACGATAATGGGGTTGTGATAGTGAGTACTCAAGTGATGAGTTATCCTATCAGTCGTCTATAATGGATTTAGGAATAGGATTCCACATTGAATTCATTGTGAGTATTACGACACTGATAGGATAGATTATATCTAAGTGATAAGTAAAAAGGAGAACAACAATGAAACAAACACCAAATGAATTACACAACGAACTAATGGATAAACTCAAAGAGTTCACAGAAGAGGTTGGATACCATCTACCACCCGATAAAATACCTGATACCACTAAATCTCTAATCAACCTATTCATAACCTATGAGAAATACAGAGATTCAATCATCTTCAATGGAAAAAGAACCTTAGAGAAAGGTATTGGGATGTTACCCATTGAAAAACAAAAAGAGTTTGAAAGAAAAGTGAAGGAGTACTATGGAAGACAAACTACTCACTAAATATGAAGTGATGGATTACCTCAACATCAGTAGAAGACACTTTGAGAAATTGGTAACGGAAGAAAACCTACCCATCATTAAGATAACTCAGAATAAGAGGTATATGAGGTTATCAGACTTGAATAGATATCTGAATACTAAGATGATAAACAAACCTCAGGAGAGTATTCAGGAATCACAATCTGAGAACGAATTCCAATGGAAGAACATATGGAGTAAATAAATGAGATTAAATGAATTCAGATTTGAAAATGATGTAGAATCAAAGATTGATGAGTTTGGAATTCTCTCAGATAAGATTGATAAAGTAAAGATGGAATTGAGTGAACTTTCAAACCGATACAAAGAGATTGAAGATGATTTACGACCCATCTTAGAACAACTCAATGTTCAGAATCAGAAATCCATTCAAACAAATAGATACTTAGTAACTCTGAAAAGAATGGGGTACAATAGAGATAACTTCAAATACAAAGAGAGTTTTGAAAAATCCCTTACCAAAGTGAATCAACAAACCAAAAAGGTGTTGGAAGATATCCTACAATCTACTAAAACGGTAAGTAGAGTGGTATCTACCATTGGTGTTCAGAGAATGGATGAGATATCCATAAAATCAATGTTGAGGAAGTTGATATCACCCTTTAAGAAACTCTTAAGTAGGTTGAAGATGAATACAAAGAGTATGGATGGTTTGAATGGGGTGTTGAAGAGGATGGTGGGTTAACCAGATACGTTTTTATATTTCTGATTGATTAGGAACATCGTGTAATCAATATCGGATTTCTCATCAAAATATATTCTATAAAGAGTTCCTTTGGTTCCAGATTTCCATTCCCAACTACCTTCAGAAGAAATACCTTTTGGGTCATCAATATCAAAATAATTCTTTGATTTAGAACCATCAGGATTAACGTTACCTCTTAATACATCGATTCGAATTCCTTTCTTCATGAAGTTAAGGTAACATACAGTCTTACCATTATACATCAAACTAATGTATTGACTCTTAGGTATAATCTCGATGTCATCCAATTCTACCAACCTTTGATGAAGGTCATTCCATTTCTCTACCACCTTTTTTGTGGTTTTAGAAAGGTGTTGTTCTATGGTATAAACCTTAACCTCTTTGGTAACCCTAGAAATCATTGAATCAGTTGTGTTCGGATTCAGAGTTTCAATACTCTCTTTTGAGTTTGAACGATGTTGATTCAGAACTACGGTATCATTCGAATACCGTTTGATTTCCCATAACTCAAATGGTAAGTCTTTGAAGTTTACACTATCCTTCTGATAAGAGTTGAATGATGGAGAAACAAAAATGATTCGTGATTGAGACCAATCAACATCTTCCATTCTTAGAACCTTATTGAAGTGTTGAGATAGTACCAATAAGAAATCAGATTTGTTATTGAGTAGGAGTTGTAGATAGGTATATCCCTGGTCAATAACTGAATAACTACTTCCCTTTTTGTACTCGATAATTACAAAGGAGTTATTCTCTTCATCGAAACAAAGGGAATCGATTCGGTACTTATCTACTGATAATTCTGTTTGGATGAATTTCAGATTGAATATCGATTCAACATTACCCTCTACCAACGATTGGATATCCTTCTCTAATTTAAATGGAATCTGTTCTACCTCGTTGAGGTTAGATTTATTTAATCTGAATAGTTTCATTATAATCTCATTTGATTCAAAAGATGGGGTTGTGAAATAAATAATCTTATGAGTTTTTCTTTGAACTCTTTCTTCTCAAAAAAGTCGTACAACTGTGTACTCTTATCCAAGGTTCGGATGTTCTTATCCTCATATATCTCCCTTATTTTATCTCTTTTGTTTGAGTCGGTGTTGTCAGAAGTTATCACTTTCTGAAACTCATCATCTACCAAAATATCGTTGATGAGTTTTTTAGAACTCTCTTCTGTTCCTTCTGGAAGTTTCCCATAGAATTCATTTATCTCGTTTATAATTTCAGAAAGTAAATCAAATTCTTCCTCTTCCTTTACAACTCCATCCCCGTATTTATTAGGTGAAAACTCTGTATCCTCCTCCTCTAAAGAAATGTTGTATTTACCTTTTACATCCAAATTCAGTGATTCTAAATCAACCAAATCAGAAACATCAATTCTTGTTAATCCATCAACAGGAAACTTCTTTCTCAGGTATTCAAAGAAGAGGTAGTGTTTTTCTAACTCAACATTATCGAATTGATGTATCATTGAAACATAACCATACACCTTACAATAGTTAGTAAACTGAGTTCTTGATAAATCTCTATCTTCATCAGACAACTCTCTCCATCTACTTAAAACTGAGTTTAGGATAGGTTGTAACATTGAATCTTCTCTATTCTTTGAGAAGAATATTCCATTCCACTCATCAATTTCATTTGGAGTAAAAAGACCATAGTTTCGAATCTTATCTAAGATGTCATAAACCAAATTAGGGTCGGTATCTTCTGAAAGAATAGTTGTTTGATAAAACGTTTGAAAGGATTCTTGAATACGTTCTACACTATTCACAAAATCCAAAACGAATGTATCTTTCTTACCTCTTGTTTTTCGATTCAAACGAGAAAGGGTTTGAACACATTGAACCCCACTCAATGGTTTATCTACGAACATGGAATGTAGTAATGGTTCATCGAAACCTGTTTGGAATTTATTACAGACAATAAGTACTCTGTACAAAGGATTTTTGAACCCTGTAGGAATATCCTTGGAATCAAAACCATTATCAGAATTCAATGATTCTTCGGTAAGTTTTTCACCATTATAGTTCACCTCACCACTAAATCCAACAACACATTTTATTTTATTTTCTAATCCTCTTTCTTTTAGTTGTTTATTCATCTCAAAGAAGTACTTCACCGTATCTTCAATTGAACGAACAATGACCATCCCTTTTCCTCTTCCTTCGATTGATTTTAATGTTGTAGATAGTAAGTGTTGTATGATTACATCTACTTTACGTGAAATGGTTTCAGGATTAGAATCAACCCACTTAATCAACTCTTTCTTTCCTCTACTCTCAGGTAATTCAACATCGTTACCCTTCCCTTTAAGTTTAAACCACCTTTTTACTGGTGTATATGATTTAAGAACATCTAAAGTAAACCCTTCACCAATGGATTGTTTCATGGTGTAGGTATGGAAAGGTTTTTTCTTTCCATCCGATTGAACAGTACCAAAAATTTCAACCGTTTGAGGTTTGGGAGTTCCTGTAAATCCAAAGAATGAAATGTGGTTTTGTTTCTGTCGAGATTTCATCTCTTTCAGAATCTTAAGGGTTTCTTCATTCACCACATCATCGGTTACCTCAATTTCGTTGAGTGAGAGTGTTTGATTTAAGTTCTTTGTTCCTTTACCACCTTGTGAAGAATGTACCTCATCTATTATTACTCCAAATGTTCTTCCATTGAGTTCTCTCATACGGTTAACAACAACTGAGAACTTTTGAATAGTCGTTACAATTATGTTCTTTCCTGTAGATAATGATTTTCGAAGTTGTTCGGAGTTTTTATCTATTTGTTGAACTACACCTTGTACCTTCTCTAAACTCTTTACCGTATCCTGTAATTGTTTATCTAAAACCTTTCTATCGGTTATTATTATTATCGAATCAAATACTCGTTGTTTCCCGTCATCTTTGAAAAGATTGGTTAACATAAAGGATAACCAACCAATGGAGTAAGATTTACCTGAACCTGTTGTGTGTTGAACAAGGTAGTTTGTACCTACACCATCTAAAAGTACTTGTGATTTTAATTTACGAATAACATCTAACTGGTGGTATCTTGGAAAGATTAAAATGGGTTTAGGTTTTGTTTGAATGACCTTTTTCTTCTCATTACTCCATACATAATCTGACAAATGGGTATAG
>CAXDOZ010000074.1:0-11679 GCA_963991145.1 uncultured Chitinophagales bacterium | reverse complement strand
ATTCATCACCATACAGCGCTCCAGATTTAGCTCGTCGCCTGATTTTAAAGCGCCCAGATTGCTCTTGATCAAAGTCTCTTCCACGGCCGTCACCCAGTGAGCTCCATCCTCCAGAGCAGTCACTGTAAGGCATACGCCGTTATGTGAAATGCTCTGATCGATCTTCAACTCATGAGAGATATCAGAAGCTACCTTGAATGAGATATTCGTCCCCTCTTCTTTAATTTCCTTTAATGATCCAACTGATTCGATGATCCCTGTGAACATAGAATTACTAATTTGCCCCTGTTAAAAATTGGCTTGCAATATCAAATGTAAAGCAATCAGCCATGCACATAAAGAAATGCTTTATTCTCCTGCTTGTTCTAAGCACATTGACTTCCTGCTTCAATATGGATCGCTCTGCCGCTGAAGAGGTAGCAGAGGACTTCTTTGTGGCCCTTCGGGCCGATAATTGGGATGCTGCCCTGAACTACATGCAGATGGATACATCCGATCCAAACAACGAGTATATCATGAAACAATTCCTTGAGGGGAATCAGGAGAAGTTTGGCAAATTGGAGTCATGGGAACAGGCCGGCTGGAAAGCAGAAAGGAATACAGATGCTCCCAGAACAGTGACTCTGATCTACAATACGAAGTACGCAAATTATCCAGCCACGGAACGCCTCATAATCCAATTGATCGATGAGGAGTGGAAGATCGTTTCAATCGACATCGACCCGGAGGGTTATATTGAAGATGCCATCGAAGAAAGCCTCCCGGATGAGTCGCCCGTTTGATCAAAAACAATCGCTTTTTAAAAGAGTACTCAGCTATTTCTACCCCATCAAAATTGAAGTAGTTGAGTCTGAATATTCTGGGCAATTGGAAGTCACTTTACAGAACGGGAAACTGGTCCTGAACTCACCAAATGCAAATTACAGTTTTGATAGTCTGCACCGCGTTTTTCAATCAGTCATTTCAGATGTAATCAAGATCCGTGAAGATGCTCCTAAAGAGGTCCTCATTTTAGGATTTGGAGTTGGCAGTATCGCCCATATTCTAAAGCGCGAGAAAGGCATCAATTGCCATATCACCGGAGTGGAGATCGACCCTGCAGTTATCCGCCTCGGAGAGGCTTATTTTGGCTTAGATGATTACAGCAATTTAAAGCTGCTAAATACTGACGCTCTATCCTTTATGAGTCAAACTGACATAAAGGCAGACCTCATCTTCGTCGATCTCTTCATAAATACAGAAGTTGATTCAAATATCTTAAAATCAGACTTTTATCACCAATTATCTAAAGCTTTAAATAGAGGCAAATTAGCTGTGATCAATACGATGGTGCAAAGATCTGAGCTTGAAGCACTATTGGATAAACTGGATGCAGAATTAGGGCAGGAATTGGATATCTCCCACCGCAATTACTATGGAGAAAACGAAGTGATTTTCTTAGTCAAGAAATGAGTCGAGCGCAAGAATATAGGAGTCCAAACCGAAGCCTGAGATCACCCCTTTCGCCACTCCTGAGATAAGGCTATTATGACGAAATTCTTCCCTTGCTGCAGGGTTAGAAATATGCACTTCGATCACGGGTGTTTTTATTGCTGCAATAGCGTCTCGAATGGCAACAGAAGTATGGGTGTATCCGCCTGCATTTAAGATCACTCCATGTACTTTTTCATCTGCTTGTTGAATCTTGTCAATCAGCTCTCCTTCCACATTGGATTGGAAGTAAGATAAGTTCAGATCTGTGTAGACATCTTTGAGCTCTTCAAAGAATGATTCGAAGTCCTGGTCACCATAAACATCCGGCTCTCTTTTGCCGAGCATATTCAGATTTGGGCCGTTTATGATCAGAATGTTTTTCACTGGAAATCGATTTGGATATCGTAGCTGCTTGGCTTCAGGAAAATGATATTTTGTTCACCTGAGATCTTCAGGCTTTCATTTGTCACAAACTCATAAGATCGGTGATTGCTCGCCAGCACATTATCATGGGCAATCTCGGCTTTCAGGAATCTCACTTCTCCATCCAGCTCTTCCATATAAAGCTCTTTGATGTCGAGCGATTTGTTTTTTGCTACATAATGCGTAAAACTGAGTAGCTCACCTCCTTTCTCGATGGTGCCTTCTTCAATTTCGAACTTATCTCTGTATTTGGGAAGATTCGGATTGGCCTCTTCCAGGACCTTGATCTGTCCATACCAGCGAGGCTGAGCCATATTTATACCCCAGCGACTTTCAGTGTAATCGTCAAGCCAGCTCGCTTCATACAGGAAAAGATCAATACTCGTCTCTTTTCCATCAAGGGTGGCTTTCTTGGATACATCCAGCTCCTCAGCTCCCAGCTCCATTGAAGTAGTCTTCAGAAATCCGGGCATATCAAAGTAACCGGGATCCTTATCCTTGCTGGAGCAGGAAGCCAGAAACATAGCGATTGATATGAATGCAAGTAATCTCATTAAACCAATAAGCTGGTACCAGTCATTTCTTTTGGTGGCTGAATTCCCATTAGATCAAGTATTGTTGGCGCTATATCGGCGAGCTTTCCATTTCTGATTTTCGCACCATCTGCATCACCAACAAGAATAATAGGCACAGGGTTCTTGGTATGGGCAGTATTTGGTGTCCCATCTCCATTCTGCATATAGTCGGCATTTCCATGGTCGGCAGTAAGAAGAACTACATAACCTTGAGCCAGAGCAGTTTCAGCGACTTCCTTAATGGCTGCATCAACCGTTTCAGCTGCTTTACTTGCAGCATTGAAATCTCCGGTATGTCCTACCATATCTGCATTTGCATAGTTAAGGCATACAAAATCAACTTCGCCTTTAGCGATTTCAGCACTGATCTTTTCAGTCACCTCTCCCGCACTCATTTCTGGTTGAAGATCATAAGTGGCAACCTTTGGCGAGTTCACCATTATTCTCGATTCACCATCAAACAGCTCCTCTCTCCCACCATTGAAGAAAAAGGTAACATGAGGATACTTTTCTGTCTCGGCAATTCTGATCTGAGTTAATCCATTCTCTGAAATGACCTGACCAAGTGTTTTCTCCAGATTGCCTTTCTCAAGGATAACATGCACATTTCTGAAGCTCTCATCGTAACGGGTCATGGTGGCGTAATAGAGATCTAATGGCTCCATTCCCTGATCCGGGAATGACTGTTGCGTGAGAGCTTCTGTGATCTCCCGGCAACGATCCGTTCTAAAGTTGAAACAAAGAACAGCATCCCCATCCTTTATTGCACCCGGGGTCTCTCCGTTTTCTTCAAGCACCATTGGCTGAAGGAATTCATCTGAAACATCATTTCTGTATGAATCGCGAATCCCGGCTACGAGGTCTTCCATAGCCTCGCCTTCTCTTTTAGTGAGCATATCATAGGCGAGCTCAATTCGCTCCCAGCGCTTATCTCTGTCCATCGCATAATAGCGACCGATCACAGAAACCAGTTTAGCATCATAAGGCTCAATAGCCTCATTCAGGCGCTTGATATAACCTAAACCAGAGTGGGGATCTGTGTCTCTTCCATCAGTAAATGCATGGACAAAGATCTTCTTAACTCCAGCCTCTTTCGCGTATCGGCAAAGTGCCACCAGGTGGTTCATATGGGCGTGAACTCCACCCTCTGAAACCAAACCCATCAAATGAAGTGGCTTGTCATTATCGATTGCGTATTGGAAAGTAGCCTTAAGGGACTCATTATCTCTTAAACTACCATCGGCGATAGCCCGATTAATTCTCAGAAGCTCCTGATAAACAACTCTTCCGGCTCCAATATTCAAATGGCCGACCTCAGAATTCCCCATTTGGCCTTCCGGCAATCCTACGGCTTCACCGTGTGTCACGAGCGTCGCGTGTGGATAATTGGTTAGCAATTGATCAACGTATGGAGTATCAGCAGCCTTGATAGCGTCGGCGTGTGGAACTTTACCAAATCCCCAACCGTCTGCGATTATCAAAACGACTTTTTTTCTGTCTTTCACCTATCTTGCTTATTGCGTCTTTAGTGCTTAAGCACTTAATTGGCATAAAATTAGTTTGTTTTAAGACAGGACAAATGAAATCAACGGAAATGCGGAATCTAATTGTAAAATCATCCATGCTTGTTCTCCTGCTTCTTTCAGTAGGGATCTTTGATGCAAAAGCATCAGATTCGGATATTGAGCAGGTGGGAAAATTCCTGGCAACAGGGAATTCAACTGATCTTGCGGCTCACTTCAATGAGAGTCTTTCAGTGGCTATTCTGAATGAAGAAGCTAATTATCAAAAGGCTCAGGCGCAGGTTGTAGTGCAGGAATTTTTTGCTGATTACTCTCCCCAGTCATTCACATTGATACATAGTGGAGAATCCTCAGAGGGTTCGAAATTCGGTACCGGAACACTAAGCACCTTGAATGGAAGCTTCCGAGTTTACTACCTGATTCGAAGTAGCGATTCGGGATTCCTGATCCACGATTTACGATTCGAAGAAGATTAGATATCAGGCCGGCTTAGACCGGCCTTTTTTGTTCCTTTGCCCTATGGAATTCAATGATCTCGATCACCTCAGGGCTGTAGTCAGAACAGCTCTTTCAGAAGACATTACCGATCCTACCGGAAAGATCCCAACAGGAGACCATAGTAGCTTATCGTCTATCCCGGCTAAAGCCACTAAAAAAGCCTTGATGATCGCCAAGGCGGATGGTGTAATCGCTGGAATCGAGGTAGCGAAGGTCATTTTTGAAGAGGTTGATCCTTCAATTGAAATGGAGCTCTTCAAACAGGACGGTGATCATGTAAAGAACCGCGATGAGATCATGGTCCTTTCCGGCTCGGCTCAGGGAATTCTGAGAGGTGAGCGCATCGCAGTGAACTTCATGCAGCGAATGAGCGGTACGGCAACACTGACTCGAAAATTTGTAGATGCAGTAGCCGGAACAAAAGCAAAGATCCTGGACACCAGAAAAACAACTCCTACCCTACGCTACTTTGAGAAATGGGCAGTGAAGATCGGAGGAGGTGAGAATCATCGTTATGGCCTCTTTGATATGGTCATGCTAAAGGATAACCACGTGGATTTTGCCGGTGGAATAGAAGCTGCGCTCAAAAGCACAGATACATATCTAAAAGAGCGCTCTCTTGAAATTCCAATTGAGATAGAAACTCGAAGCCTTGACGAGGTTAAGCAGGTTCTTGCTGTGGGAATCGCAGATAGGATCATGCTCGACAATTTCTCTGTTGCTGAAGTTGATGAAGCCGTAAAACTTATCGACGGTAGAATGGAGACCGAGGTGAGTGGTGGAATTGATCTAAATACCGTCAGGCCTTATGCCGAGTGTAATCCCGACTTCATTTCTGTTGGAGCCCTAACCCATTCTGCCGGTAGTTTGGATATCAGTCTGATTTCAAAATCCTAAGGAGTAAGCCTTACAGCTTCCGTATATTTGCGCACTTGATGGAGAAAGAGAGGATACTCTTTATCGTTAACCCTCATTCCGGCATCGGAAATAAAAGCCGTGTAGCCGGGATGGTTGAGAGACATCTCGATCACGATCGCTATGATGCTGAGCTTCGATACACCGAGCGTATCGCTCACGGAGCAACAATTGCGGCAGATGCAGTGAAAGAGGGATTTGAAACGGTAGTAGCAGTAGGAGGAGACGGATCAGTGAACGATGTCGCAAATGGCATTAAAGGAACTGATGTAAAAATGGGCATCATCGCCTGTGGTTCTGGGAATGGATTAGCTCAGCATTTGGGCTTACCTATTCGTCATTTCCCAAAGGCTATTGATGTGATCAATTCAGGTAAAGTCGTAAAGATCGACTCGGTAGAATCCAATCGAAGGAACTTTGTAAGTAATGCCGGCACCGGCGCGGATGCGAATGTCGCAAGGCGATTTGGGCATCAGCATCTAAGAGGATTCTTCTCTTACGTTTGGGCCATTATTAGGCAATTACTCTTTGAATACAAGCCGAGTAAGGTCGAGTTTGAGATCGATGATGAGCAGTTTAATGAAAAGGTTTACACACTCGGAATCTTCAATTCTATGTATTACGGTTACGGGGTTGGTCCATTCAAATCAACCAGCCTGCGCGACGGATATTTAGATGTCTTATTAATGGCTCCAGTAAAATGGTTCAGACTTCCCTGGGTTGCCTTTCAGCTATTGAGAAAAAATGCCCTTAAATTAAAGGAGGTCAGATACTTCAAGGCCGAACATGTACTCATCAAAAACGCCAGGAAACTAGGGATTCAATTTGATGGAGACGCTGAAATGATCAGCGGAGATCTGGACATGCGAATCGAGCCAAAGAATCTGAATGTCATCATTAAGAAGGATACAAACATCGACGAGCTATGAGCAAGAAGAAAGGAAGAGATAAGTATGTGGTTTATTCTACGAACCCAGATTACGATTACTCTCAGCATGATGCTTCTTCAGAAGAGTCAATCGAGGCTTCTGAGCAAACTCTCTATGTTTCCCTGGATCGTAAACAACGAAAAGGTAAAGCCGTAACGCTGGTCGAGAACTTCATCGGCCCGGAGGGCGAATTAAAAGAGCTTGGCAAGAAACTCAAGTCTCAATGCGGAGTGGGTGGCAGCGTAAAAGACGGCGAAATTCTCATTCAGGGTGACCATCGTGACAAGGTGGTTTCTATTCTGGAGAAGGATGGATTCAAAGTAAAACGCAAGGGCTAATCCGCGTCAGATATCAAGTAGCTATAGGCGCATTTTTTCATTCCACAGGCTGTTGAAAATTGGCTGGTCCTTTCGGACCGATTCCGATCTTCCTGATGTTAACTTAGGATAAAATACTAGTCCATGTCCGAATTTTGTCATCTCCATTGCCATACCCAATTCTCCCTTCTAGACGGTGCCGCGAGCATCCCGGGGATGATATCCAAGGCCAAGGCTGACGGGCAAAAAGCAGTTGCCATCACCGATCATGGAAACATGTTTGGTGCCTTCAAATTCGTAGCGGAAGCTAAAGCTCAGGGCATTCTGCCAATCGTGGGTTGTGAATTCTATGTGGTCGAGGACCGATTCCAAAAGACTTTTACAGGAGGCAAGAAAGATAAGCGTTACCACCAGCTATTGCTGGCCAAGAACATGGATGGCTATCGCAACCTTTCAAAGCTTTGCTCTCTGGGTTATATCGATGGTTTATACTCAAAGTTTCCTCGAATCGACATGGAGCTGATCCGCCAGTACAAGGACGGTCTGATCGCTACTACCTGCTGTATTGGAGCAACAATCCCTCAAGCTATCATTCACAAAGGTGAAGAGGAAGCGGAAAAACTATTTTTGGAATGGCTCGACCTTTTTGGAGAGGATTTCTACATCGAGCTTCAACGCCATCATATACATGATCTGGACGGTACTGGGGTTAGTCAGGAGGATGTCAATCAGGTGCTGATCAAGTGGTCTAAAAAACACAATGTGCCGGTAATCGCAACCAATGACTCCCACTATGTTGAGGAAGAGGATGCCAATGCGCATGATATTCTGCTTTGTGTAAACACAGGTGATAAGCAGGCAACACCCAAAGGACATGGAAAAGGATTCCGCTTCGGATTCCCTAACGATAACTTCTATTTCAAGACCACTGAAGAAATGATGAATCTCTTTGGTGATATTCCGGAAGCTGTAGAGAACACGGTCATGGTAGCCGAGAAGATCCAGGAAGCGAATCTTGCAAGAGATATTCTCCTTCCTGCATATCAATTACCGGATGGTTTTGAAACTCAGGATGATTATCTGCGCTATCTGACTTTTGAAGGAGCGAAGAGAAGATATGGAGAAGTCACAGCTGAGATAGCTGAACGACTGGATTTCGAGCTCAAGGTAATTGCAGACTCGGGTTATCCGGGATACTTCCTCATCGTTCAGGATTTCACTTCTACAGCAAGAAAGCAAGGCGTTTCTGTTGGTCCTGGTCGTGGGTCGGCAGCTGGTTCAGCAGTGGCCTATTGCATTGGGATCACCAATGTAGACCCTATCAAGTACGATCTGCTATTTGAGCGTTTCCTTAATCCTGAGCGTGTTTCCATGCCGGATATCGATATCGATTTCGATGATGAAGGTCGCCAACGCGTGATCGATTATGTAGTTGATAAATACGGTCGTAATCAGGTAGCCCAGATCATCACTTATGGATCAATGGCCGCCAAGAGTTCTATTCGTGATGTAGGGCGTGTGCTCGATCTGCCACTACCAGAAGTAGACAAGATCACAAAAGCTTTCCCAGATAACCTATCTGCATCCCTAAATGGAGTTCTAGCAGATGGAGGAGTAAGTGATAAGCTAAAGTCGAAACTGAATAATCAGCAGAAGCAGGACGCTGAAGAGTTTAGAAAACTTGCTGCAAAAGATGACCTGGTGGCAAAGACAATCCAGCAGGCAAAACGACTTGAAGGATCGGTAAGAAATACGGGAATTCATGCATGTGGAGTGATCATCACTCCTGATGATATCACCAATTATGTTCCGGTAACCGTCAATAAAGACTCAGATCTTTTTGTAACTCAATTCGACAACAGTGTGGTTGAGGATGCCGGTCTGTTGAAGATGGATTTTCTTGGATTGCGGACACTCACAATTATCAAGGATGCGATCAAGATCATTGAGAAGAATCACGACGTAAAGATCGACCCGGATGATCTGGATCTGGATGATGCCATGACCTATGAGCTATTTCAGAGGGGTGAAACGAATGGTGTATTTCAGTTTGAATCTCCTGGAATGCAGAAGCACCTCAAATCTCTGCACCCCAACCAGTTCGAGGATCTGATCGCCATGAACGCCCTCTACCGTCCCGGTCCAATGGAATACATTCCAGAGTTCATCGCGCGTAAGCATGGAAAGAAAGAAGTGCTCTACGATCTCCCGATCATGGAGGAGAATCTTAAAGAGACTTACGGGATTACCGTATATCAGGAGCAAGTAATGTTGCTTTCTCAAAAGATGGCCAACTTCACAAAGGGCCAGGCGGATTCCCTTCGTAAAGCGATGGGAAAAAAGAAGAAGGACATTCTGGATAAGATGTATCCAATGTTCCTCGAAGGCTGTAAATCCAATGATCTGGATGAGAAGAAGGTAGCCAAGGTCTGGAAAGACTGGGAGGCATTTGCTTCATACGCTTTTAATAAATCTCACTCCACCTGTTACGCTTTTGTAGCATTTCAAACTGCCTACCTCAAAGCCCACTACCCTGCTGAGTATATGGCTGCTGTGCTCACGCACAATATGAATGATATCAAGAAGGTGACCTTCTTCATGGAGGAGTGTCGCCGTCTGAGAATCCCGGTTCTTGGTCCCGATGTAAATGAAAGTAGAACCAAGTTTACCGTGAATAAAAAGGGTGAGGTTCGATTCGCCCTAACAGCAATAAAAGGTGTTGGTGGTGCTGCGGTAGAAGCTCTTATTCAAGAGCGCGAAGAGAATGGCGAGTATAAGAGCATCTTTGATCTTACCCGCCGGGCAAACCTAAGAGCAGTTAATAAGAAAGCGATTGAGAGTCTGGCCATAGCCGGAGCATTTGATTGCTTTGAAGGCATTCATCGAGGCCAGTACTTCAATATCAAACCAGGTGATAGCCAAACGGTGATTGAGAATGCCATTAAGCACGGGCAAACTCATCAGAGTCAGCAGAACGCCAATCAAAACTCTCTTTTTGGAGGAACAGAAGCTGCACTACCAGAAGATCCTAAGATTCCTGTATCAGAACCATGGACAGATCTTGAGCAATTGCAAAAAGAAAAGGAAATGGTTGGGGTTTATATCAGCGGTCACCCGCTTGATGCCTATAAACTGGAGATCCAGACCTTCACCGATGTTGGACTGGAATCCCTTGAACCCGTTCAGGGAAGGACTGTAAGATTTGCAGGGATCATTTCTTCTGCTCAAACGAGATTTGCTAAATCGGGTGATAAATACTGTCGTTTCACGATAGAAGATTATACTGGAAGCATGGAATTTATGCTTTTCAAAGAGGATTACTTAAATTTTGGGAAGTACGTGGAACACCCTGGAAATATGGTTCATATTACTGGGACCTACGAATTGCCATGGAGGGATGCCACTGACTTGCGCTTCAAAATCAAAGGCATCAGTCTTCTTAGTGAGGTGAAAGAGAAGTTTAGTAAACAGCTTCACATTCACTTTAATGCATCTCAGGTAAATGATGCATTTATTGAGCAGATGGATGAGCTTTTCGCAGAACACACGGGCGAACTGGATCTTCGGGTGACTATCTCGGATGATTCATTAGAAAAACCAATCTCCTTCTTGAGTCGGAAGTATCGGGTGAACGTCAGTCAGGACCTACTCGAGCGTCTTGAAGGAGACCTAAATGTTGCTTATAGACTTAATTAACAAGCGGGGAACTTATCTTTGCTCCCAGCGTTTATACCAAAACTGTAAATTGAATTAACATGGCTTTAGAATTTCAAGATGCAACATTCGAGACTGAGGTTCTCGAAAGTGATAAAGTTGCAATCGTAGACTTTTGGGCAGAGTGGTGTGGCCCTTGTCGCGCAATCGCCCCAATCATTGAAGAATTGGCAAATGACTATGCTGACCAGGCTTTGATCGGAAAGGTTGATGTAGACAACAATCCAGAGATCTCAATGAGATATGGAATCAGAAACATTCCAACTATCCTTTTCATCAAGAATGGAGAGGTTGTTGACAAGCAAGTTGGAGCTGTTCCAAAATCTACGCTTGAGGATACTTTGAAAAAGCATCTTTAAACAAGAAGACTCGAAAAAAGCCCCGCTGAGACGGGGCTTTTTTTATGTCTTCGCCCTACGGGCGGATTGAGAAATTCGCAATTTTTCTAACTTCAAGGAATGACGAGACAACAGGCTGTAAAGCTTGAGGATATCCAGGATCTGAATCATCTGGAGATTCTGGCAAAACAAGTAGTAGAGGGCTTTATCATCGGATTGCACAAGAGTCCATTCCACGGCTTTAGTGTAGAGTTTGCAGAGCATAGACTTTATAATCCAGGTGAATCCATACGCCACATCGATTGGAAAGTCTATGGCAGAACAGATAAGATGTTCGTCAAGCGATTTGAAGAAGAAACCAATTTGCGTTGTCAGCTTGTCATCGATTGCTCTTCATCGATGTATTATCCATACGGGAATGACATCTTCAATAAGCTCAATTTCTCTATCGTCGCTTCTGCAGCATTGATCAATCTTCTGCGTCGACAAAGAGATGCCTTTGGACTGAGCCTGTTTTCGGATGAGGTAATGCGACACACAAGGGCGAGAAGTAGTCAGGTTCATCAGAAACTATTGTTGAGTTATCTGGAGGAAATTGCCAGTGATCCGGCTCTAAATCGGAGTACAGATGTTCCTAAATGTCTCCATGAGATTGCCGAGAATACACATAAGCGCTCATTGGTAGTGATCTTCAGCGACATGTTTGAAAACCTAAAGTCTACCGGAGATGATTCAAGAACTGAACAGATCTTCAGCGCACTTCAGCATCTAAAGCACAATAAACACGAGGTTCTTCTTTTCCATGTGACTGATGCTAAGCATGAGCTCGATTTTGAATTTGAGAATCGACCGCACCTCTTCATTGATATGGAAAGCGGTGAAGAAGTAAGAGTTTATCCGTCAAAGGTCAAAGACTACTATAAAGAGCAGCTTGCCAAATTCCACAAGCTCTTAAAGCTAAGATGTGGGCAATA
>CAXDOZ010000073.1:0-11838 GCA_963991145.1 uncultured Chitinophagales bacterium | reverse complement strand
GAGATTGTGAAGATTCTCGGATGTAGTCCGAATTTGATTAAGAAGGTTAAAGAAGGTATGTTACATTAAATAGGTTGTAAATCAATACCTTTGAAATATACAGGGATTGAATTTGTAACTTATGAGTGGTAATACGATTGGAATACTTCTTCGGGTATCTTCCGATATACAACAAACCGATGGTGGTGGGTTGGAAGTACAGAAACGAATGGGACTTGAGATGAGTGAAAAGTTGGGTTTAAAACCAATCATTTTCAATGAGGGTTCTCAAAGTTCCTTTCAAATAGAATTAGAAGAAAGAATTGTTTTGGTTGAACTTTTAGATGAGATTCAAAAGAGTAATATCAAAAATGTCTGGGTATTCAATTCTGATAGATTGGGTAGAAGTACCCAAAGTTGGTGGAGTATCTATAAAGTGTTCCTCGACTATGGGGTTAAACTGTACATAGGTAGTTCCACTAAACCATTTGATTTAGATAATCCATTAGATGAATTCCAGATGGGGATTCTCTCCTTAGTTTCTCAGTATGACAATAAACTGAGAAGGATGAGGAGTGTTATGGGTAAACGTAACTCTTTAAAAAGTGGAAACACTTTCATTGGTGGTACTGTACCCTTTGGTTACAATGTCAAAGGGAAAAAGTTAGTTATTAATAAAGATGAGGGTGAAGTAGTAAGGAAGATGTTTGAGATGTATCGAGATGGGAAATCCACTCTTCAAATCAAAATGTACTTAGATACCAACACTCTCTACAAACCAAAAAGAAGTAAGGATGGTTGGAACCTTGGAACTATTCAGAAAATGTTGGGTAGTACTCTGTATAAAGGTATTCAGAAGTGGGAATGGAAAGAAATGGTAAATGGGAAAGAGAAGATAGTTGAAACCATTCTAATAGATACCCCTCAAGTAGTTCCTACAAAACTTTGGGATGATGTTCAATTAAAACTGAACGAAAATTACCGATACAGAAATACTGGACATACCCATCAATCACTTCTTAATGGATTAATCTTCTGTAAAAGTTGTGGGGTGAAATTATCTACAGTATCAAAGGGTACAAATCCATTATACAGTTGTCGAAGTGTAGAATACAAATGGAAAAACCCGAGTAAGTGGGGTTTAAAACATCAGAACTGTACTTTAAAGAAGAGTTTGAGGATTGAGGAAACAGATGAGATGATTTTAGAACATATCTTGTCAACCATCAGAGAATCCAAAAGAGTTAGAGAAGAATACAAATTGAAGAACCTTGGACCAAAGTTTGAAAAGGTTCAGGACCTTAAACGAGAATCTGATAAACGTATTCGTTACATCAATGATAAGAAACGTATCAAAGAGGGTTATGAAGAGAGTATCATAAACTTAGAGGTTGATGTACTCACTAATAAGATGGATAAGGTAAAAGGGAAGAAAATGATTCGAAAGATTTCTGACATGGTGGGAGAAGTGAGTAAGGAGATTAAACGGTTAGAGAAGGAATTATGGTTGTTTCAAAATTCTAATGATTGGGTTGATTGGTTAGACCAGATGTATATTGAAATTGAAGGTGTTCAAGATTATTCATTAGAGGAAAAACAGAAGTTTCTTAAAGAGTATCTAAATAGAATCGAAGTTGAATATAAACCTGAGATTCAATCTCATCAGTTCCACTTTGAATTCGTCTATCCAATCGTTCAGGATGATATTCTAAAGAAAGGGAAAACTACTGATGGGAAAAGGAATTATGAGGTTGTGGATGGTTCAAAAACATCAACCTATACTTTTAAGTTAGGGAAGGATTACAAGAAGAAAATCTCAGTAGACAAAGAAAGAGAACTTCAAGAACTGATTAATGAACTAAGATATAATCAATCATTATCTCTGAACGAGGTGAGTAAGGAACTCAATCAAAAAGGATATCGAACCGTAACCAATAAGGTTTGGAATAAGAGTAATCTCTCTTTATACATAAAAAGGATGGGGATTGGAGTGGGAAAGTAGAGAGGGGTTACAATTCAGAACCCATAAGATTTTACCCTCACGGTAGAGTAATTAGCCTCGAAGCATTTTACGGTTGATGAAGTCCACCATTTTTCTCGGAAACATTTTGAAGAGATAAAGAGCTGGGTTTGCGCCAACGTCGTAGACCATTTTTGGGTCCTTCGATTCAAGGGCTTTCACTGCAACTTTAGCCACCTCTGAAGGTGAAACGGGGTTCTTCATTCCTCCCTTTGCTACTTCATTGAATTTGGCAAGATCCGATTCAAACCTCTTCCCTTCTGAATAAGCATGGGTAGCCGGCAGCAATGCAGTATTAGGCGCCCCCGGGCGGATTAGAATGCTACGCATTCCCAGAAGGGCCAACTCCTGGCGGCAAACCTCCGCATAAGCCTGAAGAGCGTGCTTCGAGATTCCATAAAGGTTGAAAGCACCAGTTGCCCGCACCCCCTCCGATCCAATATGAATAACTCTTCCATTTTCTTTCTCAAGAAGAGGAAGTACTCCCTGAGTCAATCTCACAGCCGCCATTAAATTTACCTGAATGACTTTCTCCAGGCGATCGGGATTCGCTTCAATTGATGGACCCATATCGATCATGCCCGCATTGTTTACCAATCCGCAGAAGGCGAGATTTTTTTCTTTCAGATCAGAGACATAACTCTCGATCTGCTCCTTTGAGCTCAGGTCAAGAATATCGGGAAACACCTTTGCTGAATTCCAGCCATCGCGAACCTCTGGAAGGATGTCAATTGCGTATACCTCCCAACCAGAAGCGGCAAGAAGATTGACGATCTCTCGTCCAATTCCCCTTGCCGCTCCTGTTACTATTGCTCGTTTTAGCATAGCAGGAAGATAAGCTCTTCCATCATAAAATGGCAACCTTCAACTGAAACTCGCTTTTCATCGTGATGGGCTCCATACCAATCGAATTCTGATTTCCATTTCCACCACCAAGATCAAATGAAGCATTCGAAATCGATTGTGAATTATAGTTCCAATAGTAGTTGTGATTATTTAGTGGAACTTCAATCTCAATTATTTCCAGAATATCACCTCTTTGCTTTCCAACTGATTCAAGTAAATAATCCGCCTTATTCATTGCCGCTTCCAGAGCCGCTTTCTTTAGATCTTTTCTCAGCTCCTCCATTTCTGAATGGGTTTGCTGTCCAATTCTGATGTTTGAAATATGCGCTTCTTCAATTCCCTGATCTACGATTGAATGGATAAGCGAATCTGCCTGAGAGAAGCGCTTTACAGTGACGGTTACAGATTTTTCAATTTGAGGATTATAGTCGTAGTGATGATTATAATAGTAGGACCAGTAATAGAACCGATAGTACCAAAAATTACTATTCCCTAAAGAAACTTCTTTCCGATCAATTCCAACCTCATCCATCGCATTAAGGACATAGGCGTCAATGTCATCCCAAGTTGGTCCTTCTTCAACTCCTTCATTGGATCTAATTGGAATGAGAAAACGAATGATGATCTCAATTTCATCAGGTATGATGTTGAACTCAGCACTCCCGGTTACCTGCATAGTATTTGTCTCTGCCTTTACCTGGCAACTAAAGAATATGATTGTAAATGCGAAAAGTAAAATTCCCTGTTTCATAGCTTTCGTTTTTTGCAAGTTTAGGGGAGCCCTCTGAGCAATAAACCCTCCATTTAGGCATCTGGCCATTTGACTTAGTTAACGGCGGAACCAATACATTGAACCGGTTTGTTTAGTCTATCGGGAAAGCTTTTTTGAGCTTCCCTCCCTTTTCAATTATGTATTTTAGAATTAGTGCTGATTAAGCTGCTCATATTATCCCTCATGCTAGCTGCCCCGGGTGATGGATCTATCAAAAAGATCCCAGGAAACCTGGAAGGCAAGGGTTCGGTATATGACATGATCAATGAGGCAAATGCTCTTGCAGTTAAGGATCCAGATCTGGCTCTCACTACGATCACATCTGCAATGCAACAAAGCCTGAAGACGAATGATCCAAGAGCTCAGGCCCACTGTTTTCTCAGTCTTGGAACCGTAAACTTCAATCTAGAGAGATATTCTACTGCAGCGGAGAATTATAGGAACGCTTTAGAGAGATTCAGGGATGTAGACGATCCTGAGGGATTGTATTACAGCGTTAAGCACCTAGCTATTTCTCTGGACGCTCAGGGCTCTCAGCTCGAAGCTCTCTTAGCTTATGGCGAAGCGCTTGAGATCGCCAGGGTGGATAATAGCATAGAAGAGCAAATTGAATTGCTTAGCAATATTGGCCGCATTCACTACAATCGGGCCGAGTACACGAGGGCCTTAACCTATTACTCAGAAGCGGAATCTCTTGAGGATAATGATGTTCCTGTTAAGGAAAAGATCGCCACCTATAATGAGCTTGGAAAGGTTTACGAGGAGTTGAACGATACCAGTGAGGCCTTGAGATATTACGAGCAAGGAAGAGCGCTTGCGGAAGAGAGTAATGACCAGGAGAATATTTCCAACTACTATTCAAATGTAAGTGAGCTATCGCTCAGAAATCAGAATACCGAACAGGCGATCAATTTCCAGGAACAGGCAGTTCAGTTAAATAGAAGGAATAATAATCCAGTTCTGGAGAATGCTGCTAATTTGAAGCTTGCCAATATCCACCTCCAAACAGATAACAGCAGCGAGGCCATCCCATACCTTCAAAGAGCTCTTGATCTGAGTAATACTCTGGGGGAGATTCAAAGTCAGAAAGAAGCTTATAAAGGACTATCCGAAGCCTATGAAAGTCTTGGCTTTTATGAAAAGGCTCTGGAGAGTTATAAATCTTATGTCACTGCTGCCGACTCTTTCATTGCCCTTCGCGAAGCCGATCTTCTCAATCGCCTGCAGCTTTCAGAGGAGTTGAATGCCAGAGATCAGGAGATTGAATTATTGGTGCTAGATCAGGAGCTGGACCGACAAAGAATTTCCAATCTTGAGAAAGATCAATTGATCCAAAAGGCAAGTAATCAGCGTCAGCGTATTCTGAAGTTCACTCTTGCTACCATCTTAATTCTGCTTGCTGTATCCGCCACATTGATCTATTTGGGGCAGGTGCGCACCAAGGAAGCGAACCGACAATTGGCTTTGCAAAACTTGCGCGGTCAAATGAATCCCCACTTCATCTTCAATGCTCTGAACTCCGTCAATAATTTCATTGCAAGCAATGATGAACGCTCCGCAAATAAGTATCTCTCTGAGTTCTCACGCTTGATGAGGCAGGTATTGAATCAGTCAAAGGCAAACCTGATCCCTCTGCATGAAGAGGTGGAGGTTTTGGAGCGTTATCTGGATCTGGAGCATTTAAGATTCCCCGACCTATTTGACTACTCCGTTGAATTGGACGACAGCATTTCCGATGATTCCATTTCAATTCCTCCGATGTTAATTCAGCCTTTTATTGAGAATTCGATATGGCATGGCTTGAGATATCGCGAAGAATCGGGAGGAACTCTCAAGCTAAGATTTAGCAAGAATGAGGAGTTTCTTTTGGTTGAGATAAAGGATAATGGAATTGGAAGAAAGAGATCTGCGGAGTTAAAGACTCAAAACCAGAAGCAGTACAAGAGCACAGCAATGTCGAATATCGAGGAGCGTTTGCGATTGCTTTCTGAGAAGCATAAGAAAGAGTTTACGGTTGAGATTTCAGACGCCAGCCCCGGATCTGAATACCCCGGCACAAGAGTAGAATTGAAAATCCCCCTTAAAATTGAAGTAGCTTGATCAGATCAATCATTATAGACGACGAACAGGCAGCAAGAGATTCGCTTAGTCATTACATCGGGAAGTATTGTCCGGATGTGAAAGTGGAAGCTACTGCTCAAAACATCAATGAAGCATTGGAGCTCATCGCTTCTAAAAAACCTCAGCTATTATTTCTCGATGTGGAGATGCCCTTTGGGAATGCCTTTGATCTCCTGGAGAAGTTCGAGGACTTCGATTTCCAGATAATCTTTGTTACTGCCTTTAGTCAGTATGCCATTCAGGCTTTGAATCTCAGTGCAGCTTATTACCTCATGAAACCAGTTGATATCGATGAGCTGATCATGGCGGTTGAAAGGGCAAAACAGAATATTGAGAATAAAGAAGGGAATCTGCAAGCCAGAGTATTGGTAGAGAATTTCAAAGCCAAGCAGATGCAGGAGCAGAAGGTCGTATTACCGCTTATCGATGGTTTTGAAGTGGTTCCGATGAAAGATGTGATCCGATGCCAGGCCAATGATAACTTCACTGATTTTCACCTTTCAAATGGTGACTCGCGACTGATTTGCAGAACACTCAAGTTCTACGACGAGTTACTCAGTCCCTTTGACTTCCTACGCGTGCACAAGAGCCACCTGATCAACCTGCAGTATGTTACCCGCTACAAGAAGGGCAAAGGCGGACAGGTTTATCTATCCGATGGATCTGTTGTAGACGTTTCTGCCGGGAAGAAGGCAACGCTGCTTGAGCGGTTTTGACCGATTTGCAAGATTGCAGAAATGCAGAATTGAGAAAATAGCAGGGTAAGCCTTTTTGCATTCTTGCGCATTTGCAGATCCAATAGGGGTGGGTTTAAGAACAATTGTGCCACCTCCCCGGTCTCAAGCTCCAGATCTTTTTGGACTTTTTAGTATACAGATTTGTAAATGAGAAAGGCTATTTAGTATCCGATTAATTTCAGTTTGCCACTGCGATTGATTCCTATCCCAATATCCAAATACCACAATATCCCATTAAGGAAATCCGCCCGAAGGGCGAAAGGTTTCTGTTTTTCCTACGACAAAGCATTAAACAGGAAGGTAATACAGAGAACATATCTTCTTAACAGTTTTTAACTGGCTGCCAAAACCCCTATTTTCAGCGAGCCTAAAATCCTAATCTGCCCAACATGCAAAAGCCGATTCTATTTTTACTCCTCGCGAGTACGATCTTTAATGTTCAATTATTTGCTTCAAGCCCCGCAGTTCTTAGCGGTGCCAATGCCGAGGAAATCTTAAATGGTGCGGAGGTGATCCGTGAAGGGGTTTTCTCTGAAATCCCATCTTACGTTCAATTCCGCAGCGATGCTGAAGTATCAGTGGAGCAGTTTCCTGCCTACTTCGCCAAAGTATTCTCTACAGATGCTAATCTTGGAATTCAGGAGCTAAGAAGAGAGCAAGATAATTTGGGGATGTTACACATCCGCTATACCCAAACATGGAATGGAATTCCTATCGATGGATCATTCCTTATTCTGCATACCAGAAACGGTATGGTTGAATCATTCAATGGAAACATGTACAATGGAATTGACCTTCCAATGAACAACTCCGTTTCTGAAGCCAATGCTCTAGCAAGCGCTCTGGATGATATCGGAGCTGATGTATACAAGTGGGAGCTGCAAGGAGAAGAAGAACACTTACGCTGGGAGACTGGTGATCCAAATGCTACCTATTTCCCAACTGGCGAGTTGGTCTTCATGACCGAGAATGCAAGCTTCGATGCTGCTGATCTTCGCCTTACATGGAAGTTCAATATTTACTCTCACCAGCCTGTTCATCGCGCTGAGTTCTATGTAGATGCTCAAAGCGGACAGGTGATCTTTGAGAATCACCTTCTCTGCCATGCCGATGTTCAGGGAACAGCTCAAACAGTTTATAGTGGAACTCAAACGATCACTACTGATAGCTACCCAGGAGGATTCAGACTAAGAGAAGCTGGTCGCGGAAACGGGATCAGAACCTTCGATATGGGTCAGGGTACTAACTATGGAGCTGCCACTGATTTCGTTGACAATGACAATGTTTGGAACAATGTAAATGCACAGCTTGATGAGTATGCTACTGACGCTCATTTTGGAGCGGAGTCAACTTATGACTACTTCTGGCAGAACTACGGCAGAAACAGTATTGACGATAATGGATTCCAGCTTAACAGCTATATCCACTATGATCAAAACTATGTGAACGCATTCTGGGATGGTCAAAGAATGACTTACGGTGATGGCGACGGAGGAACTACCCCGCTTGTGACTATGGATATTGCCGGTCATGAGATCACTCACGGGCTAACAACTTTCACTGCTGGTCTGATCTATCAGAATGAGTCTGGAGCATTGAACGAGAGCTTTTCAGACATCTTTGGAACCGCAATTGAATTCTACGCTACTCCAGCGGTTGCCGATTGGTTTATCGGTGAAGATATTGGAGGAGCCTTCAGATCAATGATCCAACCTAAGTCGAGAAATGACCCCGATACATATCTGGGAGTAAACTGGTTTACAGGAACAGGTGATAATGGTGGAGTCCACACGAATTCAGGTGTTCAAAACCACTGGTTCTATCTTCTTTCAGATGGAGGATCTGGAACTAATGATAACAATGACCCATACACTGTTAATGGTGTAGGCCTTGATACAGCAGGACAGGTAGCATTCAGAAACCTGACAGTTTATCTGGGAGTTTCTTCAAACTATAATGATGCAAGATTCTTTGCGATCCAGTCAGCGATCGATCTTTACGGTCCTTGCACCAATCCGGTGATCTCAACTGCTAATGCTTGGCATGCAGTAGGAGTTGGGGTTCCATTCGATACTACGGTTACTTCCGACTTCATGGCTGGGGCTACTGAGAGCTGCACAGCTCCATTTACGGTAGACTTTTCAAATCTGAGCACAAATGCAGGATCTTATACCTGGAACTTTGGTGACGGTTCACCTACTTCCTCTGCAGTTGACCCATCCCATACTTATACAGCAATTGGAGATTACACTGTAACCCTTCTTGCAGATGGTGGAACTTGTGGAACAGAAACTGAGATCAAAACAGCATATGTTTCTATTCAAAATGATAATCCATGTATTCACCTGATCAGTGAAGAGGGTGTAAAGAATACATGCGAAGGGACTTTATTTGATGATGGGGGTCCTACCGGGGATTACAGTTCGAATGCCAATTATACCATGACGATCGCACCAACGGGAGCTGCCAGTGTAGTTCTTGAGTTCGACGAGTTTGATATTGAAGCCGGACAGGGAGCCAACTGTAACTTCGATTATATCGAGATCTTCGACGGAGCAAATGCATCCGCACCATCTTTGGGTAGATTCTGTAACACGACAGGAGATCCGGGAAGAATCGTTTCTTCAGGAACTGCATTGACTATTCAGTTTGTTTCAGATGGAGGATTAGAGCTTCCAGGATTCAAAGCGAGCTGGCATTGTAATAAGATCGGTGTTCCACCAGTTGCTCAGTTCACTTCTGATGTAGTAACAACATGCACTGGTGAAGTAAACTTCATCGATCAGAGCTTTAGCTTTCCTTCAACATGGCTTTGGGAGTTTGGAGATGGTGCTACTTCTACCGCTCAGAATCCAACGCACAATTACGCAAACAGCGGAGTATACGAAGTGAAGTTAACCGCTTCAAATACCTTTGGCACTGACTCCATTCTGAAGGTTGATTATATCTCTGTTACTAAAACAGCTGCTCCTTCGGGATCATTCTCTTCTCGCTGTGGAGTTGGAACTGTAGATCTTTCAGCTACTGCTGCAGGCTCAGGCTTGCTTTACTGGTTTAACTCGCCAACGAGTGGAACAGTTGAGGGAATCGGAACTGTATTCACTACGCCAAGCTTAAGCGCTACTACAAGCTATTGGGCTGAGGAGTGGATCACTCCGGCAATGCAAACTGTTGGACCGGCAGACAACAACTTTGGTACAGGAGGAAACTTTACAGGAGAGAGAGTTCTTTATTTCGATGCAATTGAAGACTTCACCCTGATAAGCGTATTAGCATATGCTGAAGGAGCTGGAACAAGAACATTCATCATTAGAGATCCACTTGGAAATACCATCGTTGACAGTGTTGTTAACCTGGTTGATGGTGCAAACAGAGTTACACTTAACTGGGAGATCCCTCAAGGAAACTCATATAGTTTCGGAGCGAATGCATCACCAGACCTATACAGAAACAGAACAGGTGCTACTTACCCATATACCATTCCGGGTGTGGTTAGCATTACCGGTTCTGATGCTACTTCATCTGCAGGATTCTATTACTACTTCTACGATTGGGAAGTACAGGAGAAGTCTTGTAGAAGTGACAGAACGGAGATCATTGCAGTTGTAACTCTTGATCCTGTTGCAGACTTCTCTTTCAGCCCTACGGGCGGAGGTCCTGTAAACTTCTTCAGCAATGCTCAGAACGCTACCACAGTTCGCTACGACTTTGGAGATGGAAATACTTCAAACCAATTGAATCCATCCCACACTTATGCAAGTCCGGGCACTTATGATGTGGTAATGATCGTCAGCAATAGTTGTGGATCAGACACAACTAAGAAAACGGTAAATACAGAAGCTACTGGAATTGGGATCCTTAATGAGAGCTTTGAAGTGAAACTATTCCCTAACCCTGCCAGCACCACTGTGGCCATCAGCGCTGAAGGACTTGAGCCGGGATTGGTTGAGATCCAACTCTTCGATGTAAGTGGAAGAGCAATTTATCAGGGAGAGATTGAAAGCTTTGGAGGAACATTTGAAACTGACCTTAGTGTTTCTGAGCTTTCTGCCGGAATGTATATCGTACGATTGACGAACGATGGAAAAGAACAAAGAATAAAGTTTACCAAGGAGTAAGCTTTTGCTTTAAGAATATGGAGTCCCGCTTTTGGCGGGACTTTTTTATTTTGGGCCCATGATCCCTCGCGAACAATTCGAATTCAGTAAGAAGAGTAATATGATCTCAATCATTTCAAGTATCGTGCTTGGAGGTGGAGCTTTTTACTATTTATTTGAAGTAACTAAGAAGAGAAATATTGCAGATTATGGCGGATTGGAAATTCTGGCACTGGTAGTTTCAGGCTTTGCTGTTTTTGCATTTATATTGTCTGTTTTCAGGATGATGGATCCACGTCCTGCCCTGGAAATAAACGATGAAGGATTAGAAATCAGAACCAATGGAATGCGAAAGATCTTTGTTCCCTGGTCAAACATAAAGTCTTCAGAAATAGGAAGAAATGTAGGAGTGAAGATGGTTTCGATAAACCTTCACGATAATGATGAGTTTATCCGCTCGTCCTCTAAGATTGCTCAGTATGCAATTAAGGAAAATCTAAAGAATGGATTGGCTCCTGTAATGATTCCTAGTAATCAGGTTGCCGCTACTGCAGATGAACTTGTAGAGAAGATCAATCAGGCAATAATTAAAAAGAATGAAGCTTAGTCCGATTTTTCTTTTTTTAATTTTTGCAGCATGCACTACTGAGGTAGAGTATAGAATCCTTGATCTCCAAAGCTGGTGGGAGAATATTCGTCAACCCAGACAAATTGAAATAATTCTTCAGGATTCAGATCGATTAATGATGATAGATATTCAGGAAAGAGAAATTGAACATTTCAGGGGAGATATTGAGCCCCTGATTATTTATCTGGATACAAATGAAATCGGAGAATTTAATTCTGCTCCCAGCTTCGATCCTGAGTCGCTCTAGAAGATAAGCCTTCATTATCATCGTCTATTGGGAACAGCTCAAGCGTTTCCATTCCACCCCCTGCGGTTTTTCCAATTTGAAGAAGATTGACAGGGAACCTGAAAAACTCGCAATTGATCACAAAGGTGTGGAACTCTCCCGATTCACCACAAGGGTCAATATCCTCTCTAAGCGTATTCAGGAATTGAGCATCGTAATTGCTACCTAATAGCTCGCGATCCATTTTCTGAGGATCTAGTGAACATACAATTGCTCTAATTCCGGCAAATACCATTGCCATAGAAACATCTTTTGGATTCATGCCCCAAAGCGGGAAGATGGCTTCCAATCCATGTTGTTCGGGTAGCTGTCTTGGGTATTCCTTGATGTCTACGAGATGAGTGTCTCCTAT
>CAXDOZ010000072.1:0-11860 GCA_963991145.1 uncultured Chitinophagales bacterium | reverse complement strand
GGAATCATGTTTGAGCTTCCTGTAGCCTCCTATGTTTTAACAAAGTTGGGGCTGATAACTCCTTCATTAATGAAGACCTACAGAAAGCACGCAATTGTAGTGATACTAATACTTTCAGCTCTAATTACTCCTGCTGATCCATGGTCTCAAATTCTAGTAGCCATTCCGGTGTTTTTCCTCTATGAATTGAGTATTTTAATATCCGCACGAGTTATTGGTAAATCCGAAACAGAATAAGATGAAAATTTCAATTGGTTGTGATCACGCAGGTTATGAATACAAAGAGTCGATCAAGGCTGCCTTAGGCCAAAATGGACATGAAGTTTCCGATTTCGGAACCCATAGTCTGGACTCAGTTGATTACCCTGATTTCGTCCATCCTACAGCAAATGCCGTTGAATCCGGCGAAGCCGATTTTGGAATTCTTATCTGTGGCTCAGCCAATGGTGTTGCTATCACAGCTAATAAGCATCAGGGGATTCGAGCTGCCATTGCCTGGGAAAAGGAGATCTCAGCATTAGCTCGCCAACACAACAATGCCAATATGATCTGCATTCCCGCCAGATTCATAGATCTGGACCTCGCTCAATCTATTGTCGACACCTTCCTAAGCACTGATTTCGAGGGTGGTAGACATCAAAGAAGAGTTGAGAAGATCGCTCTCGGCTGATCAATCCTAAGAAAAGCGAGAAAAATAGATTCTTAAGCACTTGATAACGAGCTGAAAAGCTTGTATTTTGTATGTTACCCCATTGACTACCCTGCTTACAACCGGTTATGGACCGACTGAAATACACATACATCGGACTGTGCTGGGCCGTTTTGGGCCTTTTCACCCCCTTGATCTCCAATGCCTCGGGAATTGTAGCAGGAGACCTTAGTTACAGCTGTACCGATTCCAATCTTCAAGCATATCAGTTTGACCTAAAAGTCTATGTAGACTGCCAATCGGGATATACAGCTCAGCCGGGGATTCTAATGGATTACAGCTCCAGCTGCTTAAGCAGTGATCTTACATTGATCCTGATTGATTCTTCCTTTGAGATCAATACCTGTAATGGGCTTAGCAATTGCTGCTCCAGCCCGGGAATAGGCTGTAATAATGCCATAAAGGAGTTCCACTATCGAGGCAGCATAAACAATCTTCCAAGGTGCACAGATTGGACATTCACCTCACAGCCGTGTTGTCTTAGCCAGTTCGTCTCGACATTGAGTTCTCCTGTAAGCAATAATGGTGTCTTCCAGTGTAGGCTGGACAATCTCTCAAACAATTGTAATTCACTTCCAACCTTAAGTTCTTCTTCAATACTTCAGGTTTGTGTAGGTGAAAATTATTCGTGGTTACCTGGTGCTATTGATCCTGATGGAGATTCTTTGGTATTCGAGCTTACAACTCCTTTGCGCAATTCTTTTGGTGTGCCAGTTAGCTACAATACTGGCTATAGCCACAATCAGCCAATCGATCTCTCCTCTTCATTCCTCATTGATGGAAATACAGGCGAGCTTAGCTTCACCGCTTCTTCGCCAAACTCAGGAATCACATCGGTAAGAATTTCAGAGTTCAGAGGAGGAAATGTGATCAGCACCAGTGAAAGAGAGATCTTAATTTGGGCGATCAATTGCACAAATCAAGCTCCAGAAGTCTCGCAGGTCTTTCTATCTAATCAGGTAACCAGACTAGATAGTTTGGGTTTCGGCTTTTGCCCGGGCTTAAGCGGAACAGTCAATATCCAATTCTCAGATCCTGACTTTGATTCGGTATTTGTGCTTGAAAGAATAGGCTCATACCTGCCGGGTGCTTTGACATCTGCTGGTACAAACCAGTTATCAATTACATGGGCACCGGCACTTAGCGATACAGGCTCATATCTCATTCCATTAGAGCTTAGAGATAATGGATGTACTTATCCAAGATCTAATCAATTCTACTTAAGCTTTCAGGTAGGTAATGTTCTTGGTGGAGGTCCTGATACTGCTTCATATTGTTCAGGAGGAGTTGAGCTTCAAGCGAATATTGGAAATAGTTTCAGCTGGAGTCCTGCAACTGGTTTAAGTTCCGCAATCATTGCTAATCCGATCGCTAATCCGGTAAATCCAACCTGGTATACAGTATCTAATGGCTGCGGTTCCGATTCAGTTTATATCGACGTTCGCGGACCTGACTACACTGTAGACGCCGGATCAGATTTCTCACTTTGTCAGGGTTTATCGGATACGATTTCAGTTTCGATTGTCAATACTCCTCCGGGTCAACTTATTACATGGACTGGGGCCGTGACCGGCCAGATTGGAGAGATGGGGATTGTAAATAGTTCTTCTAATGGCTGGCTTGTGGCAGAAGTTACTGATAGTCGTGGCTGTCTGGTCAGGGATAGTATTTTCCTTTCAAGAACAAATCCAAACTGGGGCTTCAATTTCACTCCGATTAGTCCAAGGTGCTTTAACAGCTCTGATGGAGCGGTTATGATCACACCTATTGCCGGATTTGCACCATTTGATTTCCAAATTTCAGGACTTCCGACACAGGATACCGGTTGGTTCCCAAATCTTGGGGCTTCCAGTTATCAGTTCCGCATTTACGATTCAGCCAGATGTGATACCACGGTCAGATATCAGCTTTCTGCGCCGTCTCAGGTCATATTGAATCAGATCATTTACGACACTCCTACTTGCAATAGCTCAAGAGATGGTAGAATTCAGATCATTGCCTCTGGTGGAATTGGACCTTACCAGTACAAAAGAGATGCTGGTGCATTTCAGGTTTCTGGTAACTACACCAATCTAAGCGGAGGTAATTACGATTTCATCTATCGCGATTCAAGAGGCTGTTTAGATAGTGTTTCGTTAAATCTTCCCAGCCCTGTTCCTTTTGAGAATCAGGTCTTGAGCATCGACACAGCAAGCTGTCGCCCAGATGGGGCATTTCAATTCCAAACCAATGGAGGTGTTCTGCCAATCAGCTCATTTGTAAATGGATCAGGGGTGAATCCGGGATTGATCGATTCATTAAGTGCAGGAACTCAGATCCTGGTGAGCGTAGACAACAACGGTTGTGGAGATACAACTGCAGTTGTCATTCCCGGATATGATAGCCTGGAGATCACTTCTCAAACTACTGACCTGCTTTGCTTTGGCTCTGAGAATGGGCAGATTATTGTTTCTGCCATTGGAGGCAATTCTCCCTATCAATACTCTATCAATAGTCAGCCCTTCGGGCCGATTGGCACATTTGATAGCTTGAATGCCGGATCGTACAGTATTCGTGTTTCAGATTCCAGAAATTGTGAGCAGGCATTTCAGTTAAGCCTAAATCAACCAGCTCCTCTTCAACTTCAGGTAATTGCAAATAACTCACCTTGCTACAATGAGGCTCAGGGCTCTCTTCAGCTTATTCCTTCAGGTGGAAATCTCAATTATGAGTTTGAATTGAGTAGTTCAGGAGGCTTCAATCAAAGTTATCAAACAGGTCTTATAAATAATTTAAGAGCAGATAGTTATGAAATTGTTCTTACTGATTTAAATGGCTGTGAGTTGATTGATTCGGTAGTGATTGCACAACCAATGAGAAACGTCTATCAAATTCTGGTCGACAGTGTAAGTTGCTATAATGAGGAGGATGGAACTATTAGCATTATCGCTATCCCGCCGGCAGGCGAACAGGATAAGCTCCCTTATGAGTACTCTATTAAAGGGGTAAGCTTTAAATCTTCCGGAATCTTCAATTTGTTAGGTGCAGGAGACTATCCAATTGTGGTAAAAGACAATGAAGGTTGTATGGATACCATCAGCCAAAATGTTCCTGGTCCGGAAAAGATCTTTTTTGATGCCAGTCCTGATGTATTGGAAGTTACCCAAGGGCAATCAGTTGATATTTACGCTCAATTATCTGGTCTAACACCTAAGGGTTTCTCGATCTTCTGGACTCCTTCTGAAGGTCTGAGCTGTTCTGACTGTCTTGATCCTACTGTTTCAGCATTTGAAGACCAAACCTATCATGCTCTTATAACAGATCTGGGTACCGGATGTATCGTTCGGGATTCTGTAGTTATTCTGATCAAAGAGCCCGCTCCTGTTTTTGTTCCTAATGTCTTTACTCCGAATGGCGACGGGATCAATGATGTTCTCTATGTATACGGAAACGATGTATTGAGCTTTGAAATTCGAGTTTTCAATCGATGGGGCGAGAAAGTCTTTGGTTCAAATTCCTTCTTCGATGGCTGGGATGGCAGCTTTAAAGGTAGCTATGTGAAAAACGGTGTTTATCAATACCGTATAGAAGGAACTTACCTATCCGGAGAATACTTCCAACACACTGGTAATATATCTGTGCTGCGCTAAATCAGCAGTAATATTTGACTTATTTTGCGGCGCAAATTGCCACAGTGAAATTCGAAAGAAGAGATCTTAATGATGAGGCGCTTGTAGGCCTCTATCGCGCTATTCTAAAGCCAAGAATGATTGAAGAGAAGATGCTTAAGCTTCTTCGTCAGGGAAAGGTTTCTAAATGGTTTGCCGGAATTGGTCAGGAGGCTATTGCAGTTGGTTCAACAAGTGCAATGGAAGACCGCGAATACATCCTCCCAATGCACCGAAACCTAGGTGTTTTTACCACCCGTCAGATTCCGCTTGAGAAGTTGTTCAAGCAGTTTCAGGGGAAGGAAGCAGGGTTTACCAAAGGTCGCGACAGGTCATTTCACTTTGGAACTCAGGATTACAACATCGTTGGGATGATTTCTCATCTCGGTCCACAAATGGGTGTAGCAGATGGCATTGCCCTTGCTCATAAATTGAAAAATGAAAAGGCAGCTACTCTTGTGTTTTCAGGAGAAGGGGGGACAAGCGAAGGAGACTTTCATGAAGCGCTAAATGTGGCGGCTGTTTGGGATCTCCCTGTGATCTTCCTCATTGAGAATAATGGTTACGGCCTTTCTACACCGACCAATGAGCAATATCGCTGTGAAAAGATTTCTGACCGTGCTCTCGGCTATGGAATGGAAGGCAGGACGATTGATGGAAACAATATTCTAGAGGTCTATAACACCGTTTCAGATATCCTAAAAGACATCCGAAAGAAACCAAGACCAGTTTTGCTCGAGTGTCAAACCTTCAGAATGAGAGGGCATGAGGAAGCATCTGGAACAAAGTATGTTCCTCAAGAGCTCTTTGATGAATGGGAGAAAAAAGATCCTGTAGTTAACTATCAAAATTGGCTGAAGGCAGAAGGTATTCTGACAGACGATCTTGAAAGCAGCATTAGAGCAGAGTTCACCCAGGAACTGGAATCCCATCTTAAAGATGCATTTGAAACTCCGGAAACTAGCGGAGATGTTCAGCGGGAATTAGCTGATGTATATGCAGCATTTGATTTTTCGCCAACTGCCCCTAAGAGTTCTGCCGAAAGTGAAAAGCGATTTGTTGATGCTGTTTCCGACGGACTTCGCCAAAGTATGGAGCGCTTTGATAATCTCGTGATCATGGGTCAGGATATTGCTGAATATGGCGGTGTCTTCAAAATAACCGATGGCTTTCTTGAAGCTTTTGGAAAAGAGCGAGTTAGAAATACTCCGATCTGTGAATCTGCCATCGTATCTGCAGGAATGGGCTTGTCGATCAATGGGATGAAGGCCGTGGTAGAAATGCAATTCGCAGATTTCGTTTCGAGTGGATTCAATCCCATTGTAAACTATCTGGCGAAAGTTCATTACAGATGGGGACAAAATGCAGATGTAGTTGTAAGAATGCCCTCAGGTGCAGGGGTTGGAGCTGGACCATTTCACAGCCAATCCAATGAAAGCTGGTTTTTCCATACACCGGGTTTGAAGGTTGTGATCCCTTCGAATCCTTATGATGCAAAAGGTCTTTTAGCTGCAGCGATCGAGGATCCAAATCCTGTGATCTTCTTTGAGCACAAAGCTCTATACAGAAGCATAAGTGCAATGGTTCCGGATGACTATTACACTATAGAAATTGGCAAGGCAAATCTTGTAAAGCAGGGATCTGAAATGACCGTAGTGTGTTATGGATCATCTGTTCATTGGGCAAAAGATAGTCTGGATGGAATGGACATCGATGCGGAGATCATTGATCTAAGAACTTTGATTCCACTCGATATGGATACCGTAAAAGAGAGCGTAAAGAAGACCGGAAAGGTTCTCATCGTTCACGAGGATACATTGACTGGAGGTATTGGGGCAGAGATTTCGGCCAGGATATCAGAGGAGTGTTTCGAATACCTTGACGGGCCGGTAACCAGAGTAGCATCTCTTGATACTCCTGTTCCATTTGCAGGGGCTCTGGAAGATGATTTTCTGCCGAGAAAGCGTCTGAAAGATTCTATTGAAGCTTTAGCTTCGTTCTAGATAAATTACTGAAAAACAACCGTTTGGCCTCTTTTAAAAGGGGTTAATATCTCTTATTTGAAGGGATCGTAGTCAAATTGGTACGATTACTGATTTTAGGAGAAGAAAGTCCCAATATGAAACGACTGTTACTCTTTCCGCTTCTGCTTTGCCTTTTCTCCATTTCCTTCTCACAGGAAAATTCCGAGGTCTCAAAGTACCCTACTAATTATTGGATTCTAGGAATAAATGCAGGTGCTGCTTATCAAAGCAGTGATGTCTGTACAAAGCATCCCGGTTTTGGGTGGGGGGTCACCCTTGGTAAGAATTATCTGACCAAGGTTGAAAAGCCATTTTGGTTTGGATTCAGAGGTCGATACTTAAATGCGAGAACGATTGGAGCAGACAATAAGCTCAAGAGTAATATTTCCAATAACCCTGAGATCGTAAACCTTGGGTATGCGCCTGATTCAGGAGTTTATGCAAATCACAGAACTGTCTTTAACAAGGTAGGAATCGAAGGAATTATTGGGTCGAACCCTCTTTACCATAAGTACAACACCTTGCTCTATCTCTTTGGTGGGGTTGGAGTTGATTTCTATCAGGCCAAATACGACCATCTTGATATTGCAGGCAATACTTACGATTATCAAAACATCTATGAAACTGTAGAGGTAACCGGAGGTGATGTAGTAAGTGCATTGGACCTATTCAGAGATCAGAACTATGAAACCAATGCCCAGGGGAATTCAAGTACCCAGGTGAGGTTTACTCCTCATATCGGAATTGGTTTGGGATATCAGTTTGGAGACTATTTTGGGATGAGCCTTGAGCACATGACCACCTTTGCTCTCACGACGAATATCGATGGGCAACTATGGAATGCTGATAATACCAGAGCAAAAAATGACTATTGGCATTACACAGGAGTAAAAATGCATTTTACTCTTGTTCCTCCAAATGAAAGGACGCCTAAGCCATTACCAACTCCTCCACCGACACAAACACCAGACCCGGGTCAAATCTTACCTCCGGAGATCACAATTACTCAGCCGGGCTCAAATCCTGCTGTAGTCGACTTCAAGAATGTTACTATTACTGCCCAGATCACAAATGTTTCGGGTAAGAATGATATAGTGTTTTCTATCAATGGAATGGCTTTCAGATCATTCACCTTTAATCCTACCAATGGAAACTTTAGCGCAAACATCAATCTTAACCCGGGTACAAATGAATTGGTAATCGCCGCTGAGAATGAAGCCGGAAAGGACATCGCTGTACAGATCATCCAATTCATTACTGATGAGGAGCCTGTTGAGCCAATGCCGGAAGTGGACATTACCTTCCCTACTGAGAATCCTTATTCAGTTGGAGTTAATAGCGTATCTATGACTGCAAGCATTAAAAATGTTGAAAGCCGCAGCGGGGTAAAAGTATTAGTGAATGGATACTCAACCGATGCCTTCACTTTTGACCCCAACACAGATCAGTTTGCCATCAATATTCTACTCCAGACAGGCAATAATAACATCACAATTATTGGAACAAATAGTGTTGGCAGTGATCAGGGAGTGGCCATAATTAAGTATGATGAAGTGGTTCCAACAGGTCCACCTCCTGTAATTACGATCTATCAACCGAAGACTGACCCGATTACGGTAAATAGCCCGATAGCAAATGTCGAGGCCCTGATTGAGAATATCAGTGACAGGAATCAGATAGCCGTGACCTTCAATGGCTCGTCCTATTCGGGATACTCTTTCGATCCTATTTCAAGAGTCTTTAAGGCCACTGTGAATCTTCAGCAAGGGGTAAACATAATGGTGATCACGGCAAGAAATGATGCTGGAAGTGATTCTGAAAGTCAAACCATCAATCTGGTTTCTCTAAATGATCCTCCTCCTAGTGGAAATCCTCCGGTGATCTCGATTGTGACTCCTCAAAGCAGTCCTGCGACTGTAAACACTCCGGGAATTGCCATTAACGCAACGATCAGTAACATCAACAGCGCAAATCAGCTGGTGGTAACAGCTCAGGGCATTCCAACAAATGCTTTCAATTTTAACTCTAGTACGAACTACTTCAATCTTAGTGCAAATCTGAATGAGGGTGCAAACACCTTCACTATTCTAGCAACAAATTCATATGGCACAGATCAGAAAACGGTAGTCATTAATTATGCGGTACCAGTAGTACCTCCGGTTGTTTCGATCACAAGTCCATCATCTGCTGGACAAACTTTCGCGACACCTTCTCAGAGCGTATTGGCGAGTGTGAAGAATATCAGAGATCGCTCTGGAATCAATATCAAGTTTAATGGGAACACTTTGAGCACTTTCACTTTCGATCCTGTGAGTGGAAATTTGATCCTCCCGGTTACCCTTCAATTAGGTACCAACTCAGTAGAGATCACCGCCCAAAATTCTGCTGGAACAGATTCTGAGACTACTTCACTGATTCATTATGTGCCAGTGAATCCTCCTTTAGTTGACATTACAGTTCCTACTACCGACCCTTATTCTACTTTCCAAAGCACAGCTACTGTTTTCGCATATGTCAGGAATGTGAGCAAGAAGTCTGATATCTCGGTTCTTATTAATGAGCAAAGCTTCACAGGGTTCTCATTCAATTCCAGTACGGGAGAATTGAGTCTGCCGGTAAGTCTCGATCCTGGAACAAACAGCATTACAATTTCCGCCAGAAACGAGACCGGTAATGCAAGTGATAATGTAAGGATCATCTATACAGAAGCAGTGAGTCCGCCGGTGGTAAGTTTCACTCAGCCATCCGCCTCGGGACAAAGCTTTGTAAACTCAGTACAAACTATCCAGGCTGATGTATCTAATGTTTTGGGGAGCTCTCAAATCCAGGTGACATTCAATGGAGATCCGGTTACCACATTTAGTTTCAACCCGAGTAGTAGGCTGTTGACTTACACAGTCTCTCTTCAGGAGGGGAACAACACTACTTCAGTATCCGCAACAAACAGCGGTGGTTCAGATTCAAAGAGTACCAATCTGATACTTCAGGCTGCTGAACCGGTTCCAAGTTTGCCTAAGCCAACGGTTAGTATAAATCAGCCAGCATCAAATCCTTTCAATACAAATCAGTCTGATCTGACGATCAAATCTGTGGTCAAGAATGTAAGCCGCTCATCTGATGTACAGGTAACATTCAATGGCCAGCCGATCACCAATTTTGTGTTCAGTGCTTTGAATGGTCAGGTCTTATTTCAGGCAAGCTTAAAATCCGGGCAGAATATTTTCCAGATATCAGCGAGTAATGAAAGCGGCTCGGCATCTGCATCCACTGTGATCAACTATTCGATGCCTGTAGAACCGCCATTCGTGAAGATCACTAATCCGGACGAAAGCCCTGTAAATACAACTAGTCCTAATTCGACTATCACCGCACAGGTGATTAATGTGGAGGAATCGAAGGATATCCAAATCACACATAATGGCTCGAAGCTTAGCAATTTCAGTTTTGATGCCAGCCGAGATGAATTGGATTTCAGCGTCCTACTTCAGCCCGGTAACAATACCATTATTATAAGCGCAAGTAACAGCAGCGGGAATGCAAGTGATCAAACGGTTATTATTTACAGTCCGATCTTAAAGCCGGATGTTACGATACTGGATCCTTCATCTTCTCCGAAGAGTAGTCCCAGACCTAGTTATCAGGTCTCTGCTCAGATTTTGAATGTAAATAGCCGGGAAGAAATTTCGGTTACGCTTAATGGACAGGCTATCACTAGCTACAGCTTTGACCCTGGAAGTGGTTCAATTAGTTTCCCCGCCAATCTATCTGATGGAGAGAATCTGGTTATTGTCTCGGCTTCAAATGAAGCTGGGAATGATTCTGAGCAAAGGGTTATTACTTACAGCAGTCCAAAACCTCCAACGGTTAATATCATCACTCCAAGAAATGGCGATGTAATTCCTCAGCCAACTACTAATGTTGAAGCGACGGTTACTAATGTGGCTCAGGCTAACCAGATCAGTGTAAAGGTAAATGGCTCTTCAATCAGCAATTTCCAGTTTGACCCCGTAAGCAGTATTGTGACATTCACTGCAAACCTTAGCAATGGATCTAACTCGATCAATGTAGCAGTGAGCAATGAGTTTGGTTCTGATTCTAAATCTGTTTCAGTAACCTACAATGCTCCGCAGCCTCCAACGGTTGTAATCACCACTCCAAATCAACCTAGCGTAACTATCACGCAAGGTAACTACGAAATGAGAGCACAGGTTACGAATGTGAGCAAGGAAAGTGATATCACAGTAACCATCAATGGAAGTAACTATAACAATATCAATTATAATCCTACTTCAGGCTTGTTGCTGGTTTTCCTTGATCTGGACCCAGGCTCGGCCAATGTTGTGATTACAGTGAGAAATGATGCTGGATCTGACACAGACAATGCAACAGTCACAAGAGAAATCCCAAATCCAGCTAAGGTCAATATTGTTAGTCCTGCTAACGGAGCCACAGTGACTCAAAACTCAGTGGCGGTGGAAGCTGGCCTTAACAATGTTACTCAGGCAAATCAGGTAACAGCAAAAGTGAATGGTTCAACCATCAATAATGTCAACTTCAATCCATCGAATGGGAAAGTGACATTCACTGCTTCATTGAATGCGGGAGTGAACACGATCACAGTTTCTGCCGACAATGGATTTGGCAGCGAGAGTAAGACCGTCAATGTGACCTATTCTGTTCCTTCTCCACCATCGATCACTTTGATCAGTCCGAATTCTGCGAACACAACATCTCCTCAACCGGTAGCCGAAGGAGTTCAATTCCAGTTGAATGGAGTGGACAATAGGAACCAGATCACGGTGCAGGTCAATGGTGCGCCAGACAACTCTTATACATTCGACTCGGCAAGTAAGATCTTAAGGATGGACATTCCTTTGATGCCGGGAGCGAATACGATCTCTGTTAGTGCAACAAATAGTTTTGGAAGCGATTCCCAAACCATCACAATCAATCATCAATAAGGAAAAGGGGCTTCGGCCCCTTTTTTACTTTATGTCAAATGCAATTGTAGCCGGGCGAAGTGTTTCCCTTCCCTCCTGATTCTCTTCCAGGATCTTGATATCGGGATACTTTTCAAATACTTCCTGCAGGTTGTACAGAGCACCAGCGGGAACTGAATTCGCCAGCAAGATGCTCATCCATTCTTCTCTTGGCTTAGTCTTAAAAACTGGTTTGAGGAGCTCTTCGAGCTGATGGCGATTCTGAACCCGATCTGCATTGGATTCAAAGCGCGAATCACTGATCAGTTCTATCAGTTCCAGGTTCTCACATAGGTTTTCAAACTGGCTGTTGCTGCCAATAGCCAGAACAATGAGCTTGTCATCTGCACAGGAGAAAAGTTCTCCATATGGAGCAATGTTTGGATGAAGAGATCCGATTGCCTGAGGGATATGCTTATTCATCAACCAATTCGTGGCCTGATTTACCAGAGAGGAGACAGCGGCGTCCAAGAGCGATACTTCGACTATAGAACCCTTACC
>CAXDOZ010000071.1:0-11903 GCA_963991145.1 uncultured Chitinophagales bacterium | reverse complement strand
CTGTTGCCAGAACTGGATTTTGAATCCAGCGCGTCTACCAGTTCCGCCACCCGGGCGAAGAATTAGGCCTGCAAAGATAGCAATAAGGCCTACTAAATTCCAAAGCCTTTGAGGATGTCATTTCCTACTGCGAAGACCATTAAAGTCAACAATAAGATCATCCCTACGATCTGAGCTTTTTCTAATACTTTCTCGCTGACCGGCTTACCACGAACGATCTCAATCAGAAGGAAAACGATATGTCCTCCATCAAGTGCCGGGATAGGTAAGAAATTCATAAATGCAAGGATCATGGAGATCAGGGCAGTCATTAACCAAAAGCGATCCCACTGCCAGGTTGAGCCAAAAAGCTTAGCGATTCCAATTGGACTTGCGACAGATTCTCTGGGGTCTACATCTCCAGAGAAGAGTTTTGAAAATCCTAGAACCTGAAGAACCAGGGTATTTACTGCGTCTTTAAGACCAAACTTGAAAGCCTTCCCCATTGTATAAGCTTCCATTTGATAGTAGTCATCTAAACGAACATCCGGCTGAAAGCCGATAAGACCACTTGTATCAATTAGAAGTTCAATATCAAATGACTCTTCTCCTCGAAGCATTGTAAAAGAAAGCTCCGAATCTTTATGTGCTTTCAGGGAATCGCTGAATTGTTTGAAATTTTGGATCTCAGTCTCTCCGATTTTCATGAATCTATCTCCTGGCTCAAGGGCAGCATCTACATTCAGACTGGTTTCTGAAAACTGCTGAAAGTATACCGATTGATACATCGGGTCGAAAAGAGGAGAACTCAACTGCTTGAAGAGATTACCAGGCAGTTTGATATCCATCTCTTCTCCATCACGAACAACAGTTACAGTTGATCCAAAGAAGAATTTTGGAGAACGGATGTCCTTATATCGCTCGACTTCCTTTCCATTCACGGCAACTATCCAATCACCCTGTTCAAAGCCAAGCTCCTCTCCCGCTTCATACACGAACACTCCGCTTTCCTGAAGCTCTGAATTTGGAAGATACTGCTGACTGTAGAAGCTGAGGTAGAAGGTGTAAATGATGATTCCCAGGATGATATTCATTACGATACCACCTATCATCACAATCAATCTTTGCCAGGCTGGCTTTGATCTGAACTCCCATGGCTGTGGCTCGGCTGCCATTGCCTCTTTGTCCATGCTTTCATCCACCATTCCGGCGATCTTCACATATCCTCCTAAAGGAAGCCATCCGATTCCGTATTCCGTTTCCCCTCTCTTGAATGAGAACAGTTTCTTTCCCCAGGCATCAAAGAAGATATAGAACTTCTCCACCTTGATACCAAATGCTTTGGCTGCCAAAAAGTGACCCATCTCATGCACGAAAACCAGTATGGTCAACGACAGGATAAGTTGAGCGGCCATTATCAATACGTCCATAGAAACACTCGTAAATTAAGAAGCTGCAAGATTACAAAAATAGGCTCGTAATTGTTTACTTACCGACAAGCGCAAGAATAGAATCGGCAAGCTTTCGATCGTTTGTCAATCTTGGAACCTTGTTTTGTCCTCCAAGCTTTCCAATTGACTCCATATAATCTCTGAATGCTCCCTTCGGGAGGATGGTAAGGACGATTGGTTTTAGAACCGCACCCTCAATAAGATCCTTATAATATGGATTTGCTGCCTGCATTCCCTTATCGATCAGATCTGCGAACTGTTCTTCATCGGCCGGAGGCCTTGAAAACTCTACCAACCACTCGTGAAAAGGCAGCCCTTCGGGCGGATTCACCTGAGGTGCAAGACTAAATTCTAATACCTCTGCTCCGGTTTCTTTGCAAGCTTCCATCATTGCCTTTTCTACCTCTTCTCCTATGACGTGCTCTCCGAAAGCAGAAATGTAATGCTTGATCCTTCCAGTGACCTTGATCCTAAAAAATTCCAAATCGGTGAACTTGATCGTATCTCCAATCAGGTAACCCCATAAACCGGCATTTGTATGGAGTACAAGCGCATAATTCACATCTCGTTCTACTTCACCAAGACTTAAGCGAGTAGGATTCTCCTTATGAATCTCGGAAGTGGGAATGAATTCGAAGTACATTCCTGCATTCACATTTAGCCTTAATCCCTCGTGTTGCTGAGAATCCTGGTAAGCGATGAATCCCTCTGATGCGGGGTAAGTTTCAATAGTTGGGATCTCGAAACCAATTAGACTCTCAATGCGCTGTTTATAGGGCGAGTAATTGACTCCACCATGAACAAAGAGCTCAAATTTTGGGAAGACCTCCTTAATGCTGCTTTTACCGGAGATCTCTAGTAAACGCTCAAAATACATAACAACCCAGGGCGGAATTCCAGAGATAAGACTCATATCCTCTCCAAGTGTTTCCTCTGCAATCCTGCCTACTTTCTCCTCCCAATCTTCAATAATGTTTGTTTGATAAGAAGGCATTCTATTTCTCATCAGGACCTTTGGAACGTGGTGATACACAATACCAGAAAGCCTCCCTACAGGTAAGTTATTGACGGCTTCCATTACCGGCGATCCCTGAAGGAATATCATCTTATGATCAAAGAAGTCCGCATTTCCAGATTCTGAAACGTAATGAAGCAAGGAGTCTCTTGCGGCTGTAATGTGGTAGGGTAATGACTCTTTAGTAAGAGGAATATACTTTGCGCCTGAAGTAGTGCCAGAGGTTTTGCATAGATAGGATGGCTTTCCCGGCCAAAGAATATCCCTTTCTCCGGCAACTACCCTATCGATATAACTTCTTAATCCCTCGTAATCATTGATTGGAACTCTTTCTACTAGATCCTTATGCGAGTGAATTCCCTTGAAATCATGATCACGACCAAACTGAGTATCCTGAGCCTTTTCAGTAAGCTTCTTAAGCCAATACTGCTGCCATTTTATAGCATCACGCTGTTCTGACTGTCGCTTACGCACAATCATCTTCGCGATTGGCTTTGCTAGAAGTGATTTTAGACCCACAGGGCTAAGATAGGGTGATATGATTGATCACTCCTTCACCAAAGCTATGGCTGACGAAGCACCCTCCTTCGCAATGCTACGGAGGGCAATGCAAACGTTATTTAACCCACCCCCTACGAAGCTTCGCTTGTAGGGGCAAGCCCTAATGTTCATTTTTCCAGTCATAAATTACACCCAGATTCCAGACTAATTCTATGCATTAAACCCAAACTATTTTTTCCAAAAAATAATCCCGATTTTCGTTTGTCAAATCAGGCGGAGAGTCATATCTTTGCGCTTCCAAATTCTGCGCATTATGTACGCTATTGTAAACATTGCTGGTCAACAACTTAAGGTAGAGAAAGGACAAGAGCTGTTCGTTAACCGTCTTGACGGCAAGGAAGGAGATAAAGTAGATTTCGATCAAGTGCTATTGAAAAGTGATGGTGGCAAAGTAACCGTTGGTACCCCTACAGTTAAGGGTAAGGTTACTGCTAAGATCATTGAGCACCTGAAAGATGATAAAGTAATTGTATTTAAGAAGAAGCGCCGTAAAGGTTACCGTGTTAAGAATGGTCACCGTCAGGCATTGACTAAGATCACAATCGAAAAGATCGCCTAAGCGCTTAAAAACTATAGATCATGGCTCATAAGAAAGGTCAAGGTAGTACACGGAACGGACGCGACTCGGAAAGTAAACGACTTGGTGTTAAGCTTTACGGTGGTCAGGTTGCAATCCCAGGTAACATCATCATTCGTCAGAGAGGAACAAAATTCCACCCTGGTAGCGGTGTAGGAATGGGTAAAGACCACACCATCTTCGCTATGCAAGAAGGTGTTGTAACATTCACCACAAAAGCGAAAGGACGAACTTTCGTTTCAGTTCTTCCAATCGGAGATACTGAAATTGCAGTGAAAGAAGCTCCTGCTAAGAAAGCTGCCCCAAAGAAGGAAGCACCTAAGAAAGAAGAAAAGCCAGCTGCTGAAGTAAAAGAAACTCCAGCTAAGGAAGAGGCTCCAGCAACTGAGGATGCAGGAATCGAGGCTGTAATTGCAGTGATCGGATCTGCTTCTGCTGACGATACCAGTGATCTTAAAAAGATCGGAGGTCTTGGTCCTGCTATGGAGAAGAAGCTTAACGGTGTTGGAATCTTCACTTACGAGCAAATCTCAAAGTGTACTGAAACTGAATGGACTGCACTTGATGCAATTGTTGGAAAGGTTTCAACTAAAGCCCTAAAAGACGATTGGGCTGCACAGGCAAAAGAATTGATGAACGCTTAATTGCATCATCTCAAAATAAAGATCCCTGACAAGCTTGCTTCGTCAGGGTTTTTTTATGCTCTCTTTTTCGCCCTTCGGGCGGATTTCTCAAATCTGCAGATTTGCAATTTTGCAAAATTGAATACTTAATTGCCAATCCCCACAACTCTGCTATACCTTTCGCCTTCAGAGATCAACTCAACAATTACAATCCCGATCTCAAGGTCCAAAAGGTCTCCTGATTGGAGATCTGTAGCGATCATCTTCCCACTCAGATCAAAGACGGTTGCATTAGATTCAGTTGATCCAAAAGCTTCCCAATAGATTCGATTGCTTTGGATTCGAATATTTGGTTCAAATGCTTCTTCTACCTCATCGATTGAAGTAGCCAGCAGATCAATAAAAAGCACACGATCAGTTACTGTCTGATTCTGTTCCATTCCACCTGCAAGCAGGAAGGAGTTATTTCCAAAATCTGCAATCCCTCGAAGATCCATGATAGCAGGAAGCGTGTCTTGAATAACTCGAATGCTCAGATCAAGTGGATTCAAGAACTCGATCTTACTCTCAGCAGGAACACCAGAACCATCAGTGTATGCTAAGCCGTCATAATTATAGGATTGATCACTGCCTCCAAACCAAACTGCAAAACCGTCAACATTTACGGCTGCCTGCCTGTATCCAAGAGCATTGGTATCCGATTTCTCAAACCAACTTATTTGAGTAGGATCTGCAGGATCAATAACACCAAATCTTATTGACTGAGACAATGGAAAGTTAAAAGTAGACCGCGCTCCTCCGGTATACACGATCGTGTCTCCCACAAGAATTCCACTTGCCCCAAAAGCCTTATAGAGATTGTTATCCGGAACAGAAGTACCTACTGACCATTGATTGGTGCTTGGGTTGAAGATCTGAACGTTGGGAATATTCGTGACATCGCTCCATCCTGTGATCACAAATATCAGACTGTCCCGCCATACAAGCTGAACATGGTCATCAATAGCAACGGGAATTGAAGCTGCATCTGCTTCCCATAAATTTGTCTGAGGATTGAAGACATGAACTTTATCCGAAGAGAGCTCTCCCCCATTGGCGAATACATGATACCCTCCTATCACATAAATCTTATCCTTCACCATCGAAGCTCCCATTGCAATCTTCCCAAGAGTGTCAGGGATACTGGCAATCGCAGTCCACTGGTCACTATTGTAATCATACCTATAAGATCTCAAGTGAATACCCGAAAACTGTTTGCTTGTATCGATTCCTCCAAAGCTAAATGCAAACCTCTGACCCGACTGGTTTGTCCATGCGCAAACAGCATTATTTGATACAGCTTCTGGCAATGAGGCTCGCGCTTGCCAATTGAATGCTAGACCCTGGCTATTCAAATCCGACGAATAAAAAATGCCGCATAAACAAGCGATAAGAAGGTAGTATTTTGCCATAGCAAATTGATTCAATGACGAATAAAGAGATCTCCAGAAAATTCTCCCTGACAGCCAAGTTAATGGAGTTACATGGAGAAAATAAATTCAAGGCAAGGTCCTATAGTAATGCTTCATTCAATCTCAGTCGGATCGATAAACCGATTGAGAAAATGGATTCAAACGAAATCGCATCCCTTAAAGGTGTAGGCGATGCCATTGCTCAGAAGATTGAGGATCTTCTGGAAAAGGGCAGTTTTAAATTGCTTGATGAGCTGACAGCAAAAACTCCTGAAGGAATAATGGAGTTACTTCAGATCAAAGGTCTGGGTGCTTCAAAACTGAAAGTCATTTGGAAAGACCTTGGAGTTGAAACTCCCGGGGAATTACTCTATGCCTGCAAGGAGAACCGACTCATGACAATGAAAGGCTTTGGTGAGAAGACCCAAAAGAATGTCCAGGAAAGCCTTGAGTATTATCTAAGCAATCGAACAATGTATCTGTATGCCAGGCTTGAGCCGGTGTTTGATCTGATACAATCAAATCTCAAATCACTTTCAGTTGCAGAATCAATACTTCCAACCGGTGATTTCCGCCGAGGAGCTGTAGTCCTGGAGAGGCTTGATTTTTTGCTGATTGACCCAAGAGATGATCTCGAGGGAATCCTATTAGAAAATGGAATTATTCAATCAGCCGAATTCAATGATGGAGTTATTTCCGGTAAATCCCCGGAAGGTATTCCTCTCAATTTTCACTTATCCCCCAGGGAAGAATCAGGATTACAATGGATCAGAACCACAGGTTCTAAAGCATATCTGGAAAGCCTTTCAGCCTTGCCTTCAAATGGAGTTTTTGAGGACGAATATTCTGTCTATTCCGCAATGGGAAAAGAATTGGTTCCTCCGGAGATGCGGGAAGCAGAAGTCCTTGATCGTCTTGACAATATTGGAAACCTAGTAACGGAAGCCGATATCAAAGGTGTCATCCATAACCACAGCAATTGGAGTGATGGAGCAGCAAGTGTTGAAGAAATGGCGAGAGCTTGTATTGAAAAAGGATATGAGTATTTAGTGATGTCAGACCACTCACGCTCCGCCTTTTATGCAAATGGATTAGATGAAACAAGAGTATTGGCTCAGCAGAAAGAGATAGATGAGCTGAATCAAAAACTTCAGGCAGAAGGTGCAAAGTTCAAAGTCTTCAAGAGTATTGAGTCTGATGTATTGGCAGATGGAAGTTTAGATTACTCAGCTGAAGTTCTGGACAGCTTTGACCTCATTATCGCATCCATCCATTCAAGCCTAAGAATGGATGAAGAGAAGGCCATGATGAGATTGATGAAGGCAATAGAGAACCCTGCAACAAAAATATTAGGTCATATGACCGGGCGACTACTTCTTTCTCGTCCGGGATACCCTGTTAATCACCATAAGATCATTGATGCCTGTGCTGAAAATGATGTAGTTATTGAGATCAATGCAAACCCAATGAGGTTGGATATTGATTGGCGATACATTCCTTATGCGATGGATAAAGGTGTAATGATCTCTATCAACCCTGACGCTCACCAAATAAATGGCATTGACGATATTCATTATGGTACCATCGCTGCCAGAAAGGGAGGATTGACAAGAGAAATGTGCTTAAATACGCTTGACCTTGACGGATTCGAACAGTTTATTGCGAAGAAGGGTTAATGAAAGGATTGGATTAATATTTTTGCAGCAAGAAGCATTATGAAAACAATAGCATACTCAATTTTAGCAGTGACCATCTTACTGGTATCCTGTGGAGATTCATCAGAATCTGAAGGGAATCTTGAAAGAAGTGAAAAATACGAGGAGATAGTGGATGCCCCTCTTCCTGATCCTCAGATCCAACAAGGATTAGATAAAAATATTCCAAAGCCAGTTACTAACTCAGAAGCCGATCCGATGCCAAAGGAGGTTCCAACCTATCCGGTTACCTCTCTGGAATTTGATAGTGAATCACATGATTTTGGAACTGTTAGTGAAGGCGATATTGTCTCATACACTTTCACTGTAGTCAATACTGGTGAAGAGCCATTGATCATCAGTAACTGTAAAGGATCATGTGGATGTACAGTTCCTGCTTGTCCTCAAGAGCCAATTCTTCCAGGCGAGACCGGTAAGATTCCTGTTGAGTATAACAGTAAAGGAAAGTCTGGAGAGGATGTTAAAACAGTTACCGTAACCGCCAATACTCAGCCCGCTAATTCAATACTGACTATTTCGGTTAATACAATTCCGGAAGGAGAAGGCTAAAATGGGCCGAATCCTTGCAATAGATTATGGAACTAAACGCTGCGGCATTGCTGTTACAGATGTTCTAAAGATCATTGCAAATGGATTGGATACGGTAGAGACCAAATCCTTATTGCATTTCTTAAACCAGTATGGGCGCGAAGAGGAAATTGAATCCTTTGTGATTGGAGTTCCGGTAAATCTTGACGGTAGCCCTTCTGAGATCTATGATGAAGTAAAGCGCTTTATCGAGAAATTAAAAAAGGCATTCCCCGGAAAGCAAGTCTTTGAAGTAGATGAGCGCTTCACCTCAAAGATGGCGGAGCAGGCGATCAGGGATGCCGGAGTGAAGAAAAAGAAAAGAAGAGACAAAGGATTGATCGATAAAGTAAGTGCAACTATTATCTTACAGGAATTCCTTGAAAGTAATCAGATATGATTTTACCAATTGTAGCATATGGAGACCCTGTTCTTCGCAAGGTTTGTGAAGACATTGATAAGGATTATGAAGGATTATCCGAATTGATCGAGAATATGCGCAAAACCATGTACGCTGCTAAAGGCGTGGGTCTTGCTGCTCCTCAGATCGGAAAAGCAATCCGTTTGTTCATTATCGATTCAGAGCCAATGATGGATGAACCTGATGAAGGAACTGGAATCCAGGAGGTGTTTATCAATGCTGAAATGCTGGATGAAACTGGAAGGAGTTTTTCTTTTGAAGAAGGTTGCTTAAGCATTCCAGGAATTAGAGAAGAAGTCACCCGAAAGGAGACTATTCGTATCAGGTACTACAATGAAAACTGGGAACTAAAGGAGGAAGAGTTTGGTGGTATGACCGCAAGAGTAATTCAACACGAATACGACCACATCGAAGGAATCCTATTTACAGATTATGTAAAGCCACTACGCAAGCAGTTCTTAAAGAGAAAGTTGGAAAAAATCCGTCGTGGTGAGGTAAGCTCAGAGTACAGAATGCGCTTCCCGAAGAAAGTTAAGCGTTAAGCTTACTTATTCTTGAAATCCCCTTTTTGCCAGGCTTTAATAAACTGTGCCCATGCAAATGGATTGGCTAACATGATCGGTTGAGCCTGACCATTGTAATAGTACTTCTGAGCTTCCTGACGTAGGTACATACTGGAAGTCTCCTTCCCATCCATTGGAGTATTATACGCCAGTTCAGCCATTCTTTCAGGATCAAGAGCAAAGATGTTAACTACATCCTCATCACTCAGATCGAGATTCATAAATGCCACTTTAAACTCAGCAATACTTGGCCAGGGATAAATGATGGTCTCCGGAATGTAGATGGTGTCTTTAGTCAGAAGCTTAATGATTGAGTATTTATAGCCTTGAAGGTCTTCAGGGATAACGTAGATATCAGAATTGAATCCAATCGATGTGAATCTGATCCGATCACCTGCGGCCCCAACAATTGAAAAGAAGCCATCAACCTTAGAGCTAGTCCCGGTGCGCGTCTCCAAATTGTAGATATTCACGTAGGGAATCCCTTGAAGCGAATCACTTGTCATCACATAACCGGAGAACTGAACAATCTTCTTATCAGATTGCGCCTGCGAAAATGTAATGCAGAAAAACAGGAAACTAAGGATGAAAAATACTCTTGCTTTCACGAACGTCTAAAGGTAAGACAATGGCAGGAGTGATTGGTTTAAAGATTGTGAAAATTGGGTGGTAACCACAGAGGACACGGAGGATGAGGGAACCACAAAGGGCACAGAGGACACGGAGGGTTTGGGATTTGGAAAATAAAGGAACCACGGAGGGCACAGAGGACACAGAGGATTGATTCAAGGGGTGAGGATAAAACAGTTATTGAATACATAACAGCAGGCATTTGATAATGACACCCATTTATAAGTTTTCACAGGAAATAGAAAGCATAGGAGATTAGGTTTAACCATGCTTCAAAATGACTTAAGCTATAGGATTATTGGATGTGCGATGGAGGTCCACAAGGAGCTGGGCCCAGGATTGTTGGAGAGTGTATATCAAGAATGTCTTGAGTATGAATTTTTTAAGCAGGGATTTGATTTTAAATCAAATTCTCAAATACCATTTAAATACAAAGGAGCTGAATTGGATTTAGGATTAAGGCCTGATTTGATAGTAAATAATAGCCTCCTTCTGGAATTAAAAGCTGTTGAGGTCATTCATCCAGTTCACCTTGCCCAAATTCACACATATTTAAAATTGACAGGAATAAAAGTGGGTCTATTGATCAATTTTAATGTCCACTCTTTAAAGGAAGGAGTTCACAGGTACATTCTTTAAGGCTCTAATTTTCATTTGTCCTTTTCTCTGTGCCCTTTGTGCCCTTTGTGGTAAAACAAAAAAAGCACGGACCGAAGCCCGTGCCATTTTGCATTTCTGCACATCTGCATTTCTGCAGATTATTCAATTACTCCACAACCAGTCTCTGAACTGAACGATGACCATCTGTAGTTTCTACCTCTACTAGGTAAACGCCACCCGGCATCTCGCTGCAATTCAATCTGTATTGAGTTTCGCCATGAGTATGTACATTATTAACCATTGATCCAGCCAGATCAAAGACCTTAACTAAATGGATAGCAGAACCATCCAATGAGCGGATCAATACATCCTCTCTGGTTGGGTTAGGGAACAACTCGAAATTGCTCTCTTCAGGAGTGAAGATTCCAACGCTCTTCTCTACAATAGTATTCACTGTTGTATTCGTGAAAATCGGTGGATTGAAATCAAAATAAATTGCTGCTTGATTTTTCACCACAGTTCCAATCTGAGGATTGTCAATTCCGATCTCGAATAATACAAATCCCTGACTTCCTTGCTCATCAGTTGCTGAGTCTACAAGATCAATATCCTCGAAACGGAAAGTCAATACTCTATTTGAATCAATGCGAGCATCAAAGTCGTGGCTCGATCCAATTAAATTTATCGACTCAACATTTAGATCCTCATCAAGAGTATCTCGCAATACAACTAAGTAGGCAGTATCATTTCCGGTATTCTGGAAGCGAATACGGTACTGAAGAGTAGTTTGATCAATTGTGATCTCACCATCCGGACCATTACCCGCAGGTGTTACTGACTTATCGTTTGGATCGTAAGAGTTACTTACTGGAATAGAATCCAAATCAACATTATTAGCAGGAGTAGCATCTCCAGCAATTGGGTTTACCTCTGCAAGGAATGGTAAATTCTGCGGAATCGTTAGGTTAGCATCACCCACATACTGGTAGGTAATTCTTATATAAGCGCCTGGAGCAAGATTGCTGAAGTTCCAGCTAGCAACTCTAGTAGAGCTGTTATATGCATCTGGAGTATAACCAGTGTTCCATACCATCGTTACTCCGGCTGGATGAGTCAATTCTATATTTCCACTTCTGTAGGTGTTTCCATCATTCCAAACATAGATGAATCCCCATCTCTGGAAGCCCGGACGGATCACCCAAAGGTTGTTGTAGATCCTAAGATCATTTACACCTTGAAGCGTATCGTAGAAGTGTAGATTAGGAAGAACTGTACCCGGGCCACCAATCAATACATTATGATTTGCAGCTGGACAGATCTGAGCGTAATATGCCGGAGCATGCTGGATAATATCCCAGCTTCCATTTCCAACCTGGAAGTTGTAATCTCCATTTACATCAGTGAAATCGAAAATACTGATGTTTCCATCCGTTGCCTCGATCATCACATTTGGAATACCAAGGTCATTGGTATCAGCTACGCAGTCTCCATTTTGATCAGCGTAAACTCTACCACCCAGATAGCTGTAGCATGCTGAATCGAGATCAACATAGATCTGATCACTTGCAAAACATCCTCCGCTGTCTGAAGCTGTTACGAATACGATACCCGGCCCATTCGCTGTAAGTCTGTTTGTAGCAGAATTGAAGGTGTCTAATGTACCTGCAGTAGTATTCCAACTATACCATGCTGTTCCTGATCCACCTGTAGTGCTGGCAAAAAGGTCAAGCACATTAACTCCACATAAAGT
>CAXDOZ010000070.1:0-11922 GCA_963991145.1 uncultured Chitinophagales bacterium | reverse complement strand
GATTTAATGGGGGAATATGATAATGGGATAATAGGGTAATGAGGATTGTGCTCAATCAGGGTAGTGAAGAGGGGCGCATTAGTAAAGTTTGACCTTCACATTAACCACATTAACCACATTAACCGCATTAACCGAATCAACCTCTCTCCGCAAAATACATCTCATCATAGCATCTTGCCAGGTGATAAAGGATTACTGGCTTAGAATTCATGCTGTAAGCTTTCTTATAATTCACGATAGCATCTTCGTAGTAGAGTTGCTTGAATTGGACAAAGGCAAGATGCTCGAGATAGCTGTCGAGGTTATCAGTAATTCCAGCAGCGATCGCTTTATCGTAATAGGATTCGCTCATAGGGTAGTGGCCTATCTCTCTGTAACACATTCCCAAATAGAATAGGATTGCCTCCTTATCCTGAACTTCTTCAACAATTGGTTCCAGATAAGAGACTGAGGTTCCGTAGTGACCAAGATGGAAATGGGCAATTCCCATCATTTTCATTTCATAGATTCCCGTATCGCCGCTTAGCTCTGGAACTGAAGCAAGAAGATCTAATAGCAATTCATAGTCCTTCTGCATGTATGCAGATCTGCATCCAAGCCTGATCAGATCGAGATTCTGGCTATCGTTCTGCATTCCTTGTTGAATAAGACTATCTGCTAATTGGTAGATCTGCAGGTCGAGGTAAAGTGAGCTTAGCTCTGAAGTAGCGATCTGGTCAGCAGAGTTAAGGTCCAGGCATTTTTCATATGAGCTCATCGCATTCTCAATGGCGCCCATATCCATCTGCTTCCTCGCGTATTGACGCCAGTAAAAAGAGTTTAGCGAATCGCTGGATACTAATTGACCATACATTAATACCGCCTTTCCATCTCTTCCCTGTGCAGAGTAGATCTTGCCCAACTGTTGGGTGGCTTCTTCATTTGTAGAGTCGATTGAGCGAACCTTAGAATACTGCTCAATTGCCTCCGGGAAGCGGCCTAGCATGTAATGGCAATAAGCCAATTGGTTCATACAGTCGATCTCCTGATCCTGGCAACAGCTGTCGAGAATTGCGATCGCTTTTTCGTATTTATCTGACTTGATCAGCGAGCTGGCCACATTGCAATCAGCGGCTAAAAGAGAATGATGGAAGATTAAAAAAGAGAGCAGAGCCAAAGCTCTGCTCAAACAGTTAAAAAGCATTTTTACAAGTTAAGACATCATGCCGTAAGGCACGAGAACTAATGCAATAGTATTCTCTTTATGCCTTCATGTTCACCATCGCTCAAATAGATCATATAAGTCCCTTTAGGAAGATCTGACAAATCAAGCTGCATTGGTTCAGAGCTGTTTGCGAGTGAGGTTGTTTGATAGACCTCACTACCATTCACATCAAAAACAGAAATACTCAATTCCTCAAAAGGTAAATCAGATAGATCGAGATAGAATAGTCCATTCGAAGGATTAGGATATACTTTAACCTCAAAGGCATTCAATTGACCTTCAATTGATGAAACCAGGATAGTGGTAGTGTCCGAATCAAACCCGCAGCCATTAGAAGCGGATAGAATCACCTCATATGAACTGGAAGGAGCGGCGTAGGTATGGACTGGATCTGTCATCAAAGAGATGTTCCCATCTCCGAAGGACCATAAATAGCTTGTTGCTCCAGTACTTGTATTGGTAAAGGTGACCGTTGTGCCTGACACCGAATAAGTAAAGCTTGCATCAGCACCATCTGAATCTGTAATTGTGAGATTCAGATAAACTACCGAGTCACAATCTTCTGCATTGGTGAGTATGGCCCGATAAACTCCACTTGAATCATATGTCATTCCATTAAGCTGCCAGGTGAAACTATCGCAAGCAGCTTCTGAAACACTGTCCATCGAAGAACTCTTTAATGTGAGGTCTAATCTGGCGAATGAATCACAGCCAAATGAATTCATGATGGTGTCGTAGTAGATCCCCGAAGAATCATAGGTCTGACCATTGAGTGCCCATACATAACTATCACAAGAGGTATCTATTAAGGTGGAACTTGTTACTCCTCCAATTACAATAGGAGTACTTGCTGGACTCCAGCAGCCCCCACCGCCCTGAGGATTGATCGGACTTCTGGGTCGTACATAATAGGTTCCTACTGATGCGGGTTGAAAGCTTAGTCCCGTGTCGGCTACGCTTGTGCCATTCGGATTAGTTTGCCAGAAGTAGTCATAAATAGAATCCGGATTTGTTACGCTGAGTGTAGGGTTGTTGTAAATACAATTGGAGCTTGCCTGAACAGTAGGGGCAGGAATTGAATTCTCTCTAACCTGAACTATAGCTGAGGTTGACCCTCCTGGCAGACAATTATATTGGGTCACACTTACTCTCATATAGTTAGTAAAATTGGGAGTATAAGTAATTGATGCAGTATTCCCGCCGCATAATGGGCCACTATCATCATTATAAAAGATGCTGGCATTGATGATTGTACCTTCAAAGCCTGTCAATTGTGTATCAAATGTTGAATTACAGGTGCTGATTGAATAACTAACTCCTGCTGTGACAGGGACTCTAAAATATGTACCAGGTCCAACATTATTTGATGTTGCAAAAGTGTCACAATCTGGAATGATCTCTCCCCAATAGAAATTAGTCCTTGGGACACACTGAGAGTGAGCCTCGAAAGAACTAAAGAGACATCCAAAAACAACTAAAAAGAAAATACACAGACTTGCTGAAAGATTAAGTTTTGGCTTACTGAGGGAGAGTGACATAGCGGGGTTTTTAAGTAGTGGTATCAAACAACTTTAGTTAATTAAATTAGTGATTTTCGCTCAATATTCCTTGCACATATGATGCGAATATCTCTGATAATCACCGGTCTAAGTGATATGATTCTCTACATATATACCTATTCGCTACTTTTTAATTACCCTGTAGTATTCAGCGCCAAATTTTAAAAAGTAATATCCTTTTTTCAATGAACTAATATCTACTTGCAAAGTATTAGCCCCGAGATTCTCAACAGAAATTTGTGACTCAAGAGCTCCCAGATAATTGTAGATTTCAACAGACCTGATTTGATCACTCTCCAGGATGATGGCACCTCGAGTAGGATTTGGATAGAGAATCAGATCACCTTCCATTGAGAAATCAATTGATATCAAATTGAAGGTCTCTGAACTCCCATCGAAATCAGTTTGGCTAAGCCTGTAATAATTTATGCCTTCGGCAGGATTCAGGTGGCGGAAACTATAACTCTGTTCAGTAGAAGAATTTCCAACTCCTTTCACTGTGCCTATCTCTTCAAAATAGATTCCATCAACGGAAGCTTCCAGTATGGTGACAAAAGAAAAGAAGCAGATCAGGAAAGTAAAAATGCGCATAGACCCTCGATTGTTGGAGGGCGAAAAATAGTAGGATTTTTAAGAAAGTTTTATCAGCTGGCAATCAATTAGAAGGAATAACCTACTGTGAAAACAAATCCCCAGTCATAAGTAGAACCGGTAGCTGAAATAGGTTTGTTATCGTAGTTGTGGTAGTTTGATATTCCAAGGGTGAAATCGGAAATGATCTCGATGTCAAAATCGATCTGGGCATCTACACGAACCCTGCCTCCTGTGGTGAACGATGGATAGGTATTGCAGTAAGTAGTTAGATAGATTTTAGGCATTGAGTGCTTATAGACCTTATAGTAAACACCAACAATACCCTCCGCGTTATTTACGGATTGGCCATCATCCGAACGTTCCCAGGTATATGTAGAACCTAAGGAAGCCTGAAAGAATTGAGACTTGTTTTGGAAGAGGGTTTTACCAACTGTAGCACCGGCGAGAAACCTTGAAAGCAATCCAAGTTCTGTATTCTGCTCAACTCCCGAGTTAACTCCTACAAACCATCTGTGATTGAAGAATCTTTTATACTCTGCATTCAGGTTCTGCTTTCGGTTAACAGTTACTGTATCATTGATCTCAACCTGACGAGTAAGTACCGTATTCCCGTAGATCCCAACTTCATCGTGATAGGTTCTGTATGTTACTTCAGCTCCGGCATTGAACTGTGCAACCTGACTGGCTTTGGTGTAGCTCGCACCTAGTTTGATAAAACCATCTATTCTTGACCAGAATGTCTTATTGACAGATTCAAAACCGGTGACTTCAAGCAGGGGAAGGATAGTTACTTTACCCTCTTCATCAGTGATCTTTACCTCAAAGTCATTTGCAGTAGTATCTAGCTTACCAATGATCAGATCACCATTAGGTAAAGTGATCTCAAATTGAGAAACTGAGCGAATTTTAACTACATCAGTCCATTTAATTGATAATAGACCGGCCTGGTCTGTATCAAAATCAAGGATTGAGAATTCAAGAGTCTTTACTTCTCCTTCAATCGTGTTCCCAGACTTTGTAACAACATAGTCAGGGTTTACCTGGGCACCTAGATCAAGGCTGAATATTCCAATAGTTAATAAGGAAAGAATAAGGGAGTAGAGCTTACGCATAGGGCTTTATTTAAGTTTAGATCGATGCTAATGTAATCAAGCAAATCAAATGAATTTCAATCATCATGTATCATGTTATTATAAGCTTGTCCTGTTTAATGTTCAGAGGGAATAGACCAAAGCTCAAAGACAATCCGCCTCTGTTCTTACTAAAAATTATTGAAAATGAGCTACTTAGCTAAAAGCATTAAGAAAATATTACATCTATTAGTTAGATTAGTAATAACCCAATCTAACCGTATGAGACCCCTGACTTTTACCCTTAGAAATCTTTTCTAGTTGCTTTTGGATTAATCGCTTATAGCCTTTCGGCTCAAGACAACAATGTTGGTATCGGAACGAATGACCCCAAAGAAAAACTGGATATCGATGGAGCGATAAAAATTGGTAGCACTGATAGCCTAAATCCCGGTACCATTCAATGGAATGGAACTCAGTTCTTAGGATATGATGGTACAAGCTTGAAACCCCTTGACTTTCAGGGTAGTTACAATGATACCATCCCGGATAATGAGCTGCAAAATCTGAGCTTCAGCAAGGACACCCTCTTTATTTCAAATGGAAACTTTGTCAAGATCCCTTTTGATTCAATTGGATGGAAAGTAGAGGGTAATACAGGGCTGGATCCGGCAATTCATTTCCTAGGAACCCTTGATTCTGTTCCAATCATATTCAAGGTTGATAGCGTCATGCGAATGAAGCTTTTGCCAAATGGATGCCTTGAGCTTTTTAGCGATTCTGGTAGCATACTTATCGGCCCTTCGGCCGGATTTGGGCAAAGCGATGTCAAAAGCAGTGTTTACATCGGCGGGAATGCAGGAGCTTATGCCAATAACACAGCACAAAACGTAGGAATTGGGGATTCTGCTCTTTTCAATTCTGATTCAGGTGAAGCGAATATCGCCATAGGTAAGAACACGCTAAGGAATGCCACTGCCGGAGCGAATGTCGCTATTTGTGATGATGTACTAAAGGATAGTGTATCTGGGATCTTTAATGTTGGTGTGGGTTATTATGCCCTTCGGGCGAATAAAGCAGGACAGCGCAATACCGCCATTGGAGCGGGTGCTATGGAAGAGAATATTTCAGGGGGCTATAACACTGCCATTGGTAGATCTGCTCTATTCAATAATACCATTGGAAACTGGCAGACAGCAATTGGTCCGGCTGCTTTGTTCTTTGCAGATTCAGGTGGAGCTTACAATGTGGCTATTGGACCTTATGCAATGTACAGACATCAGCCTGTTGGGGAATTTGTTTCCTGGGCGAATACTTCAGTTGGCTCCTTCAGCATGTATAACAGCGTAGATGGAACTGCGAATACAGCTGTGGGTTATTATGCCCTCTTTAGTCACAAGACCAATAGCTTCAACACTGCTGTTGGGGTAGAAGCGATGCATTACGACACTGCCGGTAATGCCAATGTAGCTGTTGGTTGGCGAGCTTTACGAAATCATCTTTACGGGCAACACAATGTTGCTCTGGGAGTAGGAGCTCTTGAACTTGGGCAGTTTGGTTCTTACAATACCGCTGTTGGGCGTGGGGCCATGTTTAGAGCAAATGGAGAGAGCCAGGGTGTGGCAGTGGGTTACTTCGCTTTGCATCGATTATCCAATATTGCTCAGGCTGGAGATACTAATTGGGTCTCAGGAAATGTGGCTGTTGGTGCTTATTCGCAATACAATACAAATCCATCAGACACGATCAATGGCCGCAGAAATACAAGTATGGGACATAGGTCAAGTTTTAGCAATAGCACTGGTATGAATAATACGACCTACGGTTTTCATGCTGGAAGGCTGGGAACTGTAGCAAGTGGAAACGTGGCGATTGGATCAAATGCACTAGAAAATAATATTGGTGTAAGTGATCTTGTAGCAATTGGAGATTCTGCTTCATTCAGGAGCACCGGAGCTTTCTATACAGTTACTGTAGGTAGTAAAGCCGGTATGAATAATATAGGGGGAGATTTCAATACCTATGTTGGTTATCATTCGGGAAGAACCAATGCAAATAGCTTTAACACCTTTGTTGGGGCATTAGCGGGCGATAGCAGCAATTTTGGAGGTAACACCTATGTTGGAACCGAGGCTGGTCGCTACTCATGGACTAGTTTTAATAATACTCTTATTGGTAGGCAGGCCGGAAGGACTATAAATGGCGGGGACGCTGTCACTGCAGTTGGGTTTCGGGCAGGTTATCAATCCAATTCAAGTTTTAACACCTTCCTGGGAGCGCATGCAGGAGAGAATCACTTAACGGGGACGGGCAACGTATTCATTGGATATTTAACCGGCCATTATGACTCTACAAATTCAAGCAACATTTTTATTGGTAACGAGGCAGGTAGATATAGTGAAGGTTCCTCAAATACATTTGTAGGTACCGGCGCAGGGCGTAACAGTACAAGTGGAGTAAATACGTTTATTGGGCTAGGAGCTGGTAGAAACAATACCGGTAACAATAACATAGCTCTTGGAGTGAATGCTGGGCTTAATATGGAAGGATATTACAATCAGGCGATTGGCCGGAATGCCGGGCAAAATACTGAGGGAATTATGAATAATTTCTTTGGGACCTTTTCAGGGTTTAACCTGGTCAATGGTAGTTACAATAATATGATAGGCTACAATTCAGGGAATGACCTTGTAACCGGTTTATCAAACACTTTTTTAGGTCAGGAGTCTGGAGCTGGCATAGGTACAGGGAATTCAAATACCTACATAGGTAGCTTTGCGGGATATTTAGCAAATGGGACTCAAAATGCTAATACTGCGATAGGTGCTTTCAGTGGTAGGCAGAATTCAGGTAACGCCAATGTAATGATTGGTGAAAGTACAGGGCTAAACAATACTGGAAATACGAACGTGATGATTGGAAACTCTGCGGGGATCAATAACACGGCGAATTTGAATATTATGATTGGGGGTCTCGGCAGGGTCTGACCTAACCGGTGATCAGAATATTGCAATTGGTCGTTTTTCCGGAAGGTATTTTGAAGGTCTTTATAACACAGCAATGGGCCATTTTGCAGGGCAGGCGATCCGAGCTGGAAACTATAACACTATGGCAGGTTTCAGTGCAGGAGGAGATATGAATCAAGGCACAAGTAACTCGTTTTTTGGATTAGAAGCGGGAGGAGGTATTGACACGGGAAGTTTCAATACTATTATGGGAACCTTTGCTGCCTATAACACAAGTGGAACCATGAATTCAAATACCGTAATTGGATCAGGAGCAGGAAATCAGCTCGACGGCGATTTTAATACCTTCCTTGGTACAAATGCCGGGGCTACCAATACTGGGAATGCGAATGTGTTTCTTGGCTATTCAGCAGGATCTAACGAGTTGGGTTCAAATAAGCTTTACATTGACAATAGTAGCACTACCGCACCTTTGATCTGGGGTGATTTTTCTTTGAACCAATTAAGAGTTAATGGTTCCTTAAGAGTTACTTCCCTTGCAGGAGCAGGTAACAGAATGGTGATCGCCAATGCTAATGGTGATCTAAGTGCTACTGCACTTCCAACCGATAATCAAACCCTTAGTTATACAACAACTACAGGCGTATTGACCATTAGTGGAGGAAATGGTGTAACACTTCCCTGGAATGACAATGGAACAGACTTGATCCCAGATCAGATACGAAATATTAGATCAGAAGGTGATTTTATTACCGATGCCACCAATGGGGTCTTAAATGCTGGAAGAGCAGTTAATACTACTGCAAACGTAATTGGAGACGCTGCCTCTCCAACAATCACCTATGCAACAGGTGACGAAGATCTCTACATTGAAGATGATCTTGAGGTTGTTGGTGCAGCTTACAAGACTGGTGGTGGTAACTGGACAACTATTTCTGATGAGCGATTGAAGAAGAATATTAACTCATTCACTGATGGCCTTTCAGTTCTTATGAAAATCGATCCGATCACTTTCCAGTATAATGGAATGGCAGCTCCAGATGACGGGCGTGAATTTGTAGGTGTAAGAGCGCAGCAAATTGAAGAGGTCGCACCATATATGGTTAAGCGCATGGAACTTGGAAAACAAGTTGATGAAGTAACTGGTGAAGTTCTTAATCCTGGAATAGGAGAGTACCTTACTTACGACGGTTCAGCTCTCGATTACATCCAAATCAATGCCATCAAAGAATTAGCTACCGAGAACCAAGCTCTTAAAGCTCGTATCGAAAAATTAGAATAGGCTCTAGAAGGTTTGCTGGATTAACCGGCTTCTCCTTTAGATTTTTTCTCTTCCCAGTCTGAAGTACGCTTAGCCAATTCCTTAATGGTTTCCTGCATCATAGGAATCACCTCGGGATTACCAGTCGCCTGGTAATAACTATTGGTCAAATTGGTCATGGTTCTGAAGAAGTGAGCGTGCATCTCATCAACCATCATTTCATTGGTCCAGAGGTTAATGCTCAAAGTATCCTTCTCAAATGGATCCCAAACCGCCAGCATAACTGATTTACAGTCCTTTAACTCAGCATTCTCTGAATCGGTGGCTTGCCACTTAATGTCTACAGGCACCTTGTTCTTGTTCAAGGCAACTTTGATCTTTATCTCTGAGGTTTTCTCTACTAACTTGCTCATAACCAGCTTTTACTAAGATTTACAAATTCTGTTTGAAGGTCGTTGAAGCCTTCTTTTTTATACCAATCGGTATAAGTTTTCCAGTCTTTTGAGACTTTCAACTCTTCTAAAGCCCTTCGGGCCGATTGAGGCCTGGGACCCCATTCATCAAGCGCCTCTACGCCCTCTGCGTCAAAGATCAATTGAGGAAAGCTCGGGTAATTGGCTCCCTGAATGCTCTTTACACTTTCGATCTCTTCCGCCTGAATACACAGCTTCAGGTCAAATGACTCATTGGTATAGGCCATGGCATAGATCCATGGGAATAGCAATGTCGATTCCTTACAAAGAGGCTCAAGGATCAAATACCATTTCACATCCTTCTCGATCTCCGATAAGTGATTGTACAACTTCGCATCCAATTGCACGAAATTGATCTGCTCTTCGATCTGATTCAGATTGGATTTGATCTGCTCCAGATCCTCTTCACTGTAATTCAGGGCCTTTGCAGATTCCATGTCCAGGCTGGCCAGAAATTCCAGATAAGAATCCCCGTCGTACTTGAACATTTCAGCATTAAAAGCGTCTCGATTTAACATGGCCGCAAAGATATACAAAGGCTCATCTCTTAACCCCTTAAAATCAACATAGCAAAATGGAATACAGAAGACTCGGAAGATCCGGATTACAGGTTTCAGCGCTCTCTCTTGGTTCATGGTTAACCTTCGGAAAGCAGATCGGTGATGATATCGCCGAAGAAATGATGAAAGTTGCCTACGATAATGGCGTGAACTTCTTCGATAATGCAGAGATCTATGCACGCGGTCAGTCAGAGATCGTGATGGGAAAGATCCTTAAGAAGATGAACTGGGACCGAAGCAGCTATACCGTTTCATCCAAGGTTTTCTGGGGAGGGGATAAGCCCAATCAAAAAGGTTTGATGCGCAAGCATATCGTAGAGGCATGCGAAGCTGCACTAAAACGCTTCCAGCTTGAATACCTCGACCTTTACTTCTGCCATCGCCCGGATATCAATACGCCAATCGAAGAAACGGTTTGGTCTATGCATAATCTGATCCAGCAAGGAAAGATCCTTTACTGGGGAACATCTGAATGGTCGGCGCAGCAGATCACAGAAGCACATCTAGTTGCAGAGAAATACAACCTCATCAAACCAGTTATGGAGCAGCCGCAGTACAATATGTTCCATCGCGAGCGCTTCGAGGCTGAGTATCGTCCGCTCTACGAGAACTTTGGACTTGGAACCACGATCTGGTCTCCATTGGCAAGTGGTCTCCTTACAGGGAAATACATTGATGCGAATCCTACTGATACGCGCATGTCGATCGAAGGCCTGGATTGGCTGAAAGACCGAGTTTTAGGCAATGAAGACAATCTGCGCAAAACGGTAGAACTTAAGAATCTGGCCGATGAGGCCGGGATCACACTCACCAATATGGCCCTTGCATGGTGCCTGAAGAACCCGAATGTAAGTACGGTGATTCTTGGTGGCTCAAAGGTTTCTCACATGCAGCAGAATCTCGAATGTCTTGATACTGTGAAGGTTCTAAATGACGAGATGATGCAGAAGATCGAAGACATTCTGCAGAACAAGCCAGAGATTGAAAGTTGGTAACTTAGCGGCGTATGAATTACGCTGCTCGTTTAATTCCAATTCTACTTTTTTCCTTCCTCTGCCTCACTGTGAGCGCGCAGGAAGATCTGGAGAAATACACTATTTCTTTCGAGGAAGCTAAAGGCTCATTGAGCTGCCCAACAGCTGATGGTTCTCTAGATGCCAGCAGGCTGTACATTGAATCAGATCTGAGCACTTCAGCGGGCATGGATGTTTTGGCCAATGTGCCTGATGTGCTCGCGATCCATGAAGGGATCGTGGTTTCAGCTATTGCAATGGGAGAGTTGGGAGTTACTTTGATCGTCTCGCACGGAGATTATTTTAGTGTCTTTACCGATCTGGAGGAGGCTACGGTTACATCAAAAGACAAGGTTTCTGCAGGAGATCTGATCGGTAAGTCAATGGCCGGCGAAACCAGCGAATACAAATTCCATATTGAGATTTGGAAAGACACGGAAAAGCTCTTTCCGGGAGCCTGGATAAGCTGCGAATAGCTAGAGTTCAGCGATCGTTACTCCATCGCCGCCTTCATTATTTGGTGGATGAGCATATCCTGTAACATGCGGATGCTGTTTCAAACTATTCCATGTCACATCGCGCAATCTGCCTTTGCCCTTACCATGAATGATGCGAACCTTCGGCAATCCAGCCATAATTGCCTGATCTATGAATTCCTCAACCTGCCTCATGGCATCCTCTGCAAACATTCCTCTCAGATCGAGCTCCTGAACAGCATTTTCGTTCTTCGTAACCTTATGTTGGGCCTTCGGCCCGATGTCTCTTTTAGCTGTTTCAAGTGCTACCAATTCAGAGATCGCCACCTCCGTTCTCACAATGCCAAAGCGCACCTTGGCCTTATCCTTTTTGATCGACTCTACGATTCCTTCGACATCGCTCTCCAGCATCTTCACCTTTGATCCTTCCTGGATAGGAGCTTGAGATTTCTTGGTAAAGAGCTCTTTCTTCAGGTCTTTCAGATCACTACCGAGAGCTCCTCGCTCTTTCTGCAGTGAAGCGCGAATCTCCTCAAGCTCATTCTTGCTTTTCTTCTCCTTCTTGACCTCTTTCTCAAAATCTCTCAGCAAGGATTCTTTTTTTGCCAGTTCCTCTGCTTTGAACTGTTTCATCTCAAAACTCAACCGCTTCTTCTGCTGATCAAGATCGGTTTGCATGCTCTGAACCTGCTTCATCATTTGCTTGAGTCGGCGGTCTTCATTGTTGAGCGCATTCTCTCTGGATT
>CAXDOZ010000069.1:0-12599 GCA_963991145.1 uncultured Chitinophagales bacterium | reverse complement strand
CTCCAGCTGCATTGAGGGGTGCTCCTCCGCCACCGCCACTATTGTGGTCGTTTCCTCCACCACCGCCATTTGCCTGTGGACCTCTTCCATATTCTCTGCCTGTTACAAATTCCGCTACTCCTTCTCCTTTTGGAGATCCTTCCCATGTATTGTTTGCATAGTAGTAGTTCGGGTGGCTCGTAAAGAAATTACATCCATTTCCAGCTCCAAAAGGATAACTCCCTCCCAGAGAGCCTCTATTACTGGCTAATAGACCTCTACCATTTAGATTTAGATTACCAACTGTCGATAGCGCTAAAACTCCTCCAGTAGTTCCATCCCAATAACTTGAGGACACATTCCCAGTCAATCTCGCACTCTGATAAACTGGCATATAAACTACTTGGACAGTCCCAGCAGGATCATAATAGTTTGTGAGTAAAAACTCTAGCGTAACGGTATTGCCTAAAACAGACTCAACAACATTAATCTCGTATAATCCCGCGCCTCCTAAATTTGTAATGTCACCGAAGTTGCTGGAATTAGTAGTATCAATTGTAGCTCCTTTCATCTGAACTATAACCAACGTGTCCCCAGCACTAAAATGAGATGCACTGCTTAAGGTTATAGTGTTATTCGTTGTATCAATACCCGTTAGAGTTGAGTAGGTATTTATTATCCCAGAAATATTGGTTTGAGATATCCCACTTAATACTAAAGATCCAAGCAATATGAGGCAAAAGACGGTTGGTTTTATAGTCATAAAGCAAATTTAGTCTATTAACTTTATGTAAGGTTATTGTTAAGAGTCAAACTGTCAAGTTAATTGATAACAATCATGGGAAAAAGGTTGCTGCTCAATTTGGCAGGGTTTTGGGACATTTAGGGAAAATTTGAAAATGAAGCCACATTTACACCTATTAATCCTTATTGGCATCTTCTGTTTCACAGACATAATTGCACAGAAGACAGGTTCAAACACGGCAACAATTGAATACACTCAAAAGCCCCTAGTACCAGTCAGCGGGGTTTCAAAAATTGAATTCCAGGTCTTTACCGGCGGCCATACATTTTCCAAAGATACTCTAAGGCACTACCTCGGGAATATGGATTTCATGAAGAGTGATGCCGAAAGGTTGGCCAAAATGAAATACTTCAGTTACTCACCGGCAGAAGTGGTGAACTCAAATGCTGATCTATTAATAGAAGTTGGATTTGGAGCAGGGTTTATAACAGAAAATAAAACTAAAGAGGCAAGCTGCGCAATTGGTGAAAATTGTGTTCAGTATTACTATTCAATAAACTACAACCTGCCAACAGTTGTAAGAATCAAAAACTCAAACGGAGATCTTTTAGATGCCTTTCAGATAGATCCTGAAATGACACTCCAATTCGGTAATGAGCAAATTGAGACTCATTCAAAAAATGAGCAGGGAGGGAGCACCACTACCGTCAAAGTGGTCAATTATACCTCAAAGGAAAAGCTTGAGGCAGCGTTCGAAAAGAAAGGAAAAAGCCATCTAAGCAGAAAAGCAATTCTTATTCAAATAGGGAATATAGCAGATGAGCTATATCCAAGGCTCTTTTTTATCCAGGAGAAAGAAAAGTTCAATTTCTATTATGGAAAAGGCAAGGACTATGATTATTCAGCTTCGGAGGAGGCTTCAGAAACTGCAGTAAACGCTCTAGAGTATAAAAACTTTGAGGCCCTTGACGGGCCGATTGAAGTTTGGAAATCAATGCTGACCGAGTCTAATCTAGAGGACAAGAAAGCAAAGGTCAATCCAAATGTAACCCAGGCACTTCATGAAAATTTGAGCATCGCCTTATATTGGAAAGCTGATTATGTGCAGGCTTCATATCATATCGGTGAAGCTTTGAAGATCGCTAACACCGGAATGGTTAATACCAATGAAGTTCAAAAATTAACTGACTGGGCAGAAAAAATTGAATTTGAAAAACGAGCAATGAAAAGCAACCCGGATGTTGATTTTTCTGCAAAAACATATAAAGCTCCAGATTTAAAAGAGAGACTCGCTAAGCGTCAAAAAAATGAAGACCTCGAGTATTTAATATCAGAAGATCGATATAGTGAGATCTATGCCGATCTCTCAAAAGACTTCTCTAGTTCAGCAACAACTATTCAGCCTACTTCAACAGAAGAAATACTTCAGGAGGGATTGGGCGCTTTACTTTCAAATCCAAGTCCGGGAAACACCGAAGAAGCTTACAGAGGAAGGGTAAATGATAATACCCTGATCTTGAATGCTATTTGGGATACTGACTTAAAAGGAAAGACCCTGCCTTCATCAGTCTACATGATCACAGAGCTTGAAGTGCTTAATGCTCGAAACATGGGATTGACTGGGATCGGTTCAGGTATTTCAAACCTCAGCAATTTGACAAAAATCTACCTCGATGGGAACAGCATAAGTGCATTACCTGAGGAGATCGGAACTTTAAGCAATCTGGAATTCCTTGATATCTCTGACAATCAAATCCAGGAGATCCCTGAAAGCATTAAGAACCTCAGTAATCTGGAAATGATAAAGGTGAAGGGCAACCCACTAAGTGAGGATATGCTCAAAAAGCTTGAAGAGTGGTTGCCTGAGAATTGCAAGATCAAGTAGAGAACAAAGCGTAACAGGCAGAGAAAATAGTTATTGCTCTTAGAAATGCTAAGGGTAAAGAGTTTGACCAATCCGGCCGTAGGCCGAAACAAGGAAAAATTGACCTCGTTTGCTGGCAAACTCTTACACTATGAATATTAAATTGCTGCTTCCCATCCTTTCTATTTCTATTCTTTTTATTGCCTGCAAAGATGAGGGCTTACATTCCAATGAGCCTGTAGGTGAGATTGAAAACTTCAGCCAGCTTGCTGTTGGAAATTACTGGGCTTATGATTGGTACCGACTCATATCAACCGGCGGAGAAGTGCTCATGATGAGTGATACCCTTCGTATTGTAGATGATACTATTATTGGAGGAAGAACCTATTTCATTCAGAAAGGAACTTTTCTTGGAAATCCTCAAAAGCGCTACCTATTTGATTCAGCCAATGTTCTTTACACCTATCCTGCCAAGGCAATTTTGTTTACTACTGATCCAACTCAGACCAGAATGCAGGTTTTTGGGCCGTCTCAAAATCCACTGGCTGAAGGATACTTTGCCTTAAACCCTGTCCAGGAAAACATTACCGTCCCCGCTGGAACATTTATCTGCTACAACTTCCGCGGAACTATTGCTCCTGCAGATACCAATTACCCTCTCGGACTAAGATTCAATAACAGGTACTATAGCGAAGGCATAGGATTAGTTTCCTATCTCACACAATACTATAGTTCTCCCGACGATCTTGAAATGCGGTTGGTTGATTACGGGCCGAGATAAAACAATCTTGGTCTAAGAGAGGTCGCTTCCATGGGGAGCGGCCTTTTTTTATGCGAAAACCACGATTCCCCGTTCTATAATAAAAAGGTCTTATGAAATCCCAATCAACAGTAATCGCATTCCTTTTGATAGCAAATCTGCTTTTTGGACAGGTGACGGATCAAAATGGAAATGAATACAAGACAGTAATTATTGGACAGCAGGAGTGGCTTGCAGAAAACTACAAAGCGACTTCCTTCAACGATGGAACAAAAATTCCTCAAGCAAAAAACTCCAATGAATGGATGGAGTATTGCGAGAAAAAACAGCCTTGCTGGGCCTTCTTCAATTTTGCTACCCAGGACTCTTTAAATATTGGATTGGCGTACAACTTCTATGCAGTCCATAACAAGAAGAACCTAGCCCCGGTGGCATGGGATGTGCCAGATTCAGAGCAATGGGGAACTCTATTGGATGAAATCTATGAATATGGTGAACCAGGCTATCTTTTAAAATCCACTGTTGGCTGGGAAGAAGGATCGGAAGGAATCGACAAATACGGTTTCAATGTTGAACCTTGTGGAATGATGAGATTCTGTGGAACCTTTATTCGCTATGGCTATTGTGCAGATTACTGGAGTATTAGTAGAGGTGAGTATGATGGAGAATGGGCAAATGCTCAGTCATTTGATAAAGAAAATGAGTACTACCACAGCTATACTGATTATACTGCCGGGTATTACGTCCGCTGTGTAAGAGAGATCCGAGAGGATCTATAAAATTGAGTGAGGGCAATCCAATGTCCATTCCCGCGGAGACAATTGGGTTGCCCGCCTCCTCCTCCCGATCTCAAGCTACCACCCCCAATCGAGATTCAAAGGCAAAGATTCATATCCGCCAAAGAGGCTCAGAAAATTGCCAGAAAGAAAATTGTAATTGTCTCTAGATTGAAACCGGATACTCGACGTAGTTTCTCGGTGTCTCGTAAAGTCTGATCTGCAAGTCGTATTTCGGATCGAGCTTGGACTTGATCAGATCGTAAATCACCACACAAATATTCTCAGCAGTAGGATTAAGACTCTTGAATTCCACTATGTCCACATTGAGATTCTTATGATCAAATCGGCTGGTAACTTCCTGCTCGATTATGTCCTTTAAGATCTTTAGATCAATGACATAGCCGGTTTCTGGATCGATCTCTCCTACCACTTTAACTTCCAGATCATAGTTATGTCCGTGGAAGCTGGGGTTGTTGCATAGACCAAAAACCTCATTATTCTTCTCTGCGCTCCAGGCTGGATTGAATAATCGATGGGCAGCGTTGAAATGGGCCTTTCTGTAAACAGCTACTTTCATTTTTCTATCACTTACGAATTATAAGCTTACAATAAAAAATTGGCGATAAAGTTGAGCCGAGCAATTTTTAACTTTAGCCCATGAGCATTCACGATTACCAACTCAAAGGTCTTTCCGGTGGTGAGATCAACCTCGGTGAGTTTAAAGGAAAGAAGATTCTACTGGTTAATACCGCCTCTGCCTGCGGCTATACACCTCAATATGCGCAATTACAGGAGCTTAATGATCAGGCATCGGATAAATTGCAGATCATAGGCGTTCCCAGCAATGATTTTGGTGCACAAGAACCAGGTTCTGCTGAAGAGATCCAGGAGTTCTGTCAGATAAACTATGGGGTAAGTTTTCCCTTAAGTGAAAAGCTTAAAGTGATTGGCGATGACCGTCACCCATTGTTTGAAGAACTTGGAAACGAAAGTGATCTTGGCGATATCGATTGGAATTTTAACAAGTTTCTCTTCGATGAGGATGGAAAGCTGATTGAGCATTACAGATCGAGTGTTGGTCCTTTGGATGATTCAATCCTGAAAAATGTAGGTTTGCTTTAATGCAGTTCAAAGATGTAATCGGACAAGAGGCAGCTAAGGAAAGATTGATCCAGGCAGCCAAACAGGATCGTGTTCCACAAGCTTTACTTTTTCTTGGAAAAGAAGGTACCGGATCATTGCCGCTTGGTTTGGCCTTTGCCCAGTATTTGAACTGTGAAAACCCGGGCGAAACAGACTCTTGTGGCGTATGTAATGCCTGCAAGAAATCGGCAAAGCTTGCACATCCTGATATGCATTTTTGCTTTCCGGTGATTAAGAAGAAGAACCAGACTGACCCTCCCATTTCAGATGACTGGGTGAAAGACTGGCGGGAGGCTGTTTTAGAGAACCCTTACCTGAATAGTTTTCAATGGCTGCAATCAATAGATGCGGAAAACCGACAGGGAAATATTACTGCTCGGGAATGCCATAATATCATTCACAAGCTTAACCTCATGGCTTTTGAGGGGAAGTACAAGGTTCAGATCATTTGGATGGCGGAGAACCTTGGAAGAGAGGGAAATATCCTTCTGAAGATCATTGAGGAGCCACCCGAAAATACCGTATTCATTGTTATCGCAGAAAACCGCGACCGAATCCTGAATACCATTTTATCCAGAACTCAGGTCGTGAGTCTTCCCCCGATCTCGGATGAAGAGATGACTTCAAAACTCATAAGCGAGCATCAAATGAGTGAGGAGGATGCCCGACACATTGCTTTAATGGCCGATGGCAACTATCTCTCGGCACAGCATCTTGCTATGCATGATGCCGATGAGAACGCAGAATTATTTCTTGCCTGGTTCAAGACCACGATCAATCTGGCACTGACAAACCGCTCTTCCCTTCTTCCAGCTCTTAGTGATTCAGTTAATCAGTTTGGTGGCATTGGAAGAGAAAACCAGAAGACTTTTTGTGAGTACGGGCTATTCTTTACGAGAGAGGTGCTTGCTGAGATGACAGGTTTGGAGGCTCGTTTAGAAGGCGAAGCAGGTGCCATCGCAAAAAAGGCAGCAAAAGTCCTGAATGCAAATGCGTTGGCTAAATTTTCTGAAGTTCTCAATAACTTACATTACTTTATCGAACGAAACGGCAATGCTAAGATCCAAATGATGGATGCCTCCCTAAAAGCAAGGAAGGCTTTAGCCGGTCAGGAGACCGAAGTCGTGGTTAATTTATAAACGGGCAGTCCCGATAATTCGGAACAGCTTCAAAGATATATAGTATGGGATGCGGTAGTTGTGGCACCGCAGTCGACGGTCAACCGGGAGGATGTCAAAGCAATGGCGGATGCTCCAGCGGTGGATGTAATAGACTGAATGTTTTCGATTGGTTTGCAGATATTCCTCTTGCCGACCACGACCCTGGTTTCAGAACGGTCGAAATAAGTTTCAAGAACGGAGCTCGAAAGGGCTATTACAAGAATGTCTCTAACCTCGATCTGATGCGGGGTGACTGTGTTTTGGTCGATGCCGCGCAAGGCTATGACATTGGTGAAGTCACCCTTCAAGGTGAACTGGTAAAGCTTCAACTCAAGAAAAGGAAGGTCAAGGAAAGCGACATTATTCGAAATATTCAGCGTAAAGCAGAAGAAGAGGACCTAAAGAAACTGAAAGATCTTCGTGAGAAAGAAAAAGAGATCATGGTGAAAGCCAGAGTGATCTCAAGAAGTCTCGATCTCGATATGAAGCTTGGTGATGTAGAGTTTCAGGGAGATGGGAAAAAAGCTACTTTCTATTACACGGCTGAAGATCGAGTAGACTTCCGTGAGCTTGTAAAACAGTTTGCCAGAGAGTTTAGAATCAAAATTGAGATGCGCCAAATTGGTGCTCGTCAGGAAGCGGGAAGAATTGGCGGAATTGGTTCATGTGGTCGCGAACTATGTTGTTCCACATGGCTCTCAGAATTCAAATCTGTTTCAACAGGAGCTGCCAGATATCAGAACCTCTCAATCAATACCGAAAAGCTATCCGGCCAATGTGGCCGATTAAAATGTTGTCTCAACTATGAGCTTGACACCTATATGGATGCGCTTGCCAAGTTTCCAAAAAAGGTCAAGTATCTCGAAACAAGAGAAGGAAAAGCCAAGTACCTGAAGACAGAGATCTTCAAAGAACTCATGTGGTTCAAGTATGAAGAGTCGAATCAGATCTTTAAGCTGAATGTTGAGGACGTTAAGTCCATCATGCATTTGAATCAGACTGGTGATGCACCTCAGAATTTAGAAGAGTTTGGAGTCGTTGAAGAAGAAGAGGTACAGGATAACTACGAAGATCTGGTTGGTCAGATCAGCCTGAATGTTCTGGAAGAAAAGGCGAAAAAGAAAAAGCGACGAAACAAGAAACGCTCTGGCGGAAGAGGAAATCAGTCTCAAAACAGGCAGGGTGGAAACAAGCCTCAGGGTGGAAAGCAACAACAGAAACCTAAGCAAAAAGGCAATCAGCCGGAGGCTAACCAACAGCAAGGCAAAGAGCAAGGAAAGGGACAGAATAAAGGACGTGGCCGGGGAAGAGGGCGCGGACGAGGAAATCAAAATAGAAACAAGAACAAAGAGTCTTGATGAAAGGGAATCTAAAAATCATATTCTTCAGCCTGTTGACAGGGATCTTCCTGCAGTCATGTGATGACCAGGCAATGTTTGAAAAACATGTCGATTTTGAAAAATCCCAATGGTCTTATGCCGACTCTTTAGTTTTCAATTTTGAAGTTGACGATACCACTGGTAAGTACAATCTTCTGTTGATGGTCAGAAGCTCCGACGATAAGTATCCATATCAAAATCTGTATATACTCACCAGAACAACCTTTCCCTCCGGAGAAGTTTTAACCTCGCCGCTCAATGTGATTCTACAGGGAGAAAAAGGTGATTGGCTTGGGAACTGCAGTGGAGATATCTGTGAATTAGTAGTTCCATTGCAACAAAATGTTCGCTTCACAGAAATAGGCGAATACCGTTTAAGCTTCCAGCAATACATGCGGGTGAATCCTTTACCCGGTCTTTACAGCCTCGGCTTTAGAATCGAAAGCGCTGAAAAGGACTGATTTAGACATAACTTTATAGAATGGGTCCGGGACTGATCGCATATTCAATTCCAATTTTCTTTCTGCTGATAGGGATCGAGCTCGTTATCGATCGCTCCAAGAAATCAGGTCTCTATCGATTCAATGATGCTGTAACCAATATCAGTTGTGGAATTGGCTCACAGCTAACCGGAGTCTTTCTCAAGACGCTCAGCTTCGTTGCCTACTATTTCATTTGGGAGCATTATCGAATTGCAGATATCCCGAATTCCTGGATCACCTGGATTCTCTTATTCATAGGAGTAGACTTTTTCTATTACTGGTTTCACAGATTGGCGCATGAGATCAGCTTGCTTTGGGGCTCGCATATCGTCCACCACCAAAGTGAAGAGTATAACTTCTCTGTAGCCCTGCGCCAGGGATGGCTGCAAGGCGCATTTTCAATGTGGTTCTACCTGCCCCTGGCTTTCATTGGATTTGATCCGTATGTCTTTGTATCCATCAATGCCCTGCAGACACTTTACCAATTCTGGATCCATACCAAAACCATTGATAAGCTCCCCGCTCCTATCGAGTACGTTTTCAATACGCCTTCACATCATCGGGTACATCATGGGGTGAATCCCAAATATATTGATCGCAATCACGGTGGGACACTGATCATTTTCGATCGCATGTTTGGCACTTTTCAGGCCGAGGAGGAAGAAGTAGTTTACGGAATCACCAATCAGGCCAGAAGCTGGAATCCTCTTCGATTGAATCTTGAATACTGGCTCGATCTGATCAGAAAGTCTTTTCGAGCGCATAACCTGAAGGATGGCCTCAAGATCTTATTCGGCCCGCCGGGCTGGAAACCAGAATACATGGGAGGAGCTCCTGAGCTCAAAGAAGTGACTAACGAGAGCTTCCATAAATACGATACCGATATTCCTGCGAAATTGAATTACTACGTCCTTTTTCAATACCTGCTAGTTCTCGGCGGCACCAGCTTGTTTCTATTCAATACCGATAAGCTTGATACAACCGGACAGATCACCGCTTCAATGCTGATCCTATGGTCCATCGTAAATCTCGGAGCCATTTTCGAAGGACGAGCCTGGGTCTACTATTCTGAAATGCTCAGATTGCCCGTACTTGCAATGGCAATGCTTTTCTGGTTCGATGATGCCGGAGTTTCAAGCATTCTATCATTGGTTTTGGTCATCGCTTTCTGCCTTTCCATGCCTTTTATCTATAGGCATCGAACAATTTTTACGCAGGCTGTTACTCCCTTACGGGAGGATGCAGCTTAATCCTCAATAACATTTTCAAATTCGATCTTAACTTTGCTCTCATGAAGAAAAGCTTAGCAGTCATTCTAGTAATCTTTAGCACCTTTTTCTCTTGCGGCTATCCAGAAGGATATCAGGAGGTAGATGTGGATGGTAGGTACTCTATGATGCTTCCGGGTTTTCTGGAAGAAACAGATGACCTTGCCCTTGACGCCAGCCTGCAATACAAGAATCCATATCGAAACTTCTATGTCATCGTGATCGAGGAGGATAAGAACTCAGCAGGAATGGATCTGGATGCATACCATGAAATGGTCATTCAAAGGATCACCACAGATACCTTCCTCAAGGAGCCAACAATCGAAAACATTGACGCAAAAGTCGTTAATGGTAAAAACGCCATTATTGCTTCCATCTTTGGGAAGATGGATAAGGAGAAGATCTTCTATAAGCACATGACTGTTGAAGGTGAATCTCAGTACTATCAGGTTGTTGTTTGGCTTCGCGGCGAAAAGCGCAGAAATGAATATCAGGAAACAGTTGACTCCGTGCTGAACTCTTTCCGCGAACTATAATCATGGCCAATATTCTCCTTTTTCTTTTTGCGGCCTGCGGCCTGATTGAGATCTATTCGGTCTATAATGGTATACCCGAGATCTACCATATTTCCAAGCCGCTTCTCATGCCGCTGCTTCTTGCCTGGTTCATCTCCAAGACGCAGAAGTACAATTCAGGAATCAAAAAATTTGTGATCATTGCCTGCATCACATCATTCATGGGCGATGTCTTTCTGATGTTCCTTCCCGATGAAAGTCTGGGTGAAAGCCTTTGGGGCGTTAAGCGAAACGAAGCATTTTTCCTCTACGTATTAGGAAGTTTCTTCCTTGCACATCTTGCCTACATTCTTGCTTTTGTACTTCCATTTAGAAAGAAATCTCAGCGCGGAATAGTAGTAGCAAAGCCACTGATCGGCATTCTGCTTCTTAGCTATGGAGTCGTTTTCATTTACACGCTCTTCCCTCATCTTGGAGACTTTACAATTCCTGTCATAGCATATGCCATTGTGATCTTATTAATGGTGACTACGGCAATAAATCGCTTTGGCAGGGTATCTGAGCTAAGCTTTTGGGCAGTTGCAATTGGAGCAATTCTCTTCATGCTCTCAGATTCAATGATCGCCATCAATAAGTGGCCCTATCCTTTTGAGATGGCTTCGCCGATGATCATGGGGACATATATCCTTGGGCAATTAGGTATCGTGGCCGGATTAAGTTGGCAGGTGATTGACGGAGAGTAAAATTTGTCCTACCACAAGCTTGAGAAACCCTTGCTGATTTGTTAAATTTCAGTAAATCGCTCATGGCTCATTTAAGCCAGGCATTCTCAATTTCCATTTTGGTAAGCGCAAACATTCCACACGAACCGGGACTCGTCGAGTACTTTGATCAGGTTGCTGAAAAGGCTGGCGTTCCTGCCTTTCACCATCACTTCCAATCATTTCTGGTAAAGAATGGTAAGCTGGACCTACACGTGGATGTATTTGAATACGATAAGAATGCACCTACAGTGATCTTCGTGCCGGGCACCTCTGTTTATGCTCTCTGTTATGCTGAGATCCTTTTTAAACTCGGCTGCGCCGGATATAATATTGTAGGCCTTGATCCTCGCGGACATGGGCAATCAACAGGAACCAGAGGTGACTACACCATCTCTGAGATCATGGATGATGTTCGAGCAGTGAAGGAATGGACAAAGGATCGATTTAATAAGTCCATCTCTTTAATGGGCACAAGTCAGGGCGGTATTGTTTGTCTTTATCTGGCTGCCGCCGATGACGATATCGATTCAGTTGTGTGTCATAATTTCGCCGACCTCACGCACCCGGCTACTTCCAGAATTGCAAACGTAAAAGGCATCTTTAACGCCTTCCGGCCGATTGTAAAACAGTTCGCTTCGGCATTCTCAAACATGCAGGTGCCCATATCACTATATCTTGACCTCAGTAAGATCAAGTTGAGAAACTTCGGAAATGTCCGCCACTTTGTAGATCAGGACCCTTTAGCGCTTAAAACTGTCAGTCTCAGGGCTTTGAAATCACTCATGACTACAAAACTGACCAAACCACTACCAGAAATTCAAACCCCGGTAATGGTCTTTCAGGGGAATCGAGACACCGTCTTTCCTACCTATTATACCCGACTCTTATTCAATGAGTTAAACTGCCGAAAGCGCTTAAAGCTCTTCCCGGAGATGAACCACGCATTAATGATCGACGACGTTGATGAAATTCTTCCCTCGATAGTAGCCTGGTTATTTGAAACCTATGAGGAAAAGTCACGCAACCAAACCTAACCTATTCCCCTACTTTAGTGTTGATGTTCAAAATGATGAAAGCATTAGGTTTTGCGACTATTTTGTTGCTGCTTGCTGTTGAGACAGTTAGCGCTCAAAAAAGCTTCATTGGAGGGGTTGTGAATCAGTATACTCCCGTGAGGGATATCGACTATTGTACCAATACAATTGAAGTCGATAATGTATTCCCATTTCAGGTTGGAGACCGTGTACTATTGATCCAAATGAAAGGCGCTGAGGTCAATACCAATGACAACAATAATTATGGGCAGGTAATAGACCTCCGCGGTGCAGGCAATTACGAGTTCCACGATATTAAGAGCATTACAAATCGCTTTATCACATTTGAATCGGCCATGCTCAAACTTTTCGAGGTCAGTGGCCGGGTGCAATTGATACATGTTCCTCAATACCAAACAGCTGAGGTGACTTCTCCAATTACAGCACTATCGTGGAATGGTGTCATGGGAGGAGTGCTTGTACTGGAAGCTGATAGCCTGATCTTAAATGATTCTATTGATCTGTTCGGTACAGGTTTCCGTGGTGGACTTGAACGCAATATCCCATTCTGCTTTGCAGGCGGAATTGGAGGATATCAGGGATTCAGATGCGATACCGGATCCAATTGCGGTGGTTTTAAAGGTGAAGGGATCTTTGAGGAAGGCCGAGTTCTGGGTCGCGGACCATTCGTAAATGGAGGCGGCGGCGGAAATGACCACAATACCGG
>CAXDOZ010000068.1:0-13016 GCA_963991145.1 uncultured Chitinophagales bacterium | reverse complement strand
GGGTCTCAAATCCAAGGGACGCCAGGCTTTGGACTGAGCGATTCAACGATAAGAAATCCCCTGGCAAGTCCCGGGGTGACCACAACATATTTTGTCTCATCGAACCTCCTTTCCGGATGTAAGAATAATGATACGATCACGGTCTTTGCTGTGCCTGATTTCGCTTATAACCTGACCGTCTCAGATGATACGGTCTGTAAATTCGATAGCGTACAACTAGCCACGAATACAGATCCAAACTTCGCACCTTATACCTATGATTGGTTTGTAGATGATTTCCTCAATGCCAATAACATCGGAGATCCATACGGAAATCCTGAAAGGACCCTGATGTGGCAGGTTGAAATGATCTCTGATTCCGGTTGTAGAATCACAGATTCTATTGGCGTTGTAGTTGCCGGTGACAGGCCTCAGATAAGCTTTGATGGTTACACAACCATTTGTGACGGTGATTCGGCAAGGATTACAGCTGTGCCTTGTTTATCCCCTGCCCTCTTTGATGACTTTGATCCCGGGCTCGACGGAAGTATGTGGGCACTTACACAGAGTAATGTTGGTCCAGATGCTCAATGTGGAGCTGTTTCAGGAACAAATGCACTTGTTTTCAATGGTGCTACAGGCCGTGCAATCATTTCAAATCCAATTGACGTCAGCAATGGTGGAACTGTTTCTTTCTGGATCAAAGAAGGAACTGGAACATTTAATAATTGTGATCGCCCTGATCTAGGTGACGATATTGTTCTTGAATACTCTATCAATGGAGGTGTTGCATGGGTTCAGATCGGAACAAACTATCAACCTGGAAACTATTCTAACTGGACCTTTATTGAGGAAACCATTCCTCCTGCAGCACAGACAATTGCTACCCAATTCCGCTGGACCCAAGTTGGCTTCTCATTCCAGGGTGGAGATAATTGGGCTATTGATGACGTAATGATCCAATGCTGTGGTAATTCTTGCGCTAACTATGCGTATAACTGGACTCCTAACGTCGGGATATCCGACCCATCAGTGGGAGATCCAATATTCTACCCCGCAGGAAATCAGACTTACACTGTAACGGTTAGCCCTGCAGGTACAGACTGTGCAAGCTCAGAGAGTGTGCCAATCAATATTGCACCAGATTTCGATTGGGATCTTACGATTTCAGATGACACGATCTGTAGAAACGAGACTTCTCAATTCAATCTTGATCTTGTAGATACTGCTTTAGGACCATATACAATTACATGGACCCCTGCTTCAGGCTTATCGGATTCATCTATTTCAAATCCTGTGGCATCTCCTGTTATTACTACTACCTATTCTGTTGAGATGATCTCGGCACTAGGTTGTATTCAATATGATACTGTAACACTTATCGTCGCAGGTTCTGCACCTGTAGTATCTATCCTTGGATACGATAGTCTTTGTGAGGGTGATAGTATCATCCTTACAGCAAGCCCATGTGTTGGAATCTTCGAAGAGAATTTTGATGATGGATTTGACCCTATCCTTTGGGGTAACATAAGCGCAGGTATGCTTGCCGATGTTGCCTGTGGATTCGTATCCTCACCAAACGTTATGGTTTTTGCAGGTGGAACTTTTGGTACCCCGAGATTTGCAGAAACCATTGACCTTGATCTTAGTGGCGGTGGCTCCGTTTCTTTCTGGCTGAAAGCCGGAGATGGTTCGGGAGGTGTCAACTGTGAGAACGTTGACTTTAATGAAGACCTATTCCTTGAGTACTCTACAAATGGTGGAGCAACCTGGAATCCGGTTAACGCTGCTAATCCATTCTACATAGAAGCTGACTATTCAAACGGAGTATTTGAGTTTGTTACAGAAGCAATCCCTGCCGGAGCACAAACTCCTGCTACAAGATTCAGATGGATTCAAAACCAGCACAGTGGTGGTGGAATTGACAACTGGTTGATCGATGATATTATAATTGAATGCTGTGGCGATAACTGCGGAAACTTCACTTACAGCTGGTCTCCTACTTCATTCATTTCTGATTTCAATTCAGCTGATCCATTCTTCTTCCCTCCTTCTACAACCAATTACACGGTTATAGTTGGAATCGCAGGAACGGAATGTGCAAACGATGATTCAGTTACAATCTCTGTAGGACCAGACTTTAACCTAGGTGTGGCTACGCCAAATCCAGACTCGATCTGTCTATATGGAACTACTCAATTAGAAGTATTCCCTGAAGTAGGAAAAGGTCCATATAGTTATATATGGTCACCAACCAGCGTTTCTGATTCTACTATCAGAGATCCATTTGCTGCGCCTACGGTAACTACTACCTATTCTGTTTCTGTAACCAATTTTGCAGGTTGTAGGAAGGTAGCAGATATGATTGTCTATGTAGATGGGGTCGCTCCACAGGTTACTGTTCTGCCTGATGATAACTTCATCTGTCCTGGCGACACAGTTAACCTTGCAGGAAGCATAAGCACTGTACCATGTGGGCTTAATCAGGTCCCTTGTCAGGGTCAGTTTGGTTTCTCTGCTTTAGGAACTACTCAAGGAACTTCTACCACTGTTTCTCCTTACCGAGGAGCATCTCGTCAGGCAAGAGTTCAATACCTGATCAGAGCTAGTGAGCTGCAGGCAGCCGGAGTTCAGGCAGGAACTATCTCAGACATTGTTTTCGATGTTTCTACAAAGACCTCTGGAGGTCCTTATCTGGATCTTACGATCAAAATGGGATGTACTACCCTTGATGAGCTTAACGCTTATGTCGAAGGTCTTCCAACAGTAGACTATAACGCTCAATACTTTACCGTACAAGGTTTTGCAAACACGCACAACCTCGACAATCCATTCGATTGGGATGGATCTTCCAATGTGATCATTGAGGTTTGTTTTGAGAACCCTGGAGGACAACCAGGTGGGAACGACGTTGTGAACGTTGAGAATCTGGGTTACAACGCTACTTATTCCGGAACATCATTCACTGTTCCTGCAGGATGTAGCATTACTAATGGATTTGCCTCACAGCAAAGACCGGTAATGCAGTTCATCTATTGCTTTGAGCCTCCGGCGGGAATCACATATTACTGGGAGCCAACAGGTACGGTTACTCCTCCGGATAGCCTGAACGTATTTGTTAATCCACAAACTACTTCTACCTATCTGCTTTATGCAGATGATGGAACATGTCTTGGTTCTGGATGGGCTGTGATCAATATTGATAGCTCTTACTATCTGAATGCAGGCAATGATACATTTACCTGTAACAGCGTTCCAATTCAATTGAATGCTCAGGTCGTTGGGCAGGCTCCTTCAAATCCGAATTGTGGAACCAATGGTTCTGGATTATTTGGCTCTGTGGATACGGTTTATGTAGAGCCTCCTTTCCCAAGTAGTTCTACGATCTCACCATTCCTTGCAGATAATATCAACTTCCTGCCACAGGTAATCACGGATCAGCGAATGCAAATCCTTTATTTAGCTCAGGATCTTATTGCCGCAGGCCTAACTCCTGGAGTAATTTCTGAACTTGCCTTTGATGTTTCATTTAAATCATCAACCCGACCATTTAGAAGTTTCAATATCGGATTAGGATGTACAAACCAGACCTTCCTTGACGGAACAACCTGGATTGCTACAGATAATGTTTACTCCAGAGATTCGATCTCTACTGTAGCCGGATGGAATAACTTCCAAATGGACTCAACATTTGATTGGGATGGAATCTCAAATATCGTAGTTGAAGTTTGTTGGGATAATACCAACCCTAACTTCCCGAACGGAATAGATAATGTGAATTCAGAATTCATGCCTTATGTAGCTACCCACACCAATATCGCCACACTTGGTCAGGGTTGTGGACTAGCTCCTAATGCGAATAACCTATTCACCACTCGTCCAAATATCAGATTCACTACTTACCCACCTGCTCCAGGAAATGTAAACTACCAATGGGATATTACTAACTCATTGAGCGATCTCTTTATTCCAAACCCATTTGCAGATCCACTGAATCCGGAACTGTATGTGATCACTGCTGAGTTTGCTAATGGATGTGTTCTTCAGGACAGCGTATTCGTGAATATATTCCAGATAAACGCAGACCTTACAGATGACTTCGGTCTTTGTGAGGGAGATTCTGCTACAATCACTGCAAGTGGCGCAGATACTTATATCTGGGATAGCATCCCTGGATTAAGCTGTTATGACTGTCCTACACCTGTAGCAAGTCCTGATTCTACAACTATGTACTATGTGACAATTCTATCCAACAATGGATGTAGAGTTAGAGACAGTGTTCTCGTTAATGTTAGCGGAATTGAGGCAATTGCATGGTTCAGAGATACACTGGTTGATCAGGGTGATACTGTTGTTCTGGGTGCAGATGTGATCACTAGCTTGAGTCCTTTGACTTACAGCTGGTCTCCTAGCACTTATCTAAATGATTCAACCCTTGCGAATCCAACTGCAATTCCGATCTACAATGATCAGACTTACATTTTAACAGTAAGTGCTAATGGATGCTTCGATACAACCTTCATCTTTGTTGATGTAGACATCATCGCAAGTCCGTTCAATATGCCAAATGCATTTACACCAAATGGAGATGGATTGAACGATACCTTCTATCCTCTAACTGGTGGTCTGGCTGAAGTTTCTTCATTCAAGGTTTACAACCGCTGGGGAGAATTGCTTCACGATGATGCTGATAATGCTTGGGATGGAACAAAAGGAGGAAAACTTCAACCGGCAGATACTTATATTTTCTACGTTGAGATCAGTATTCCATTCCAGGATGTACAGTACTCAACCGGTACGATTGAGTTGATCAGATAATTGTTAAATCGACATAAACCTAAGGATGCACAAAATGTTATTTTTGTGCATTCTTGTTTATGGACCTTACGAAAGAGCGCATCCTAGCTGCTTTGCGCACAGTTGAAGACCCGGATTTTAAGAAAGACCTGGTGAGCCTGAAAATGATCGAAGACATCGAGATCAATGGCTCAGAAGTTTCTTTTACAGTAGTTCTAACTACTCCTGCCTGCCCTTTGAAGGAGAAGATCAAAAACGATTGTATCGATGCAATTCACCGCGATGCTAGTGCCGATGCAATGGTGATTGTAAACTTCACCTCCAGAGTGACCTCGCAAAGAGATGCTTCGGTCAATATCCTTCCCAATGTGAAGAATATCATCTGTGTGACCTCCGGAAAAGGAGGTGTAGGAAAATCTACTGTATCTGTAAACCTGGCTTATGCCCTTGCTAAAGAAGGAGCAAAGGTCGGTTTGATCGATGCGGATATTCACGGTCCTTCGATCCCAACCATGCTTGGTTTGGCCGGACAAAGACCTGAGGTTCGCGAGATCAAAGGGAAACACTACATCTTACCAATGGAGAAAGATGGAGTCAAGGTGCTTTCTATTGGTCTGCTAGTTGATGAAAGACAGGCAGTAGTTTGGAGAGGACCAATGGTAACTTCAGCCTTGAAACAGTTCATTACGGATGTGACCTGGGGTAAGCTTGACTATCTCATCCTTGACCTTCCTCCGGGAACCGGTGATGTTCATATTACACTTGTAACAACCGTACCGATGACCGGTGCAGTTATAGTTACAACACCACAAGAAGTTGCCCTGGCAGATGCGAGAAAAGCGATTGGAATGTTTGGATTGCCAAATATCAATGTACCGGTATTGGGGATCGTAGAAAACATGAGCTTCTTCTCTCCTCCTGAGTTACCTGAGAACAAATACTTTATCTTTGGTAAAGACGGTGGTAAACGGATCGCAGCCGAGTACGAAAAGCCTTTCCTTGGAGAGATTCCAATTGTTGAGGACATAAGAGCAGGAGGCGATACAGGAACACCGGTAGTGCTTCAGGATGGTCATCCCGCGGCAGCGGCCTTTATAGAAATGGCACAGAAAACAGCACAGCAAGTGGCTGTAAGGAATGCACAGAAAGAAGCAGAAAAACAAGAGGAGACCTCAGTGTCCTAGCTTATGGAAAGAGCAGAATTGATAGAAAAGATTGAGGAGTCACTCGACGTGCTTCGCCCCTATCTGAAAGATGATGGAGGAAATGTAGAGATCGTGGAACTCACTGATGATATGGTTCTCAAAGTTAAGCTGATGGGCGCCTGCGAAACCTGCCCTCAAAGCAATATGACCATGAGAGCCGGGATTGAAGAGACAGTAAAAAAGTCCTTTCCCGAAATCCAATCTGTAATTGCAATTAACCAGCTGTCTTGACCCTAGAAGAACTCTACCAACAGATCATCACAAAGCAATCTTACCTCTGTGTAGGATTAGATACCGACATTCAAAAAATCCCTCCCTTTCTACTGGAGGAATCTGAAAATCCAATACTAGAATTCAATAAGCGCATCATAGATGCCACAAAGGATTTTTGCGTCAGCTATAAGTTCAATATTGCCTTCTATGAATGCCTCGGCCCGAAGGGCTGGGAAATCCTTGAAGCCTCACTAGATCACGTTCCAGATAATATTTTCACCATTGCAGATGCGAAAAGAGGTGATATTGGAAACACCTCCAGAATGTATGCTCAAACCTTCTTTGAGCGGTACAATTTTGACTCCGTAACCGTTGCCCCATATATGGGCATTGACTCGGTCAGTCCTTTCCTGGAATACGATGATAAATGGGTAATTCTGCTTGCCCTGACCTCAAATAAGGGAAGCGCAGATTTTCAATTCCTTGAATCAAAGGAGGGGAAACTGTATGAATCCGTTCTTAAGACTGCTCAAAACTGGGCTTCTGAGGAAGAGCTGATGTTCGTAACAGGTGCCACTCATCCAGAAGAGCTTGCCAACATAAGAGAGATCGCCCCTAAGAGCTTTTTCCTGATTCCTGGTGTGGGTGCTCAGGGAGGAAACGTTCAGGATGTTTCTCACGCAGCAGTAAATGACAAAGTAGGCATGCTTGTAAATAGCTCAAGAGGTGTTATTTACGCCTCGAATGACAGAGATTTTGAGCTTGCAGCACAAGAGAGCGCAAAGGACCTTCAACAGCAGATGGCTTCTTTTCTTAAAAGCCGCTCTTTTCTTTAGATAAGCATATATTTAGATTCCTAAATCATTTAAGAACCCCATGAAGCAAGCTTCTACCCTATTGATCTTAGTGTTATTCTCGACAGTATTATTCGCGCAAAAAAACCGCGGAACGAGCACAGAGGAAAGCACAAGCACTACCAGCGAGTCAAAGAATTACAGCGATGATGAAAAGCTCTATCGAACCGCTCTTGAATACGGAGATCTAACAGTTGCAAAGACTGCTGTGTATCAAATGCTGGCAGATGATCCCTCCAGAACTGATCTATTGGACACCTTAACAGTTCTTTACTTTATTCAAGGGGCTTACGGACAATCCATCAATCTCGGTGAGAAGGTCTTAGAAAACAATGCTTCAAATCTTGCGATCAGAGAGATCGTAGCAATTAGCTATAAGAATGTAAATGCAGTTAAGGAAGCTCTTGGCCACTTTGAAAAGCTCTATGCCGGAACTCAGGATATCTTCTTCCTGTATGAAATAGCTTCAATGCAATTCAGCCTTCAGCGATTTGGTGAATGCATTAATTCATGTGATGCTATCCTGGCAAGTGAAAAAGCTGCAGAAACCAAGGTGAGCATCAATATCAATCAGAATCAGTCTCAGGAAGTTAATATTGCGGCCGCTGTATTGAACATGAAAGGATTCATAGCGATTGAAGTGAACCAACTCGAGGCTGCTGCTCAGAATTTTAATGCCGCATTGGAGATCGAACCAGAATTTGTTCTTCCTCAAGCCAACCTACAACAGCTGGCTAAAATGCAAGCTGAAGAAGGCAATGCCACAGAATAAGCCGAAAGACTATTCCTACATTATCAATGAATTGGGTGAGAAGGATCTAAGTCCCTTCAACTCAGTTTCACCTCCCCTTTTTCAAAGTTCAAACTTCTCCTTCCCTACAGTTGAAGCGCTTCGCTCCGGCCTTGCCAATGAGATGGAGAGCTCGATCTATACGCGTGGGATCAACCCTACGACCGCTGTCCTTAGAAAGAAACTTGCTGCTCTGGCTGGAGCAGAAGACGCCCTGATATTCTCATCTGGAACTGCTGCTGTTGCTGCGAGTGTTTTGAGCTTCCTGAAAGAAGGTGATCATGCTCTTTGCATTAAAAAGCCCTACTCCTGGACCAATGCACTTTTTGGACAAATGCTCCCAGATCTTGGCTTCGACACTGACTTTTACGAAGGCGCCGTTCCGGCGGATATTGAATCGCTGGTAAAGCCCAATACGAAGTTGATCTTTCTTGAAAGTCCCAACAGTTTCACCTTTGAAATGCAGGACCTTAAGGCCTTCGGCCGATGGGCAAAAGAGAGAGGTATCATTACCATGATCGATAACAGCTTTAGCACTCCAATTGGACAGCGTGCAATTGAGCTTGGAATCGATATTGAAATCCACTCTGCCTCAAAATATCTTGGAGGTCATTCCGATCTGGTCGCCGGTGTGGTAATAGGATCGGCCGAGCATTGCAGAAAGATATTTGAGCGTGGATTTATGAATTTGGGTGCTGCTCAATCGCCAAATGATTCATGGCTGATGATCAGGTCTTTGAGAACTCTTGACATCAGAATGAATAAGATTGAGAATAGCGCAGGAAGAGTGAGTGAATTCCTTGAAAATCATCCCAGAGTTAGAAGCCTGAACTGCGCTCTTTATCCCTCGCATCCGCAATACGATCTTGCCCAAAAACAGATGTCATTTGGCGGAGGCTTATTCTCCTTTAAGATCGATACAGATGATCCAATAAAGGCAGAAGCATTTTGCAATAGCCTGAAGCGATTTAGGCTTGCAGTTTCATGGGGAGGACACGAATCGCTCATCATCCCAAGTATAGCCCTACGTCCCAGAGATTCTCAGGGAATTGATCAAATGCCTGTTAATCTTATCAGAATGTACATCGGTCTTGAGGAGCCACAGGATCTGATTGACGATATAGAACAGGCACTAAGCCATATCTAACACTTATCTGGCCCTGCGGGCCGATTACTTTTTCCCAGGCATTTCAGAATTCTAAAGGCCTTAAGCTTGAGGCATGAAGGAAGAGTTCTTGCAATTCGTATGGGAATTTGGTCTGTTCAAAAAAGAGGGATTGGAAGATCTAAATGGACAGGAGATCCAGATCATTAAACTGGGCAGATTAAACCGTGATTCCGGTCCGGATTTTCATGAATCAAAGGTTTTTATTGGAGGCACCGAATGGTTCGGGCATGTTGAGATCCACATTGATGGACAGGACTGGTATATCCATGGGCATCATAAGGATCCAAATTTTAATTCAGTCATTCTTCATGTGGTTTGGGAAGAGCCCAGGCGAGTAATCCTTAATGAACGCGGTCAGGAGATTCCAACTGTGGTTCTCAAGAACCGGATCAGGAAAGGAGTCTATGACCGCTTTTTGGAGCTGGGGAGGAATAAATCAATTCCAGCCTGTGGAAAGGCATTGCGTAAGATTGAAAAGATCGAGAAGATGAACTGGCTTGATAATTTACTGGTGGAGCGATTGGAGAATAGAATTGATGAGTTGAGGCTGAAACATCAGGAATTTAAAGGTGATTGGGAGAGAATCGCCCTTTGGACATTGACAAAGCACTGCGGTGGAAACCACAATCAGGAGCCCTTTCTGAGATTGGCAAATCTGCTGGATCCAATTAAGGTGAAGAAGTATAGGAAGGTTCCTATTCGGCTTGAAGCCATGTTTTTGGGCCGGGCCGGGATACTGCCATCAAACCCTAAGGATGGATACTCTGCAGCACTTTGTCAGGAGTATTCGATCCTTGCCCGAATGTATAATTGGTCCGAAGAAAAAGTCTTGTGGACCTATGGAAAGATCAGGCCTTTAGGGCTACCGGATAGGCGTATTGCAGTTCTGCTTGCCTTTCTGGCAAGAACTGATAACTGGCTGGAGATCATGTTGGAAATCGCAAAAGGAAAAGATCTGACTGTTGATTTTCTTCAACCCTATTGGTGGAAGCACTACCGGCTCGGAAAGAAGATAAAAGCTGAAAAGATAGGTGGAGTGCCGGGTTTGGGAGATCTGTGGCTGATCAATGCCATTCTTCCATTTGCCTTCTTCTACTCTATCCAAAAGAGAGACGAAGCACTTCGCGACCGGGTAATTGATCGATTCACGGAAATCAAACCCGAGCAAAACCGCGTGATCAGGGCTTTTAGAAAGTATAAGGTAGAGCCAGAGCATGCTGGAGATAGTCAGGCATTATTGCACCTGTACAAACATTACTGTTCTAAGTGGCGTTGTTTTGAATGTAGCTGGGGAGCCAATCTGTTGAGGAAAGGAAATGAACTCCCACTTGAAAATTCAGCAAAACTGTAACTTTGAGCTATGCAGAAGATGAGATCAGTAGTAGAGAATCAGTTGTTCGGCGTATGCGCGAATCTCGGAGACAGACTGAACATGCCTTCGAAATCTATTCGAATGTTCTTTATCTACAGTAGCTTTCTCACACTTGGTTCGCCAATCATCATCTACCTCATCGTTGGATTCTGGATGAAGATGAGAAGCATGGTCAATGGTTCTAGAAATCCTATCTGGGACCTCTAATCCAATTGAAATTGCTCTTCCATTCTCTGGTGAAGAAGCAATCCACTTAAAAATCCTGGAAGTACGATAGTAATGATGGCAAGCACATAGCCTGCTGTTGAAAGTCTCCTATCATAATAGGCCATTGGTGGCTCTATATGATCCATTAGACTGATCATTTGATCATGAGTGGAACTTTGCTCTGTCCAGTAATCAACAGTGTACTCTGTACCTGGAAACCACATAGTGTGAGAGTTAGCCAAAATGATAAAGACGAAGATGCTTAGGCTAACACCAACTAGAAGGGGAATTAACTTAGTCATATGCCTATATACGGCAATAAAAAAGCCCGGTTTCAAAACCGGGCTTTCAAATAGTATGTGAATCTGATTACTCCTTAGAATCATCTGCTTCTTCAGCAGCTGCTTCTTCAGCTTTATCAGCTTTCTTCTTGGTAGTAGCTTTCTTCTTAGTAGTCTTCTTCTCAGCCTTTGGCTCGTCTGAAGCTTCTTTCTTGTCAAGCTCGTCTTTAGCGTCTTGTTGCATCTTTTCTTTGATCTCAGAAAGGATACCCAATTCACCAAGAGTTGACTTTTCAGTCTGACGGTTCACACGCTTAACAGTTTTACGAGCTTCATCAGCTTCTGCTTTGCGGCGACCTTTCTCGGCTACTTCTTCAGAACGCTTAGAATCTTCGCTGATACGAGAGTGAGAAACGATGATCTTCTTATCATTTCTGTTAGCCTCGATCACTTTGAAGTCAAGCTTCTCATCTACTTCAGGAAGCGTACCATCTTCTTTCTTAATGTGACGTACAGGTGCGAATGCTTCTAATCCGTATGGAAGTAGAACTCTTGCTCCTTTATCGTCGCGGCTAAGGATAGTTGCTTCGTGAATAGAACCTACTGGGAATACAGTCTCGAAAGTATCCCATGGATCTTCTTCGATCTGCTTGTGACCTAGAGAAAGTTTTCTGTTCTCCATATCGATCTCAAGGATCACAACCTCTAGCTCCTCACCTACTTTAGTAAACTCAGATGGGTGAGAGAAACGCTTAGTCCAGCTAAGGTCAGAGATGTGAACCATTCCACCGATACCTTCTTCAAGCTCTACGAATACACCGTATGGAGTGATATTCTTCACGATTCCGGTATGACGAGAGTCGATTGGGTACTTGGTGTCGATTCCTTCCCATGGATCCTGAGTCAAACGCTTCAATGAAAGTGACATCTTGCGCTCTTCGCGATCGATAGTCATTACGATTGCTTCGTAATCAGCTCCAAGTTGGAAGAACTCACGAGAGTTAACAGGCTGGTTGCTCCAGCTTACCTCTGATACGTGGATCAGACCTTCTACACCTGGGATGATTTCAAGGAATGCACCGTAATCTTCGATGTTTACGATCTTACCTTTAACCTTAGATCCAAGCTCGATGTCTGCAGGTAGAGTATCCCATGGGTGAGATTGAAGTTGTTTCAATCCTAGAGAGATACGCTTCTTATCATCATCGAAATCAAGAACTACAACATTAAGCTTCTGGTTAAGCTCTAATACCTCGCTTGGGTGGTTAATACGTCCCCATGAGATATCAGTGATGTAAAGTAGTCCGTCAACTCCACCAAGATCGATGAATGCACCGAAGTCAGTGATGTTCTTAACTGTACCTTCAAGAACCTGACCTTTCTCCAATTTAGAGATGATCTGCATTCTCTGATCTTCAAGATCAGACTCGATAAGAGCTTTGTGAGATACAACCGCGTTCTTAATAGCCTCGTTAACCTTAACTACTTTGAACTCCATAGTCTTTCCAACATATGCATCGTAATCGATGATCGGCTTCACATCAATTTGTGAACCAGGAAGGAAAGTTTCAAGTGCGTTAACGTTTACGATCAATCCACCTTTCGTTTTGGAGATAACCGTACCCTTAACCACTTTATCATTTTCGTGAGCGTCAACGATATCTTCCCAGGCTTTAAGAAGCTTCGCTTTTCTGCGAGATAGAACTAGCTGCCCGCGCTTATCTTCTTTTTGCTCAACGTATACGTCAACAGAATCACCAATATTCAACTCATCAAGATCTCTGAATTCAGTTCTTGGAACTGATCCGTCAGATTTGAAACCAATGTTCAATACCACCTCAGATGGGTTCATCGAAACAACAGTTCCTTTGATGATCTCATTCTCGTTGATGGTAGTAAGAGTTGATTCGTAAGTCTCTTCGTATTTAATGCGCTCGTCTTCTGTGTAAGAAGTAACGTTGCGCTTATCGATAGACCAGTCGAAGTCGTCATGAGCACCAAGATCGATCTCTTCTTCTGGTGCGTCTTCTGCAGTAACATGAGCTACTCCAGCATCTTCTGCCGGTGCGTCCGCTGATGCTGGTTCTTCAGCTGGTGCTTCTTCTTTAGTTTCTTCAGCAACTTCCTCAGTAGCTTATTCAGCTACTTCC
>CAXDOZ010000067.1:0-13131 GCA_963991145.1 uncultured Chitinophagales bacterium | reverse complement strand
AAAAGTATTGGAGAACCTTCCATTAAGCGGGAGTCTCATTTATCCTGGAATGGCCAATTTCGAGAATCTTAAAAGGTCCATCTTTCCAGACTTTCAAAGCGAAACTCTACCTGAGCAATTCAGATATTTTGGACACACCGGGGATCTGGGAATTGGTATTACATTCCTGAAGGAGCTGGTCTTATTTCCATCGCTTGATGATGCTGCATTAAAAATGGCAGTAGCTAAGAGCAATCAATACTTTGCAAAAAAGAGTATCAAGAATCCCGACTATCAGATAGATGAGAGGATCTTAAGTGAGTTGTATAGTCAAAGCCCCTGTCCTATACAAAGATTCCCTGCCGCTCCGCTTTCAGACACACTATTTGACCTCGACTCACTTTCAACCATATATAAGAAGAATATGACCCCTGATCGGTCCCTATTGATCATAAAGGGTCCTGTCGATCTAATTAAAACTCAAGTTGACCTTGGAAGGATGTTAGAGGATTGGCAATCTCCACCCTCCGAAAGCGCACTCACAATTAGAGAGAAGCTTTATAAAACCAATATTCTTATCAACCAGGATCAGGATCTTGTTTTTCGCAACAATGATGAGAATGTCTTTAAACTGGTTCTTCAAGCTCCAAGTTTCCAGAACGATTATGGAATGCTGATCCCTTCATTGATCTATGAAGAGATGTTGTTAGATCCTCAAAACACTGAAGCGGAGATATTCAATAAATACCCTTTCTCTATGGATATGGAAACTTATAAGTTCCATGGCAAACTAGAGATCACATGGAAAATATCAGATTCAGATCTATTTGATTTCCTAAGCAGGAAAGATGAAATCTTAAAAGCACTCTGGAATCCTTCAATTGTTTCAAATCAGCAGTTTCAGGATAAGCGGAAAATTGTAAAAGATGAGTTTCAGAAGGAGTTGTCTGAATCAGAATCTTTTGAAATGATTAGTAAGTATTGGTCAACCAGTACTATCGCTTATATGCAAAGTTTTCTTGAGATAGCAGATGAAGTAACAGTTGACGATATCAAGAAATTTCAATACAAATACCTTGAAAATGCTTTTGGATATGAGTTACTGATCATTGACTCAGCAAAGTATTTCAGTAATACCCTAGACACCGTTTACCTGCCCTTCTCAGAGGACCTATTTGATTACGCGATATTCTTCCCGGAGAACTCGGCCAATTTAGTTCCAACTCAATACAAGAAGCTTTTGGAGATCAAGCAATTTTTAACCGCGAATCCACACTATCAGGTACAGGTGAATGGCTTTGCAGACAAAAGAGAATACCTTAAGATCAAGGATTCCAAGCTAGACTCTTTAATCGCTTCATTCCCAACCTTCAAAAGAGTTGAGGAAGATGTGTTCAATAAGAAGTACACCAGGCTGGATTTTGCAAGATCACTTTATGTAATAAAGTTCTTCCTGGACTCCGGTATTAACTCAAAAAGAATTCTAGGAACAGCTAGTCTGAATAAGGCTCCTGAAAAGGAAATGATGATCAATAATCAGAAGTGTTCTTTCTCCTGGAATATCATCAGATCCGAGCGATTCATGAAAGTCATCGGTGAAGCGCCACAAGAAAACTGACCTTAATCTTCAATTCCTGCCAGGGTTTCCAACCTTGTCTTTATAAGATTGAAGTTCTGCACGACACCAGAACTTTCAAGTTCCTCCAGGATCAGCTGACCTTTATTAATTAAAGTTCCGCTTGCTCCTATGCTAAATGATTTGGAGCTGTAAATAGTAACCCCTTCTTCAACGACAACTACTCCATCAATCTTCAGATCCTCATTTAGGATCACATTCCTATTCAAAAAGATTGAGTCGGCAAATCCAATCTGAAAGCCCGGACTTTCAGTTCCCCAGGTGCTTTCATCAGACCACAAACCCGGACTAACCGCTTCATAGGTCTTCGATTGCCCATAAGATCCTAAAGAGAAAAAAACTAAGATCAGGATAGAAAAGAGAATAGGATTCATGCTTAGATATGATTGGTAGGTTTAATATTGTACGGGCACAATTAAGCCTGAGATTCAAATTTTTTGAATCAGTTTTACACATTCTAGTTTTGCAAGATTGATTTAAAGTGAAGACCCGGTATAAAGATCTTATCAAACACAGTTTTAAACTCCCACAGAAGGGATTTAAGACGAAAGGAGAACAGCTCTTCTTCGAAGGCATAGACCTCATGGAGATCGTTGAGACTTATGGTACTCCATTAAAATTTACCTACCTCCCTAGAATTAGTGAGCAAATTCAGAAATCAAGAAACTGGTTTAAAAAGGCTTTCAGGGACCAATCCTATAATGGCTCTTATAAATACTGCTATTGCACCAAAAGCAGTCACTTCAAGTTTGTACTGGATGAAGCTCTCAAGAATAATATCCAAATTGAGATCAGCTCGGAGTTTGACATCAAGCTCTTGCGTATTCTCTTTAAAGAGGGAAAGATTGACAAATCTACCCTAATTGTCTGCAATGGATTCAAGCCCCCATCCTATTGCGAAGCAATAGCAAGTTTGATTAATGAGGGTTTCAATGCCATTCCTATTCTAGATAATAAAGATGAACTACCATATTATGAGAAGTATGTGAAGGGCCAATGCAAGATTGGAATTCGTGTCGCAACGGAAGAAGAACCGCTTTTTGAGTTTTATACATCAAGAATGGGAATGCGCTTTGCCGAGGTAGAGCAATATATTGAAGAGAAGATCAAAGGGAATGAAAAGTTTGAGCTGAGTATGCTCCATTTCTTTGTTGACACGGGCATTCAGGACAAAGCTTATTACTGGAATGAGCTCAACAAATTTGTGAAGCTCTACTGCAATCTGAGTCAACAGTATCTTTCTTTAAACTCGATCAATCTTGGTGGAGGGATGCCAATAATGAAATCTCTAGGCTTCAAATTCGATTACCAGGGAATGGTCTCTGAGATTGTCAAGATCATTAAAGCCAGCACGAATGAATTCAATATTCCCGATCCGGATATTCTGACTGAATTCGGTGCTTTCACAGTAGGTGAATCAGGAGCCACCATCTTCAAAGTGATCGGCCAAAAGCAGCAGAACGATTCAGAGCTGTGGTATATGATTGATGGTTCTGTGATCAATAATCTTCCTGATACACTTTTCTTAAACGATCGATTCATTCTGCTCCCACTTAATAAGTGGAAAAATGAGTACACCCGAATAAACATAGGTGGGATCACTTGTGACAACTCTGATTACTACAATTCTGAGACCCATATAAATCAGGTCTACCTGCCCAGGTTTGATAAAGATGACAATGAGCCCCTATACATTGGCTTCTTTCATACAGGCGCATATCAGGATGCTCTGGGAGGAATTGGTGGTATTCAACATTGCTTACTTCCCACACCTAAGCATGTATTGATTGATAAGGATAAGAATGGCAAGCTTGTGCATTGGGAGCATCGAGCTGAACAGAATGCTGAAAGCATGATGGAAATTCTGGGATATAAATAGAAAAATGAAAAAAGGGCCAGTTTCAAATTTCATAAAGCATCATTACCGTCACTTTAATGCAGCCTCATTGGTGGACGCAGCTGAAGGATACGAGGTCCATCTTTCAAAAGGTGGAAAGATGATGATCACTCTTGCCGGTGCCATGAGCACAGCCGAATTGGGCATCTCTCTTGCAGAAATGATCCGCCAGGATAAAGTCTCGATCATCTCCTGTACCGGCGCAAACCTTGAAGAGGATTTAATGAATCTTGTAGCCCATGATCATTACGAGCGCATCCCTCATTACAGGCACCTGAGCCCGGATGAAGAATGGAATCTTCTTGAACGAGGATTAAATAGAGTCACAGACACCTGCATTCCTGAAGAAGAGGCATTTAGAAGGCTTCAGGATGTGATCTTTAGAAAATGGAAAGAAGCAGAGTCTAAGAACGAAAGATTCTTCCCTCATGAATTCATGTATCAGATGATCCTCAGTGGGGATTTGAAGGAATTCTATCAGATAGATCCTAAGGACAGTTGGATGATTGCCGCTGCCGAGAAGAACCTACCAATTGTGGTTCCTGGCTGGGAAGATTCTACCATGGGAAACATCTTTACCTCCTTTTGTATGAAGAATGAGCTCAAGCCTAATACAGTAAAATCAGGCATTGAATATATGGCCTGGCTTGCCGATTGGTATACTAAGAACTCAGGTGGCCAGGGTATTGGCTTCTTTCAAATTGGTGGTGGAATTGCCGGCGATTTCCCAATTTGTGTTGTTCCAATGCTGTATCAGGACCTTGAAAGAAAGGACACTCCTTTTTGGTCCTACTTCTGCCAAATTTCAGACTCCACCACGAGCTACGGTTCCTACAGTGGAGCAGTTCCAAATGAAAAGATCACCTGGGGAAAGCTGGACAAGACCACTCCTAGTTTCATAATTGAAAGTGACGCTACTATCGTTGCGCCCTTGATTTTCGCCTACTTACTGGATTGGTAGACAAAGCCCCAATTTTCTTTCGGCCACAAATTGCAGCTTCCGGATAGTAACCGAAGCACTTAGATTGCTTTGGTGAGGAAGGCCTTTAGCACTACACCAATGTTCAGAGTGATTGTTCCTGCTATCGCAGGGATACTCTTACAAGATCACCTCTCTATTAGTTTGACGGTCTGTTATACAGTTTTGAGCATATGCCTTTTGCTGCAGGTTCCGGGCTTTGTTTGGCTGAATTCTAAGTGGTATTTCAGATCGCGGTTTTTACTCGGTTTAGCTTTGCAGATTTCGATTCTATGTTGCTTCATGATCATACACAGTATTGGGAATCCTGCTGAAAACAAATCAGAACTGCATCCTGACAAAACAATACCTGGTGGTGACCTAAGGGTAGTGTTGATCAGGGAGTTAAGTCAAAGTGAAAAATTCGTGCGATATGAAGCGGAACTAGTATCTCCATTAAAATCGAAGATCTATCTGTATATAAGATCGGACTCCTCGTTTCCGGGAAAGGAAATAGAATTCATAGGCACCATATCTCCAATTAAAACAAGCTCAAATTCAGATTTCGATTTCAAAGCATACGCTGCCAGGCAGGGATTCTATCATCAATGCTTTCTATCCTCAGATCAGATCAAATCTGTTTCAAGCTCTACCCTCTTTCCTGTGCGGATCTATTCTGCAAGACTTCAATCAATTGCATCTGAGATACTTACTGAGAATATTCGGGACGAAAACACCGCTGCAATTTTACAGGCTTTGATCTGTGGGGATAAGAGATACCTATCGGAGGAGAATAGGAATACCTTCAGTAGCACCGGTGCAATGCATGTATTAGCAGTGTCAGGCCTTCATGTCGGAATCATATTCCTGATTCTTTTCAAAGCCTTTCAAATCAGTTTTCGTAGAAGAAAACTTCCACCCACTGCCTTGTTGTTAATATGCATCCTTATCTGGTCCTACGCAGCAATGACGGGCCTTACACCATCCGTATCCAGAGCATCTGCAATGTTCAGTATAATCTTGCTGTCAAAGATCATTGACAGACAGGCTCACATAAATAACTCTATCGCCGCTGCTGCAGTAATACTGCTATGTCTCAATACGGATCAACTATTTCAATTGGGCTTTCAATTAAGTTTTCTAGCTGTGGTAAGCATCGTTAATCTTCAGCCTGTCATTGAATCTGCTCTCACATTTAACAATCCAATTGGTCAATACATTTGGAGTCTTACTTCAGTTTCAATTTCGGCTCAATTAGGTACAATGCCATTAACAACATTAGCATTTGGCCACTTCCCTACTGTTTTCTTACTGGCAAATTTTATCGTGATCCCATTAGCTGGTTTACTTATCTGCCTGGGGATACTTACCATTATTACAAGTCCAATTGAAGTCCTGTCCAGATCTTTTGGTGCTTTGGCTGAGTTCTTCATGTCAAAGCAGGTAGCACTTCTGGAATGCCTTCAAAGTATTCCAAACTCAAGTATTGAAGCGCAAATGCCAGGATTGTTATCCGCGCTCGCATTTTATCTGATTTTGGTATTCTGGACATGTATTGACAGGATTAAATGGCTCTCATTCATTCAACTAAATCTTATGTCCATTCTAATCTGGCAACTAAGCTTCCTAGCCCATAGAATTTGGTAATTTTCCCTTCAAATTAGAGCATGGCCTACCAATACATTGAATACAGGAATGATAGCAGAGTAAATGAGATCATTCTAAATCGTCCAGATAAAAGAAATGCCCTGAATGCCGATTATGTTACTGAGTTAAAAGCCGCTTTTGCCCAGGCTCAAAATGACGACAAATGCAGAGTTGTTATTCTGAAGGCTAATGGGAAAGCCTTTTCTGCGGGAGCTGACCTGGCTTACCTGGAACAATTGCAGAAGAACACTTTTGATGAGAACCTGGAGGATTCAAATCACCTAAAAGAGCTCTTCGAGCAGATCTACTACCACCCCAAGCCAGTAATTGCTCAGATCGAAGGACATGCAATTGCCGGAGGATGCGGGCTTGCAACAGTTTGTGATTTCAGCTTTTCAGTTCCCGAGGCATTGTTTGGATATACAGAAGTGAAGATTGGATTTATTCCAGCGATAGTGATGGTTTTCCTTCTCAGGAAAATTGGTGAAGGGAAATCGAAGGAACTGCTGCTTACAGGCAAACTAATAGAGGCCAATATTGCCAAAGAATTCGGCCTTATCAATGGAATCTATCCAGCTGATATTATTGAGGAAACAGTTATGCAATTTGCTGAAGAGCTCGCAAAATCAACCTCAGGGCAATCATTGGCATTAACAAAGCAAATGATCGCTGATGTGCAACACCTTCCATTTAAAGATGGCCTGGACTTTGCAGCCAGGAAAAATGCGGAGGCTCGCGCTACCAACGACTGTAAAAAAGGTATCGGAGCATTCCTTGAAAAGAAACAATTGATATGGTAAAGCCAATAAATATTCTGTCCGGGATTCTTCTATCTGTATTACTGGTATCCTGCTCATCAACTGCCTCGGCAACTAAGGAAGGTGAGTTGCACTATGAAGTAAGAGTATCTGATAAGTCAGGTGAAAACTTCTTTATGGCCGCAGCGCTTGATGGAGGAAAGATTGACATCTTCTACAACCCCAGAAATCTTGAGTACTCGGTAGACATGGGCTTATTCTCGGGTTCCTGTGCACTTGAACGAAAGAAAGATAATGGGCTGGTTCTATTGAATTTCTTCGGGGATAAATCTGCTATTTCTCTCGCTGGAGATAGCTACAATATGATGGTCGACAAGAGCTTCGAATACTCTGTTGAGTTTAGCGAAGAAACGAAGCAGATCGGAGATTATACCTGTCAAAAGGCTAAGATCAGTTCAAATGGCATGAGCTATGACTATTGGTATACTAAGGAGCTTGACCACTCTCACTTACAAAGTCCATTCAATTTTGAAGAGGTAAAGGGAACACCGGTTCAGGTGTTATTCAATTCAAATGGTCTAGACTTCCAGATCAATCTTCTAAAATTTGAACCTGAATGCAGTAAGGAGTTCAGTTTTGATACACCTGCGGGTTACAAAGAGCAGAGTTCTGAATCTTTAAAAGCTGTACTAAAGAAGAGTAAGCTATTCTAAAGAACTAATAGACAGCTCTTTGATCAGGTGATTTGCCACAGCGATATGCCCACCTATTGAAAAGTGAATGCCATCACCAAACAAGAATGCTTTCTTTGGGTGTCTGGGAAAGTCACTTTGAATTGCCTCTCCTGGATGATCCAGACAATGGACATTGATTGATTCAAGGTCAGCGATAATCTTATCCTGAACTCCGTAAATGTCAGAGTCAAGCTGGTATTGATGACTATAAGGAAGTGGCATTACTGAAAACCCAATACCTGATTCATTGCATAGCTCATTACAATCTGCAAGGATCTCAAGAGCTTTTTCATAATCCTCATTTCCTTCAGCGTAAAAACTAGCATCGTATTCGTAATAAGCCTTCGGCCGATTAGCGACCAGCCCCTTTAGCCAATTGTACAACATGCTATTGCTTCGCATAAAACTGGCTGTACTCTTCAACCAACCTTCTCTCTGATTTTGAAGGTCAGAAGACTTCTTAGCGTAAACATCATTGAGGCAGTAGCACAGAATTACCTGGTCAATGTCAAACTGATTCTCCTCGAGTAATCCATTAAGAACATTTCGATAATCTTCACAGGTATATCCAGGAACCGATGGGTTTATAATGTTTGCATAAGAGATATGATCGTCCAGGATTGATGCGAAGGTTTCATCATCTTTTACTCCAACACCAAATGTGACAGAGTCGCCAAGTAGTAGCCAGGTCTTATCCCCTTTTTTGTAAGCTTTTGCATCTACCCTAAAGCCAAAAGCATCAATGTTAACCTCCTTGCCAAAAGCTTTCCCTGAGGCATCCGGTCGAAGGCCGCTACTTATTCCATAGGCATTTTCTATAAAGAGCTCTTTATCGATTGCCTGTGAATGAACAAAGGGAAATAGAAAGCGCACAGCAAACTCAAGGACTATTAAAAAGCCTATGAATACAAGGATGTTGATCCCTATGGTTTTAAGATTCCTAATCAAAGCAAGCTGTGTATTACGAGAATTGAGGTTAAGGTAATTAGTCCATCAATAAGGCCGGTATACCATAATTCTGGCCTACCCTCATCAGTTTTCCAAACTACAACAAGAGTAATGATAAGGCTAAGTATCAAACTCAAAATTATACTATCATCGGCCGGCAGGCCCGGAAAAAAGACCAAGACTATAAATGCAAGGACAAGGCAAATAATAGATACTCGTCTTGTGATGGAGATTCCCTTCTTTGAAGCAAGTGTTTTAACTCCTTCCTCCTTATCGTATTCGATGTCTCGAATATCAAAGATCACTGTCAATCCAAGAATATAAAGAAACACAAAGACAAAGAGCATTATCGGATTGTCATTAGAACCAAACTCTATCCATGGTACAACTGCACAGCTCATCGTCCAAACAATCGCCACCAGAATAGTCTTCAGATAAGCAATTGTGCGAAGTCCGGATCTATCCTTTTCTCCCGGCAGGACTGGAATAAAATATGCCAGGCTTAGTATGCCGGTTCCAGCAAGAACAGCTATGGACTGCCACTTCAACTGGAGAGCAAGAAATCCAACTATTAGCAGTGATACAGCCATGGATATCTTAGTAAAGCCCTGGTACTTTCGGACCCATTGTCGCATCTCTCCTTCTGTAGTCGAACTACCCGATGAGATGGCCTTAAGGCGCATGGCATTGTATGTTAGCATTGTCGAGAAAAAGAGAAAGATCCCATACTTGATGGGACCTTCCAGGGTAATGTCTAAAGAGTCGCTTCCACTGAGTAGCATTGCTGTGCAAGCCATTCCAAGACTGGAAGCAGACAGAGCAATCCAGAAATTGCCAAAGACTATTGTTTTGGCAAGTTCCTTCATCATCTCTTATAAGTATTTGAAGTTAAAATCCGGGTGTAGCTTCAAGAGTGTCTGATAGATCAATTCAATTACATTTTCAGTGTCTTCAATATCTACAGACTCAACTGTTGTATGCATGTAACGAAGTGGCAGACTGATCAAAGCTGAAGGCACACCTCCATTTGAATATGCAAATGCGTCAGTATCTGTTCCGGTAAATCTTGATGCTGCATCTCTTTGAATATCTATCTTATTCTCTTCTGCTGTATCCAGAATCAGTTCTCTAAGGATATTATGAACCGCAGGGCCATAAGTTACGATTGGACCTTTACCACATTGGAAATCTCCTTCAACATTCTTGTTGATCATTGGAGTGGTGGTGTCATGCGCCACATCCGTTACAATAGCAACATTAGGCTTGATGGTATCGGTGATCATTTGAGCTCCTCTCAGACCAACTTCTTCCTGAACTGAATTCACAACATACAATCCGAATGGAAGCTTTTGCTTACGCTCTTTCAAGAGCTTCGCTACCATGGCTATCATGAAGCCACCAACTCTGTTATCAAGCGCTCTGCCAAGGAAATAGCGATTATTTAAGATCATGAATGGATCCTCATAAGTGATAACTGATCCTACATGAATTCCCATTTCTTCAACCTCTTCCTTGCTTCTTGCTCCACAATCGAGGAAAATATTCTTGATCGCAGGTGGCTCTTCTTTCTGCCCTCCACCTCTAGTGTGAATTGCAGGCCAGCCAAATACAGCTTTTACAATTCCTTTCTTGGTGTGAATGTCAACTCGTTTTGAAGGAGCTATCATGTGATCAGAACCTCCGTTACGCTTCACATAAATAAAGCCCTCCGGGCTGATGTAGCTAACGAACCAGCTGATCTCATCTGAGTGCGCTTCGATAACAACTTTGAAATCAGATTCAGGATTGATCACGCCGTAAACCGTACCGTAGTTGTCTACGTGATGCTCATCGATATAAGGCTTGATGAAATCGAGCCAGATCTTCTGACCTTCTGCTTCAAAACCCGTTGGAGAAGGATTATTCAGATACTTCTCAAGGAAATTTACATCAGCGGGTTTAATGAATTTATAGTTGGGCTTTTTCTTAGACTTTGCCATTATGGTTGATTTGTAATTACTATTTTATTGATTTTAGAGTGGGATGTTCCCGTGCTTCTTTCTCGGAAGGGTATCCACTTTATTTTTAAGCATTTCGAGACCTGAAAGGATCTTCTTTCTGGTTTCATTTGGAAGAATAACTTCATCTACGAAGCCTCTTGCCGCTGCGCGATAAGGATTTGCAAAAGCCTCAGTGTATTCATCTACTTTTTCCTGAAGCTTAGCCTCCGAGTCATCTGCTTCCTGGATCTCGCGACGGAAAATGATCTCAGCAGCTCCTTTCGGACCCATTACTGCAATCTCACCGGAAGGCCATACAAAGTTGAGATCAGCACCAATGTGCTTAGAGCTCATTACATCATAAGCTCCGCCATATGCTTTTCTTGTGATGATGGTGATCTTTGGAACAGTAGCTTCAGCGAAGGCGTAAAGCAATTTTGCACCATTTGTAATGATTCCGTTCCACTCCTGATCAGTACCAGGTAGGAATCCCGGCACATCCACAAATGTTATCAATGGGATATTGAATGAGTCGCAAAAGCGAACGAAACGAGCACCTTTACGAGAGCTGTTTATGTCGAGAACACCAGCCATTGAGGTAGGCTGATTGGCTACAATACCAATACTCTTCCCTCCTACGCGGGCAAATCCAACAACGATGTTTTCAGCAAAGTCCTTATGAACTTCCATGAAGCTATCTTCATCAACAGTGCCTTCAATCACCTCACGAATGTCATAAGGCTGTTGAGGGTTCTCTGGGATGATAGAATCAAGAACTTCTCTGCTCTCATCCTCTTTTAACTCATACGGATAAGCTGGAGAATCCTCTTCGCAATTCTGAGGCATGTAGCTCAAGAGTTGCTTGATGTCCTGAATACATTTAAGCTCATTTGCACAACTGAAATGCGTTACACCTGATTTTGAGCTGTGAGCTGATGCTCCACCAAGCTCTTCACTTGTAACCTCTTCGTGCGTAACAGTCTTTACTACGTTAGGACCTGTGACGAACATATAAGATGTCCCTTCAACCATTAAGGTGAAATCTGTAATTGCCGGAGAATAAACTGCTCCTCCTGCACAAGGACCCATGATTGCCGAAAGCTGCGGAATTACGCCAGAGGCGATTGTATTGCGATAGAAGATATCGGCGTAGCCACCAAGCGAAACAACTCCTTCCTGGATTCTAGCTCCACCAGAGTCATTTAATCCGATAACCGGAGCTCCATTCTTCATGGCCATATCCATGACCTTACAGATCTTCTCAGCGTGCGTTTCAGAAAGGGATCCTCCAAAAACGGTAAAGTCCTGACTAAAGACGTAAACTAATCGTCCATTTACTTTACCGTAGCCTGTTACCACACCATCGCCCGGGAACTTCATCTTATCGAGGCCAAAGTCTTTGGCTCTGTGTTCCACGAGCATTCCGATCTCTTCAAAAGAGCCTTCATCTAATAGAAGGTGGATTCGCTCTCTTGCTGTGAGCTTACCTTTCTCGTGCTGTTTTTCAATTCTGGATTGTCCACCGCCTTCGTGCGCTTTGGCGATCTTTTCTTCTAAGAGTTTAACCTTGTCCTGCATGTCAATATTTAGGTCGAACAAAAACGGCTTGAATTTACGCTAAGCGCGCGTCCTAAACAAACCTTACAATCCAATGTATGAGGATTGCTTAAAAAGAAAAAAGCCGCTTGTTACAAGCGGCTTTATCTTGGTCTGCGCGATCTTGGAGGGATTCGAACCCCCAACCTCCTGATCCGTAGTCAGGTGCTCTATCCAGTTAAGCTACAAGACCGGCGCAAAGTTATTCATTTTCATCTGGATTTACACCCCCCTCGCCTGAAGAAAGTGAATCCCTCATGGTGGTGTCCGCCTGGATATTCTCCATTCGATAATAATCCATAATACCTAAGTTGCCTGTTTTGAATGCTTCAGCTACAGCAAGAGGAACTTCGGCCTCTGCTTCGATAACTTTCGCACGGGCTTCCTGAGCTTTGGCTTTCATTTCCTGTTCAGTTGCAATCGCCATTGCTCTTCTTTCTTCGGCCTTAGCCTGCGCGATGTTCTTATCTGCATTGGCCTGATCCATTTGAAGTTCAGCTCCAATGTTCTTCCCAATATCAACATCAGCGATATCAATAGATAGGATCTCAAATGCAGTTCCACTATCGAGTCCTTTCCCAAGTACAAGTTTTGAGATTGTATCTGGGTTCTCGAGAACTGATTTATGTGATTCAGCTGAACCAATTGAGGTTACAATACCCTCTCCAACACGTGCTAGAATCGTTTCTTCTCCAGCACCACCTACCAGCCTTTTGATATTAGCTCTTACCGTTACTCTTGCTTTTGCGATAAGCTGAATACCATCTTTTGCTACTGCAGTTACTGGAGGAGACTCAATAACTTTAGGATTTACAGAAAGCTGAACCGCTTCAAAAACATCCCTACCAGCAAGGTCAATTGCTGTAGCAGCTTTAAAGTCAAGATCGATATTCGCTTTATTGGCTGAGATCAGGGCATTCACCACGCGAAGTACATTCCCTCCTGCCAGATAGTGAGCTTCAAGATCATCGGCACTCATAGGAATACCAGCCTTTGTAG
>CAXDOZ010000066.1:0-13234 GCA_963991145.1 uncultured Chitinophagales bacterium | reverse complement strand
CTCAATGAGTTGCCGGTAGATTTCAGAACAACTATTATTTTGTGCGATGTAGAGGGTTTCTCTTATGAAGAGATCGCAGCAATTACCGACATCCCAGTTGGTACTGTTCGATCGCGGCTGCACCGGGCCAGAAACATGTTAAAAGAGAAGCTCAGAGACTACGCCAAACAAAAAGGATTTAGCGAAAAGAGATAAAAATGGAACTGCCCGAACACCATTACAATCAGCTCATGGACGGAATCGTCCAATATCTCGATGGAGGATTATCCCCCGAAGATGAGCAAAAATTCCTGACGGAGATCAAGCAATACCCCGATTGCCTCAAGAAGCTTGAGATAGAGCAGACATTTAAGGAATTCATCTGCGATAAAGTTTCAAGAAAATCTCCTGACCCGGATTTCCTGGCAAATCTTAAGACTCAGATCAACCAATACTCAAATCAATAAGAAGCTACCCGCCTCATTCTACCAAAGATCTGATGTCCTTCAGATCAGTAAAGACCTGATCGGAAAGGTCTTAATCACCAATTTTCAGGGAAACATTACAAGTGGCATTATAGTCGAAACAGAAGCTTATAGCGGAAGGAATGACAAGGCTTGCCATGCTTACTTTCAAAGGAGGACAAAACGCACCGAGATCTTTTATCGGCCCGGAGGGCTCTCTTATGTCTACTTATGCTATGGAATACATCACCTTTTCAATATAATCACCAATGTAGAGGACGAAGCTGATGCGGTGCTTATTCGAGCTGTTAAGCCATTGAGTGGCCTGGAACTTATGCAGCAAAGAAGAGGATATCTTAAGGCCGATAAACGCCTGACAGGTGGACCGGGAAGCATGTCAAAAGCAATGGGCATCACGGTTGAAAACTATGGGGAGGATCTGCAAGGAGATCTCATATGGATCGAAGACTCCGGGTTAAGTATTCCTGATTCTCAGATACAGATTGGGCCCAGGATTGGAATTGATTATGCAGAAGAAGATGCTTTTCTGCCCTGGAGATTTCTGGTAAATGAATGGTGGAAAAAGGACCTATCGGATTAGTGTCACCGTCCCTTTTAATCTGTCTGTTGTTCCGTCGAGGTAGGTCACCAATAAGCTATAAGTGTATACTCCTGGTGGCAGCAGCTCATTCTTATAGGTTCCGTCCCATCCATCAGCCTGGTTAAATGATTGATACACCTTCTCTCCCCAACGATTGAAGATATAAAGCTCAATCTGTCCAATATCTTCACCGTAAACTCTGAGGAAGTCATTGTTCCCGTCGCCATTTGGCGTGAAAGCATTAGGTACGAAGGTTGGTCGGGCAGGTAAAACTATGATCTCTGCGATTCCTGTTCCTGTACATGGAACAGCTCTGTTTGGCTTATCCAGATCTGTAACTACTAATTCGTAGATGGTGGTTTCAAAAATGCTAACCACAGGATCAGGGCAATCAGCACAGTTCAATCCTTGCGTTGGAGTCCACTCATACTGCAATGGGCCATTCGAATTAAAGACCGAACTAACTAATTGAACAGATTCTCCTAGTTGAATGCTGTCAAGTGGAGGGACAATTGTAATCACAATTGGATCCGGTTGAGGAACCGTAATTGTAAATGTGTCGGTACAGCCTTTTTGATCACGACCTACCACCTGGTAAGGCCCGGCTCCTAGCTCTCTAAAGACATTTGTAGAAATAAACGGCCCTCCATTCAGACTAAAATCAAAAGGCGGATTGTCTCCAATTCCATTCACGAAAATCGCTCCATCAAGATGTTCAGGCCCATAACATGAAGTAGGTATTACAGTATCTGAGAATATGCTGAATGCAGGTTCATAAACTGGAATATCTGCTATTGAGAATGGACAATTGTTTCCGTCAAGTGCTGTAACGATGTAGGTTCCAGCATCCAGACCTGTAAAGACGTTGCTGCTTTGGTTTTGGAAAACGATTCCATCATCACTAATGCCAAATGAATTGAGAGGAGGAGTACCTCCAAACACATTCACTGTTATTCTTCCATCACCACTTCCCTGGCAACTAAGTGAATCAACATCTACAGTCATTGAGAAAGCAGTTGGCTCAGTAACTACAAGATTAGAATCGAATCCAAGACAGCCATTGGTGTCTCTAACAGTGATGTGGTAGACATTAGGTCCCAGACCATTCAGCACATTTGAACTCTGGTAATTGTTGAACTGATTTCGATACTGATAAGGGGCAGTTCCACCAGTCACAGAAACAGTTATCTCTCCATCATCATAGCCAAAGCAACTTACATCTGTTACGATAGAACTCACTGAAAGTAGTGGGGGGTCTGTGACTGTCACATCTACGGTGTCAAAACAATTATTGACATCGGCCACAATGACCTGATAAGTACCAGCAGCAATCCCTGTAAAGGTAGGACTGGTTTTAGGCAGGTTATTTAGGATATAGCGGAAAGGAGCTGTTCCATTTGTAGGTGCCACTGTAAATGATCCATCTGCGAAGCCATTACAACTTGGTTGAGTCACACCAACAACAAAAGGTAGAATGGCTGGAGGATCGATCAGTACCAGGCTTGTATCCAGTTCACAACCCTGAGCATCTGTAATTGTAACAGTATAAGGTCCGGCACTTAGGTTCACTGCTCCCGGAGTGGTTTGCCCAAGAGCGTCGCTCCAGAGATAGGTATATCCAGGGGTGCCTCCATTTGCGATCACTGATGCTCTTCCTGTATTATCTCCATTACAAAGTGGGTCTACGCTAAAGAGTTGCAGGACATTTATTGCCGGGGGTGAGCCAATAGAAACTCCACCAGTATCAGAGCATAGATTGGCATCAGTAACTATTACAGTCCATGTTCCGGTAGGTAAGTTGCTGGCAGTATCGTTTGTTTGGAGCAAAGGATCATTCCATTGGAATGAATAAGGATTGGTTCCGCCAGATGGATTGCTGATTGCGATTCCATCATCCAAATAAGAGCAACTTGCATCAAAGCTCTGAAGAGTCATTTCAAGTTTTGCAGGCTCTAGAATGAATAGTGTGTCAAATAAAAAGCATCCACTATCATCCTGGACTTCGACAATGACTCTCCCTGAGTCCAGGTTTACAGCTGTTGTGGTAGTTTGGAACAATGGATCGTCCCATTGGATAGAGAATGGAGCTGTTCCACCGCTAATGGTAACTGTTGCTGTGCCATTTGCATCTCCCTGACAAAGGATATCTGTTTTGCTTGTGCTTATCACCAAAGCATTCGGAGCTGTTACACTCACTGTATCGCTTACCGAACAACCGCTATCATCAGTAACTGTAACAGTATACAATCTGGCAGTTAAGTTTATAGCAGTAGAAGTAGTTTGGGCGGTTGGATCATCCCACAAGTAAGAAAAAGGACCTACTCCACCGGATTGGATCGTAACGCTTGCGCTACCTCCAGCAGAGTTTGGACAACTCGTTTGAGTAGAACTCATTAAAGTTTGTATCTCAACCGGCTCCATTACCTGAGTAGAAATACTATCTACACATCCATGACTATCAGTTACAAGTACCCAATAGAATCTAGCCGAAAGGCCGGTTGCCGTGTCTGTTGTTTGAAATGAAGGGTCATTCCATAAGTAGGTGTACGGTCCTACACCACCGGAAGCAGAAACAATGGCTTTCCCATTTGAGCCTCCAAAGCAGCTCGTTGGTATCGAGGAAGCAGATAGCTGAATATCTGTTGGTTCTGTCAGGCTAATAGTATCAGTAGCTGTGCATCCATTATTGTCGGTAATTGTTACTTCGTAAAGACCTGCGCTTAGGTTTATCGCAGAATCTGAAGTTTGAGCATTAGGGTCATTCCATAGATATGTATATGGACCAACGCCTCCTGTTATTTCGGTTACTGCAGAACCATCGGATCCTCCAAAGCAACTTACATCATAACCAATCGTCAAAGCTTGATTAGCCGCAGGTTCATAAATTGAAACAGTAGATGAATCCAAACAGCCATTTGCATCGGTAACTGTAACCGAATAGGTTCCAGCCGACAGATTAAATGCTGTATCTGTAACCTGGCCTAATGGGTCATTCCAAAGAACTGTGTAACCTGGCGTTCCTCCGGTACTTGTAACCCAGGTTTTTCCTGAGCTTCCTCCATTACACAAAACAGAGTCCCCGTCGGTTACAAGGCTTAAAATTGTAGGTTGAGATACCGTTACGCTATCGCTTACTGCGCAACCACCTGAATCAGAGATATTCACTGTATAGGTTCCAACTGCTAATCCAAATGCAGTGTCAGTCATTTGATTACCCGGGTCGTTCCAATCATAGATATATGGTCCTCCATCTCCTCCAACTCCCTGAGCGAATACTGCACCATCGGATCCTCCAAAGCAGCTAACATCAATAGAACCAATTGAGGCTACTCTTAATGTTGGAGCTACTATAATTGTGTTTGTTGTGCTATCTGCACAAAGCGAATCATTGAAAGCAACACGGTACTGCAATGAATAGGAACCAAATGTTGTCGGGTTAAATATTGAATCATTGCTGACCCCTGGTCCGGTCCAAATTCCACCCGGCTCAGATCCCGGATCTATATAATCGTTAAGGTTATAGCTGATAGATGGATTACAAAGTGTATCTGGTGCCGTCCAGCTTGAGTTAAGGTTAGGTCCAACTGTGATATCGAAAACATGATTGGTGTCGCAAATGCTAACCGGATCATAGGTAAGTGTAAATGTTCCCTGTCCAGAAACTGCAGGATCAAAAATTCCATTCACCGGATCTACAATTCCGGTCCCAAGCCATGTTCCTCCAGGCAGAGAGCTAATGAGATTTACTAAGCCAAATGAAACACACACACTGCTGGGTGCCGTAACAGTAATAGGTGCCGGTGGGATGTATTCATTTACAAAAGTGTCAGACTTCGTGCATCCCATTGAGTCAGTTACAGTAAGATAGATGTCTACAAAAACTGCATTGTCTAAACCCTGAAAGGTGGGGCTGGGAGTGTTTCCATTAACAATTGTAACTGCCGGGTTATTGGTAGCCCATTGAATTGATGCCAGTCCGTTTGAAAGTATAATTGGAGTAGTTACAAGCGGATTGATCGGAACCTGAAAGATAGATGCAGTTGCGGGTGTACAGGAGTTGTCATTAATAACAGAGTTGATCGGTCCAGAGTCGTAAGTGATATTTAAGGGACCGCAACTGGTGCTAACTCCGGGTGGTTTTGAGAATGTAATTCTAGCTCTGGTAAGGGCTCCTACATCTGCTCCCACACAGTCATAAATCTGAACTGCCCAACCACCATCTACGGCATTACAACCATATATTCCCGGCCAGTTAATGGCGGTAGGTCCTGCTCCCTGAGCTCCAAAAGAGCCGAAGGGGCCAGCTGAAACAGGAACTGGCAAAACACAAATATCATATGAGGTTGGGGAAGTGCTGTTAAAAATAAGTGAAGCAACATTGTTGCCGGAGTTACAACAACAAAGCTCATCGCCCAATTGAATTGTTGGACTTCCACAGCTTGGGGGTCCCACCAGGTAATAAGCCAGATCAGAAACATATGTATGAACTGCCTGAAATTCAACCTCAATGTAAGTATTTGCATCAATGATAAACTGCTCAGGAGGAGGGTTGAAATAGGTAAAGTCGTTGATGTTAATGTTAGAATTGTAGGTTCTAACACTATCACAGGAAGCAGCTTGAGGATTGATCTCTGCCTGAATTGTATCTACAAATACCCAGGCTATGTAACAGTCCTGAATCAGACCAGCCCCATTGGAAATCGACACCTGATAACCCCCTGAAACTAAATTGCTGGCTACCGAAAACGAACCAGTATCTGATTGAAAGGGAACAGTTCCAAATGTGTTATTTGTATAATCATAGCGAAACCAGTTGTATTTCCAGTTTGCTCCGGCTCCTGGATAATTAGCCCCCAATCTTCCTAATGTTCCTTCGCAATAGGCGTAGATAGTATCATTTAATGACCCATCAGTATACGCAGTAGGGATAGCCTGGATGTGGCCAGTAGAAGTGATTTGAGCATGTAGCCCCGCATGACCTAAAGCAATAAGAATGCTCAGAATTAATAGTCGAAATGCGGTTGGTTGTGGCTTCATCTCCTATATACTGACGTTATAGGTCGCTTTGAGGTTTGTTGGGGTGATTAGAATCTTGGGCAGTAACGCTCATTAATTACCCTGGTATCCTGATTTCGGAAGATGTATACCGCTCCAAGCTCGATTGCACCAACAGAATTCGTTGCTCCTTTAAACTCTGAAATATTGATGTCGTAACTAATTCCAAGTTTGAATCCCCTGTAATCGAAACCGGTTCCAAAGATGATCGCATCTTTTACTCTGGTCCAAAGACCGGCGAACCAGTAAAACTCCTCATTTACATCGTAATTGAATGCTAGTCCTACATTCCATTGCTGAGCATTTTGCTGCAACATGTAAAGAAGAGTTGGGGAGATACTTGCATAGCGTCCAATGGTGATATCACCACCTAGCTGAGCAATGTATCGGTGAGCCAATTGATTAGTAGCATCCTGCAGGAATGTTTCACCCGGAGTTGCTACGTGATGCAGCGAAAAGCCAATATAGTACTTGAATGTTTCTGAGGCAGCAGATTGCCAAAGAGCTCCAATATTTACATCAGCATAGGTGAAAGATCCACCACCAAAATTTACTTCACCATTAAAAGCATTGGGATCAAATCCAAAATCGACAAGCTGCTCCTCAAACAGGAGTCTGGTGATATCGATCTGTTTGTTTACCACACCCGCCTGTAATCCAAGGGTTAGGTGATTTCTTCCGTATCTGTCTGTTGCTTTATGGTAAGCGATAGAGAACATGGCTGAATTCGTCTTCAAAGCTCCGTCTCCAGCTCTGTCACTAAAGAAAGTCACACCTACTCCAAACTTGTCATTGCCAATTCTGTCTGGAAGAATTCTTGCGTCAAATGAACCTGAATAGGTAGTGTAAGGTGAAGAAGAACCAACTGTAGGAATAGACACCCATTGGTTTCTGTAATTCAAAGTTGCTCTGAACACTCCATTATGATTTCCGGTAAAGGCCGGATTGATCAATACAGGATTATGGAAGTATTGAGAGAAGTGAATATCCTGACCGCTGAGCTCAATTGAGCTCAAAGTCATGATAATCGAAAAACAGATGAGGTAGATCTTCTTCATCCAATAATTTAATGTTCAAAGGTCGTGCCTAAAGGCAGTCCGATTAACTAAGTTAACACAGAAGACGCTGAAAGCGTAATAATCGCTGCTGTTAGGTATTAATTTTTCAGTAAGAAAATGAGAAAATTACAGCTTCGGGCCAAAGGCTAGGTCTCCGGCATCTCCCAGACCGGGAACAATGTACTTGCGCGAGTTTAATTCGGGGTCGATAGTGGCTGTCCAGATTTTTGCCTCAGGCAAAGCTTTCTGAACATTCCTTATCCCTTCTTCACTCGATACCGCAGCAGCTATGATGATCTTCTCTGGACTACTCTTTTTGCTGATTGCTTCAATAATTTCCAGAAGCGACGAACCCGTTGCCAGCATTGGATCAATGAGGATCAGATGCTTGTTATTCAAATCGGGAGCTGCATTGTAACCAAGATCAATTTCAAAGTCCTTATCTGAATTCTCATGAGATCTAAAAGCTCCGATAAAAGCACTTTCTGCTCGGTCAAAAACATCTAAAAAGCCCTCGTACATTGGAAGGCCGGCTCTTAAAATGGTTCCCAGTACTAATTGATTGGAAAGTTGATTTTGCTGAGCAATTCCCAATGGAGTTCTGACAGAAACTTCTTTATAATCAAGGGTTTTGCTGATCTCGATGGCCATTAATGAGCCAATTCTCTTGAGATTGTGCCTGAATCTGAGCGGGTCGAGCTGAATATCGACATCACGGATCTCAATCAAATACTGGTGCAGGATAGAATTCTCTTCGCTTAAGTTCCTGATCATTTCTTGAACAGCTTTGCAAACCAAGGTAGACGATTTCGCCTGATCTCCCAATACTGGACTTTCTTAGCTCCAAAGCTTTGATAGAACTGCGCAATGCTTGGAATCATTGAGCCTTCAAAGTCCAATACTTTCGGGTGATAAGCATTGATTCTTACCAGCGTATCAACCAGCTTGTGCATGGCTCCATTTTCTTTGCCCTCCGGGCTGATGGCGTTACTCAAATGGATCAGTCGGCTGGGTGTAAACATGTAGAAAGCTGCTGCCACCAATTCTTCCTTTTCATTCTTGATCGTATAGAAACTCCCTACTGAATGAGCAATGGCTTTATAGGTATTCCGAAGCATCATATGCTTATGCTCGGGTTTGAATTCGGGAATTTTAGGTGCCGTGTGCTCGAGATAGAAATCGACAAAGGCCTCAGGTTTTAGCTGACTATTAAACTTTAGGCCTGCCTTCTCTGCTTTCTTCAGGTTGCGTTTTACATTGCTGTTATATCCCTCTTCGATCTGCTCGTAAGGCTTGTTAAGATCCAAATGCATATTCATGCGCTCCTCGATCTGGAAATCCTCTCTTTTTACTTCATTGCCTTCATTGAGCCTGATCTCGATGTATTTATACTCTTCAGGAATGGCATCGATGAAGCGATCAAGCAAATCGGCCGGAGGCTTAAAGCCTGCAAAGACCCCAAGCTGCTGAGCGAAAATTGGATTGTAGATATACTCTATCCCAAACTTCTTTTGGTGAACCAATGGCATTACCGCTTCGTAATCCCCAAGCACCAAACCGTTCCAGTGCTCAGCGATATTATCCAGATACCAGGTATATCCATAGGGTAGGCCAAAGGGTGAAAAATGGACACAGCCGTTCCAATGCTTATCAGAAATCTCATCTCTTGGAACCAGTTCTATCTTATTCAGTGATTCCAGTTTCTCCTCAAGTTTCATCTATTCCTCTAATGCCTTTTTGATAACTGATTCGTAAAATCCACTCCATCCCTCCCAGGGTCCATAGCCGGAAGGTGACTCATTGTGAAAAATGGGTATGAAGGTTCCCTTTACCTGCTTCACTTTTTCAATAACAGGTTCCAATTTCTCCATCGCCTGGCCAGGTTCTTCAATACCCTGATAAAACCTGAATCCAGTATCGATCATTTGAAATGGGAATATTTTCAATCTGGTGCTTTGCTCCCTATCCAGATCGTAAAAGTAGAACGGTGTGCAGGCTCCGGCTCTGAAGCTGGGCTCTTCTATAAATCCCATTGAATACTCTTCATTGATTCCAAGGTCCACCAGATTCCTGTAGGTCTTTGGAAGTTCCACCTTCAGGAAATGTTGGCGACTGGATTTGACCTCTCTGTTCAGGATGCTCTCCAATCGGTATTTCTCTTCAGCCAACCGACCAGAGATTGAGTTTGAGGCCCAGGAAGGATGAAGTCCAACACTAGAGCGGTCGCTGAGATCTGAAATCAACTGTCTCAAAGCCGGTGAAGTGTGAGGTACATTCTTATCGTACTCACCATAATCTCCAAGTAGAAAGAAATAGCGCTGATTTAACTTGTACTCGTCCTGGATCATATTGAGTTTGGCGTAGCAGTAATATGGATCTGCTTCTACTCCTGCTACAACTCGAATACGCTCTTTTAGTTCTTCCCATCGGCCTTGAAAAAGGCTTTGAAAAATTCCTCCAAGGAATCGAACAGGACCTTTATGCAGAAAGGCCCATGCATTATCAATGTCAATTGTGCTTACTACTTTATAAGCCCTACGGGCAGATGGCAGTTCCGGAAAACGCTCTCTTAGTTTCTCTTCCAGAAATAGAGCGTACTCATCAACAAGCGGCCTCTGGTGCAAACGATTCTTGAAAAGAAAACTCTCAGAGATCGGGAAGCGACCGTATGAGTCTGGTCTGAATGGCGCGTACTCTTCGTATCTGCTCAGCAAGAAAAATGTAGCAGAAAACACATCGAAATTCAGATCTGAACTTCCCTTCATTGGGAAGAGAAGTGGCAGATTGTTCTCGGTTTCAATCTCTGGGTCTAAAGGGTGGATTCCGGATTTGAAAAGCAATCCGGTGCTGGGAACAGATAGACCGGTCCCTGAATGGTCAGAACCATAAGAGATCTTTGGTCCATCCCAGTTTTGATACTCAGTAAGGTCGTTTGTAAGCTGCAGTTCCCAACCTAGAAAGTCACTGATAAGAGACTTTACTGCGTACTGCCAACGAGGGCCATTTTTTTCAGCAAAAACAAGAATCATAAATCGAGGCAGGTGAATTCAACCTCTCCAAATATACAGGAGCTACTTTGACTTGGGGTAAAAGCTCTGATTTCTAAGGTATCTGGTCTTCAATAGAGGACAGATCTTGTATCTCTCTTCTTTCGTGTCCTCATAAATGGCAGCGAGAGTTTCATAAACATCTGTTATTCCAATCTCATCAGCCCAGGCAAATGGTCCTTTTGGGTAATTCGTTCCCAGGCGCATCCCATTATCAATATCCTCAATTCCAGCAGTTCCTTCCTGGAGTGTGTAACAGGCTTCATTAATGATCATGAAGAGAATTCTAGGGGTCACCATTCCAACTCTATCCTCTACAAACTCGCCTTCTAATTCCAATTTCTTGAGAACATCTTCAACCTGTTCTTGCTGAGGTTTATGCAGAAGGCTAAGTTCCCATTTTGGTCGATTGATAAATGTTGGAAGGCAGTTCATTCCAATAAGAAGACACTGGATCTTATTCTCTGCAATGTAAAGTGACTCTGCAAGTTGGTGCTTGACTCCAGCCACAAAAACCGGCTTCCCTTTTAGCTCAGCATAATCGTTGAGATACTCAGGATCATCGTCGAAGTTGAGATCAAAAATGATATCGAAATCATCAAAATCCTCATCATCACCATCGCTATACTCAAGTTCAGCATTGAGGTCTTTAAGTCTTTCAAATAACTCATCTGCGCGCTTACGCTCGCCTACAGCAAGTATTCTCATCGGCCAAATTTTGGCCAAAGATAAAGAAGGCTCTAACTCAAAATGCCTTTATCTTGGAATAATGGAAAAGAAAGAAATCAGAACTGAAAATGCACCCGCACCAATAGGGCCTTATAGTCAGGCTATAGATAGTGGAAACATGGTCTTTGTTTCCGGCCAGATCGCAATTGACCCTTCTTCCGGAGAGCTCCTGGAAGGAAGTCTGGAAGAAGAAACTCATCTCGTGATGAAAAATCTATCAGCAGTTCTAGCTGAAGCAGGACTTGATCTGAAAAACATTGTTAAGACCTCAATCTTCCTGAAAAGCATGGGAGACTTTTCTGTGGTAAATGGAATTTATGATAGTTATCTGTCGGAGCCTTTCCCAGCCAGAGAGACTGTTGAGGTGAGTTGCCTGCCCAAGAATGTAAGAGTTGAGATATCAGCAATTGCTGTAAAATAAAAATCCCGCCTCGTGGGGGGCGGGATTCTATTAGGTCACTTATGCTGCTCGTAATACTCAGTGAACCTTAAACCTTAACTAAGGAAGCAGGAAAATAATTCAAATATTACTCCAAATTCCCGTTTTTCTTACTAGGCTGGTTTTGATAGCCCAATCTGTTTGTCACGAAGACGCCTAAAAGGATGAGAATCATCCCTAAAAAGCTTAACAGTCCTAGACTTTCGCCATCCAGGACTCCCCAGAATATTGAAACTAAAGGCATCAGATATGTCACCGTGGCGGCAAATAATGCGTCGGTTCTTTGGACTAAGCGATTAAAAAGGATCATTGCGATAGCAGTTCCAAATAAAGCGAGCAATGAAATGTATAAGAATCCGATCGGCTCAGAAACCGATTGTTCCACAATGATATTTGTCCAGGGAAGAGCAGAAATCAAACAGATAAAACCTGTAATAATGTAGATCGCAGAAGTGAGGGCAAGTGGATCGACTTCATTCAATTTTGACTTTATCAGGTTGGTGCTCAAACCATAACAGAGTGTTGCTGCTAAGCCTATCAATGCATATCCAAAATCTGAAGAGAAGGATCCATCTGACTTTAGAAATACCAGCACCAGAGCACCGCTTAAACCAATTAGAATTCCCAATGCTTTTACCTTATTGAAGACCACATGGAAGAATACCACACCAATTGAGAATGTAAAAAGAGGGACAGTCGAATTGATGATCCCCATTACAGCGGAGTCAATCTTTTGCTGAGCAAAAGGATACAGAAAGGCAGGAATCGCTGATCCAACCACTCCTACTACAATTATGGTAAGAAGCTTTGATCTGGGCACTCGTTTGAAGACCCTTGGAAGGAAGGGTAATAGAAAAACTCCACTCAATATCATTCGTAGTTGAGCTACCTGTACTGGCTCGTAAGTCTGAATTGATTTCTTGATCAGGACATAAGAACTACCCCAGATCACTGCAAGAACTATTAGTAAGAACCAATCAAGCGAGGACCCTTTGGTCCACTTTACGCTCAGTCGTTGAGCATCTGCCATATCCTGTCTTTCAATTCGGTTAATCCAGATTGAGTAACCGAGGAGATGAACATTGGTTCTAAGTCTTTGAGTTCATCTTTGACAAGATTTGTTAGCTCCTCATCCAGAAGGTCTGATTTGGTGATAACCAATAAGGATTCTTTGATCAGAAGTTCTTTGTTGTATGATTTCAACTCGGTTTTAAGGATGTCGTATTCCTTTCTGATATTATGAGCATCTGCAGGGACCATATAGAGAAGAACAGCATTTCTCTCGATATGGCGTAGGAAGCGATGTCCAAGACCTTTCCCTTCATGGGCTCCCTCAATGATTCCCGGGATATCAGCCATCACAAAACTTAGATGGTCACGATAAGAAACAATTCCAAGATTTGGAGTCAGTGTAGTGAATGGATAATCGGCAATTTTGGGTTTAGCTGCAGTGACAGCTGAGAGAAGGGTTGATTTTCCCGCGTTTGGAAATCCAACTAAACCTACGTCTGCAAGCACTTTGAGCTCAAGGACCTTCCACTCCTCTCTTCCCGGTTCCCCAGGTTGAGCGTAACGTGGTGCCTGATTCGTTGAGCTTTTATAATTGGTGTTTCCCAATCCTCCACGGCCACCGGGAACAAGAATGTGTTCCTGGCCATCCTCAGTAATCTCGATCTCTACTTCTTCGGTTTCGGCATCTTTTGCAACAGTCCCCAATGGAACTTCCAGAATGATATCCTCACCGTTTGCCCCGGTCTTATTTGCTCCAGCTCCTGCAACCCCGGCTTTAGCAATTACATGCTTTCGATACTTTAAGTGGATCAATGTCCAGAGCTGCTTGTTTCCGCGTAGAATAATATGAC
>CAXDOZ010000065.1:0-13312 GCA_963991145.1 uncultured Chitinophagales bacterium | reverse complement strand
TGGATTTACCACTAGGAGATACCATTCAACAGAAACCGGTACTGATCTTTGCATTTGGCGGAGCCTTCCTGGTGGGGGATAAGAGACAACCTAACATTCCTGAGTTTTGCAGGCAGTTTGCATCCAGGGGTTTTGTGGTTGCTGCTATTGACTATAGAATTGGTTTTAACGTCATTGATCGGGAAAGTGCAGAAAGAGCAGTTTTTCGATCTGTTCAGGATCTGAGAGCCGCTTGCAGATTTCTTGCAGATAATGATACGGTTTACGGAATCGATACCGCCAGCTTTGTGCTAGCTGGAAGCAGTGCGGGTTGTTTTGCAGGATTACACAGCTCATTCATGACTGATCAGGAAGCTCCAAGATCTGTGAGAGGTGGTGTATTTGAGCCTAGAAGTCTGGGTTGTGCCAATTGCTCGGGTAACAATAATTATCAAAATAGGACGCCTCGCACCATTGCCATTATCAATCAATGGGGAGCAATTCTCGATACCTCTTATATTGATGATTTTCCTAGAGATAGCGTGCCGGTGATATCCTTTCATGGAACCAATGACCTGGCCGTTCCTTATCGAACCGGGAATCCTTTTTTCTATCCCATTTTTCCGCCCGTTGACGGAAGCGAAGTGATTCACCAGAGATTAGATAACCTTGGAATATTTAATCAATTGGTTCCTTTGGTAGGCTTTGGCCACGAACCTCAATTGGTGAACACTCAATTAAGAGACACTATATATAAGCACGCTTCGGCTTTCTTACACGAGATCCTTCGACCCAAAGTGATTCCTATCTCAGGCCCAAAAGCAGTTTGTTCCGGTGATACATTAGAAATTGTTGCGCAAGAGAATAATGAATGGGTTTACCATTGGTCACTGAATGATTCTATTATCATTTCCAGGTCTAATGTTCTCAAAGTATTCTCTGATACTGCAGCCATATTCAATCTTGAGCTTTGTGTTCAGAATAAATACGGAGCATTGGGAGAGGCTGGTGGTTTCGCATTCTCATTTCAACAAAGCCCTTCGGGCGGATTTGGGTATTCAGGTTTAGATAGCACGATTCAAATTCTTGATAGCAGTCAGTTTGCAAATACCATTAGTTACAACTGGGGAGATGGGATCAGCTCCTCGGACAGCCTGCATACTTATGATTCTGAAGGACCATACCTTGTAACTCAGTACTTAGAGAGTGGGTTCTGTACCGATACTTTTTCTGGAGTGGTGGATTTAGATTTTTGCCCAATTGCCGCATTTGATTTTACCGCATTTCAGAACGGATACATATTCCTCGAGGACAATCAATATGAGACCAGTTACTATTGGGATTTTGGGGATGGGACAATTCAACAGGGAGTTAGAAACCCTTTGCATGTATATACATCGGAAGGGGAGTATGAGGTATTAATGATCGCTTCTGATGCCAATTGCTCAGACACTGCGAGAGAAACAATTAAAGTCCTTATTACCGGTATCTCTGACCATACAGTCTCAGAATTTCAGATCTACCCAAATCCGGTCGAAGACCGACTAACAATTGAGACTGAGCCTGGCTTCCCAATTGAAGTGAAAGTGTATTCAAGCCTTGGCCAGATACTAATTGATCAGACTTTGACCTCCAACTATCTGGACCTGAGAGACCTATTAAAAGGGATCTATTTCTTAAATGTGTCGGTAGCTGAAAAGAATCAAACCATTCGTTTTCAAAAGCATTAATCTGGATGCCTCTTATCGTATTCTCTGATAAAGGATTTTACTGCCCGGCGGGAGATTTCTATATCGACCCATGGAGACCGGTGAAGAATGCGATCATCACACATGCTCATGCAGATCACTGCAGGTCAGGGCACAAGAATTACCTTGCTCATCACTTATCTATTCCAGTCATGCATTATAGACTTGGAAAGAAGATCAAAGTGCGTGGACTTGAGTTTGGTGAGGAAACGACAATAAATGGGGTGAAGATCAGTCTTCATCCTGCCGCCCATATTCTGGGATCTGCCCAGGTGAGGGTTGAATATAAAGGAGAGGTTTGGTGTGTTTCCGGTGATTATAAGACAATTGATGATGGTCTATCTGGTGCTTTTGAACCTGTTCCCTGTCACAATTATGTGAGTGAGTGCACTTTTGGTTTGCCTGTCTTTAACTGGAAAGATCAAAAGTTTGTGGAAGATGATATCCGAACATGGATCCAATCAAATTCAGAGGCCGGAAAACTTAGTGTGCTTGTCGCATATAGTTTAGGAAAAGCTCAGCGACTGATAAAGATGTTTGAAGACCTTGAAGGTTCCATATACGCTCACAAAGCTATTCATGAAACTTCTCGAGCTTTCTCTGATGTAGGAGTACAATTGCCCAGAACCAAACTGGCATCTAATAAAACAGAAATGGATAATGCCAAATTACTCCTGGTTCCTCCCGCAGCTTCAGACAGCAATTGGATGAAAAGGATGGGAAATGTGTCAGTTGGAGTTTGCTCTGGCTGGATGGCAATGCGAGGGATGAGAAGAAGAAGATCGGTCGATCGAGGCTTTGTATTGTCGGATCATGCAGATTGGAATGGATTGATCGATGCGATCAAGGCATCAGAAGCAGAGAAGATCTATCTGACTCATGGTTATACTGAGATCTTCTCAAAGTACCTGATCGAGGAAGGATTTGATTGTGGAATAGTAAAGACAAACTTCAACGCAAACGATCTGGAACAAACAGAGGAAGAAAAGGAGAGTTGATTTTCGATGAGAGCATTCACCAGATTATTTACGGAGCTTGACAGTAGTACAAAAACTACTGAGAAGCAGAATGCCCTCATTCGATATTTCGAGACTGCATCTGATAGAGATAAAGTTTGGGCGATCGCGCTTTTTACTCATAGGAGGCCGAAGAGATCAGTTCCTACCACTAAGCTGAGAGAGTGGACAGCTGAAAGAACAAAATTCCCAGCCTGGCTGATCGAGGATTGTTATCACCTCGTTGGTGACCTTGCTGAGACATTGGCACTGTTCAACGGACAATCTGGAAGCTCGGAGGGAGAGGAGCAGAGTCTTGATTACTGGATCCGATACCTATATGATCTTAGAGACAAAGAGGAAATTGAAAAGCGCGATGCCATTGAAAAGGCCTGGGATCAATTAGTTGGTGAGGAACAGTTCATTCTCAATAAGCTAATTACAGGAGGATTTAGAGTAGGAGTTTCTTCCAAATCCGTTATCAATGCCCTTGCAAAGCATCTTGATGAAGATCCTTCCACCATTGCCCTCAGGTTAACCGGAGATTGGGATCCCTTTGAGATCAGTTTTGAAGAACTGGTTGTAAATCCCAACCTGGAAGAGCAAAACTCTAAGCCCTTTCCATTCTACCTGGCTTATGCTTTAGAAGATGATGTGTCGAATCTTGGGAAACCCGATGACTGGTTTGCTGAATGGAAATGGGACGGAATTCGATCTCAGCTTGTTTGTAGAAACGGCGAGGTAAATCTCTGGTCGAGAGGTGAAGAGATCATAACTGATAGTTTTCCCGAGTTCAAAGTCTTTCAGGGAAATGAAAGAGATTTCGTGATTGATGGAGAATTGATTGTTTGGAGGGACGGTAAACCTGCCCTGTTTCAGGATCTCCAGAAGAGAATTGGAAGGAAAAAGCCGGGAAAGAAGATCCTCGAGGATTACCCCTGCCTCATTTTATGCTATGACATTCTTGAATTGGACAGAGTGGATCTAAGAGAAGAGAGCCAATCCGCCCGTAGGGCGAAACTTGAAGAATTGATCAGCTCCTTGAATTCCGAGAAGGTTCTGATATCACCATTGGTAGACTTTAAAGACTGGAAGGAACTGGAGGAACTCAGACTCGAATCCCGGGAAAGAGACGCCGAAGGCTTAATGCTAAAATCAAGATCCGGAACTTATAAAGTTGGTAGGAAAAGAGGTGATTGGTGGAAGTGGAAAGTTGATCCAATGACTATAGATGCTGTGATGATCTATGCTCAAAGTGGCCATGGTCGGAGAGCAAATCTTTACACCGATTTCACTTTTGCAGTTTGGGATGGAGATCGATTGGTAACCTTTGCCAAAGCATACTCTGGATTAACAGATGCAGAGTTTAGAGAAGTAAATCAATTCATAAAGGCAAACACTATAGAGCGCTTCGGCCCGGTGAGGTCTGTAAAACCTGAGTTGGTATTTGAATTGGCCTTTGAGGGAATTGCACCTAGTACGAGGCACAAAAGTGGAGTAGCATTAAGATTTCCCAGGATAAAAAGGTGGAGAAAAGATAAGCCTGCAAAAGAGGCAAACACGCTTGGAGATCTTTACGAACTTCTTAGATAAACAAAGGGCTTCTCGCGATGAGAAGCCCCTTGTTTGAAAAAACCAAACCCCCTTACATTTTTAACGCAAATGGATAGACCATATTGCGATTCGGATACATTCCTTCGAAATTTATAGTACCCGATTTATTTTTTAAGATCCTAATGAGATCTTCTTTATTTTTTACTTCCTGTCCATCAGCCGAGATGATGATAAAACCACTCTCGATCGAAGTATATTCCGAGATCAATCCCGGTAGTATTTCTTTGACTACAACTCCACCGTCAAGGTTTAATGCAAGTGCATCCATCGCTGTCAGATCTTCTAGAATAACTCCAAGCTCCATCTCCATAATGTCTTCATCATCCATGATGCTTACCTGATTGTTCTTATCTTTTAATGTCACATAGGCCCTGTATAGTTCACCCTCTCTCACAAAGTCAACCGCAATTTCATCACCTGGGCGGTATTTTGCCACTTGCTCCTGTAGCTCAGGCGCTGTGTTTACTGCTTTTTCCTCGATATAAACGATAATGTCATTTCTCTGTAAACCTGCATCCTCAGCAGCAGACCCTGCTCTAACTCCATCGATATAAACTCCCTTCACTTCATCCAGATAGAACTCTTCTGCCATAGCATCATTAACACTGATTATGCTAACGCCAAGGAAGCCTCTCTGAACTGCACCATACTCTCTAAGATCCACTACTACCTTTTTAACAAGATTGGCTGGAACAGCAAAAGAGTATCCTGCAAAGGTTCCTGTTGGGGTGGCTATCGCTGTATTAATACCTATGAGTTCACCATCTGTATTCACTAAAGCTCCTCCGCTATTCCCTGGGTTAACCGCGGCATCAGTTTGGATGAATGACTCAATTGCAGTGTTACCTCCAGCCTCTGAGAGGTTATTCAGGATATTTATATTTCTTCCCTTTGCACTTACAATTCCCGCTGTCACAGTTGAAGAGAGATTAAATGGATTGCCTACGGCCAATACCCATTCTCCGATCTTAACTGAATCAGAATCTGCAAATTCGATATAGGGAACAACACCAGCATCAATCTTTATTAAGGCGATATCTGTATCCAGGTCGGTGCCTACCAATTTGCCCGGGTAACTCTGATTGTCAAACATGACCACTTCTATCATGTCTGCATCATCGATCACGTGGTTATTAGTAACGATATATCCATCTGGTGAGATCAGAACTCCCGAACCACTTCCTCTGCGTTGCTTTTGAGAGTTGTTGCGCCCGTCAAAGAAGAATTCATAAAATGGATCTCCTGTGGTAGAGCTTGCCTGAGTGGCAACTGTTTTAATATGAACAACAGCTGGAGTTGACAATCCAGCCGATTGCGTGAAATCTACTGGTTGCTCTGAAAGAGCCATCGAAACAGACTTATTATTGATAGTTGATGGACTTACTTCCTGCTCAACCACCACAACCTCGGTGTACTGTTTACTTTGCTTTTGATATTGGTCGTAAACGAAAACTGCAGCTAATGCACTGCAGAAACTGATCAAGACTGTAAGTACTATACTTGATGTGCGCATATCTTAAGATCTTTTTTGGTTAACTGCCTTGCTATATAAAAGCTAAAATGAGCACCTTTAGTTTATATAGTTGTTGAGATTAACAGGATTTAACAGGAGTAAGTTGATGAAATTTCTGAAGTACCATGGGACAGGGAACGATTTTATCATGATTGATGATAGAGAGGAACTATTCCCTTCAACAAATCATGATCTGATAAAGCACTTATGTGATCGACATTTTGGAATAGGAGCTGATGGTTTGATCCTTTTGCAACTGAAAAACGGTAAGCCACAAATGGTCTATTTCAATTCGGATGGCAATCAAAGTACCATGTGTGGAAACGGTGGGAGATGTTTCACTTCCTTTTGTGATTTGCAGAATCTGGTGGATGGTGAATTCATATTTGATGCTATTGACGGAGAACATCATTCCATGATTCTTTCAGATGGAACAGTCTCTTTAGGCATGTCAGATGTGGATGAAGTACTTGAAAAGAATGATGGCCTGATCTTTATAGATACCGGGTCACCCCACATTCTTAAATATCGATCTGATGTTCGCTCAATGGATGTGCCAGCCGAAGGAGCCAGTATCAGGTACAGCTCCGAATTCAAAGAAGAAGGAGTGAATGTAAACTTCGTAGAAGAGATCGGTCCAAATCAGATATTGGTTCGAACCTATGAAAGAGGTGTAGAAGACGAAACACTATCCTGTGGCACCGGTGTAACGGCAGCAGCACTCTCATATATGAAAATGAAAGAGCTCACCGGTGAAGAGACTATTCAGGTAGAAACTCCGGGAGGGCAGCTGAAAGTAAGCGCTAAGAGCTCTGGTTCTGCCTTTCGCAATATCAAGCTAATCGGGCCGACGGCTCAGGTTTTCACAGGCGAGATTTCCATTTAGATTTGCCCAAAACTAGTCTCTCGCTTTAGCGATGGAATGTTTAGATTTAGCAGGCTTAAATCTCGAGCATGCAACTGCAGATTTTCAAAAAGCAAGGTGATAAACTGGTACAGGTCGAAAAAATCGAACCTGGCTGCTGGATCAATATCGCCCCACCTTTTAATCAGGATGAACTGCAGGGTGTAAGCGAAGAGCTTGGGATCCCATTTGATTTCATTGCGGATTCACTTGATATTGATGAGCGCTCTCGTTACGAGCATGATGAGGATGCAGATCTGATCCTGATCAATACACCTGTAAAGAATAAGGGATATACACCTGTTGAAGCGAGCTTCGTGACTGTTCCGGTTGGTATTATCTCAAAGCCGGATTTCATCGTAACGGTTTGTAGGTACAATAATCCCGTGATCGGAAAGCTGATCACCGGACAAAAGGTTAGTAATCCTGAAGATCAAAGCGAGTTTGCTCTGAAACTATTCGACCTGAACAACTTCTACTTCCTGTACTACCTGAAGGAGTTGAATAACCTTCGAAACGAGTTCGAGAAAGAGCTCTATAATTCATCGAGAAACCAGGAACTTGCCAATCTGTTGAATATCCAGAAGAGCCTTGTTTACTTCCTCACAAACCTTCGCTCTAACGAGCTGATGATGATGAAGATGCAGCGTACTGATTTCTTGAAGATCAAGGATGATGAAGAGAAGTCGGATCTGTATGAAGATATCCTGATCGACACTTCTCAGGCACTTGAGATGGCCGAAGTTTACACGAGAATCCTAAACGGAACACTGGAAACATTCGCTTCGATCATCTCCAATAACCTGAATATGGTGATGCGCCGACTTACTGCTGTCACTATCATTCTAATGGTTCCAACCTTGCTTGCCAGTTATTACGGAATGAATGTGGACCTACCTTTAGACGAGAACCCCAATGCATTCCCAATGATCTTTGGGGCATCAATTCTATTCTCGATAGCTCTTACCTGGTTCTTCTTAAAGAAGCGGTGGTTCTAGAAGGCTGAGTCCATTCCCGTTTAAGAAATCAAGGGTCGACATTCGCTTCTTTCCTGGAGCTTGAATTTCAAGTACCTCAATCCAACCATCCTTAGTTGCGATCTCCAGCTTTTGCTTTCCATCAGACCATATCGTGCCCGGATCAGTGATGTCGGTTCTTTCAGATATTCTAGCACCGGGAATCTTGAAATACTTCTCATTGATCAATGCCTGAGCGCAAGGGTATGGGCTAAGACCTCGAATAAAATCATTGACGCTTTTAGTCTCCTGATCCCAATCAATTATCATATCCTCCTTGAAGATCTTGGGAGCGTGCTTAGGTTCTCCTGAAATTACCTGTGCCTGGGGTGTCAGGGAGTTAGTCTCAATTCCTTTCACCGTCTCCAGGACCAATTCTGCACCATCAATCATAAGTCGGTCATGAAGCTCCCCTGCAGTCATTCCATCAGTGATTGGAAGTTTTGATTGCAGAAGGATATCTCCCGTATCTATTTCGTGCTTTAGGAAAAATGTAGATGCCCCGGTTTCTTTCTCTCCATTAATGATCGCCCAATTTATTGGGGCTGCGCCCCGATAATCGGGGAGGAGCGAGGCATGCAAATTAAAGGTCCCGATCTCAGGCATGTTCCAGACCATTTCCGGTAACATTCGAAAAGCAACAACGATGAAGAGGTTTGCACCCAGTGCACTCAACTCTCGATTGAATTCAGGAGACTTGAGATTTGTTGGTTGAAGAACTGGGATGTCATGAGCCTCAGCAGCTTTTTTAACCGGAGATGATTGAAGCTTTTTCCCTCTACCTGCCGGCTTATCAGGAGCGGTTATAACAGCACACACATCGTATCCATTTTCAATAAGGATATTCAATGAAGGAACAGCGAAGTCTGGCGTTCCCATGAATACTATTCTCAACTTTTGCTTTTCTATCATTATTCGAAGTCGGGATAAAGAAGGTATTTCTCTCTTATTGCTTTATAATTATCAAGGTCTGCCCGCCAGCTCATTCTTATCTCTTCGGCCGTGATTCCCTCGTTGATCTGCTGTCTAAGTTGATCTGTTCCGGCGAGGAGTTCGAAGAAGCCATCTTTCCTGTAGAAATCTCCCATCCCTTTTAAAAGCCAGTAAGAAAAGATCAGATAGTCTAGATTAAGTTGTCCGTCAACAAATTCCATAGGCTCTCCATTTCTCACATCATAGCCGTAGCATAACTCTCCATTCAATTTCGGCTGACTGGCACCAGCTGTAGGTTCAGGTGTGAATCTTAGTGGTGCATCTGCAGGAAGTTGAGGATGCCCAAAAATCTGGAATGGTGAATCCGTCCCTCTACCTACACTTATAACTGTTCCCTCGAAGAAGCAGAGACTCGGATAAAATTGAATGGCATCATCATTAGGAAGATTAGGCGATGGTTTGAAAGGGAGAGAGTACCTCGTGTTGTGGTCGTAATTTTCACAAAGAACATAGTTCAGATCGCATCTGACACCATTAGCCAGCCAGCCCTCTCCATTAACCATTGTGGCATATTCTGCAATGGTCATTCCGTGAACTACTGGAACCGGATGCATTCCAATAAAGGATTTGTGCTTTTCCTCAAGCACTGGGCCATCAACGTAATGACCGTTCGGATTTGGCCTATCCAGAATCAATACCGGAATATTGTTTTCGGCACATGCCTCCATTACATAAGTCATGGTTGAGATATAGGTATAAAACCTTGCGCCAACATCCTGAATATCAAACACAAGCATTTCAAGACCACTTAGGTCAGAGGAAGAGGGTTTCTTTTTGCTACCATATAGAGAAATGATAGGAGCTCCGGTAACTATGTCCTTTCCATCAGCTATGCTTGCTCCTGCATCAGCATCTGAGCGGAATCCGTGCTCCGGTGCAAAGATGGTCTTGATGTTTATCCCAAGAGAATTGAGCGTATCAACCAGATGCACTCCATTGACCTCAGAAGTATTGTTTACTACCAGTCCGACTAACTTGTTCTCGAGCAAGAATAAGTATTGATCAATGCGATCAGCTCCGTTAGAGATCTCCGAGCTCAGCTCATTGGTAAGTGCTTCATTTGAAGGATCTGGGCTAGCTTCTTTTGTTTGTGTTTGACCACAAAAGAAAAAGCAGCTAACAAATACTAGCAGAGCAATCCTATATTGGAATTTCATAGCTTCGTTGACCTTTAGATGTATCAATTTGAACCTTGAATTCTTTATAGCAAAGCGTGTTGCACTGGGGGCAAAAGGCTCCTTCTCAAGGTTTATTGCAAGCGTTGCAACCGCAGCTGTGGCGCTAAGCATCGCAGTGATGATCATCGCCACCTCTCTGGTTGGAGGCTTTCAGGACGAAATTAGGAATAAGGTTTTTGGCTTCTGGGCCCATATCCACATTCTGCCGATCAGTAATTCAAGTATTGACTCCGAAAAGCCGATCTCCATAGATCAGTCTTTCTATCCAAACCCTGAAAAGCTTGGCCCGATAAAGCATATCCAGGTTGTTGCATTTAAAGGTGCAATGATCCAATCTGAGACCGACTTTGAAAAATCGATCCTCAAAGGTGTTGGACCTGATTTCTCCTGGGACTTCTTCAAAGATTATATGGTAAAAGGGGAGGTTTTCATCGTGGATACGGCTTCTGAAATCAATTATCGACCCATTATAATTTCTCAGGTTACCGCTAAGCGCTTAGCCCTGGATACCGGTCAATCGGTGATCATGAGCATCTTCGATATGGATGGTAGAGACAGGTCCAGGAAGTTTGAGATTGTTGGTATTTATAATACTGGTCTTGAAGAGTTTGATGAGTTATTTGCCCTGACCGACATTCGGATCATCCAGGAAATCAATGGCTGGGAGAAAGATGAGGTTGGCGGATTTGAACTCTTTCTCGATGAAGTTGAGATGTTCAAATCGAGAGCGACATCCTACTTTCTGATTGCATTTGGATGGACACTGAATGATAGATTGTACTTCAGGCTTTCTAAGGATCCTATCCAGATATACTCTAAAGAGATCAAATCAAGTATTGCCTACAAGCCTGAACTGACAACGGTTTCCGTTCGTGATTTCAATCCAAACATCTTCGACTGGCTGGAGCTTCAGACAACTAATGAGTTCCTGATCTTACTCATTATGACAGGCGTAGCGATCATCAATATGATCACCACATTGCTCATTCTTATTCTTGAAAGGACTCAAATGACCGGAGTGCTGAAGTCACTTGGTGCAAAAGACTTTTCAATTCAGAAGGTGTTTCTCTACACGGGATTATTCATTCTTGGAGGAGGAGCTCTTATTGGAAATTCAATTGCCCTTCTTCTGATCTTTCTCCAAAAGAACTTCGATTTAATCAAGCTTCCCGAGGAATCCTACTACGTCTCAACAGCTCCTGTAAGCCTTGATCTTAGCTGGGTGCTGGCTATCAATTTTGGAGCGATCCTTATCTGTTTATTGGTCTTGCTGATCCCTTCAATCCTTGTTCGCAGGATCAACCCCGTCAAAGCTATCAGGCTTGATTGATCTCTTAGAGCGGACGTTAATGTGATCGAAAGGGCAATGCCTGCAGTTTGAACCACAGCAGTATCCCCGCTTCAAATGGTAGGCTTCAGTGAATACCAGGAAGCCTGTTTCTTTATCTATGTAGAATAGCTCTTCTTTGCTCATCCGGCGTAGCCGATATAAGACCAGGGGGTAATAGCCTTTAGTTCCTCCTTGATCTCTGCCGATACATCAAGGCCATCAATGAATTCATGAATGTCTGCCTGTCCAATGCTATCCTTACCGCGAGTTAGAGCCTTAAGCTGTTCATAAGGCTGGTCATAGGCTTCACGTCTTAATACAGTTTGAATTGCCTCTGCTACAACCATCCAATTTGACTCGAGATCTTCTCTTAGTTTATCTGGGTTGATAAGCAGTTTTCCAAGACCCTTCTTTAGCGAAGCAAAGGCGATCATTGTATGTCCGGTTGGGACTCCAAAATTACGTGTAACCGTACTGTCTGTTAGATCGCGTTGTAATCTTGAGACCGGTAGCTTATTGCTCAGATGGTCAAACACAGCATTTGCAATTCCAAGGTTTCCTTCGGCATTTTCAAAATCGATAGGATTCACTTTGTGAGGCATTGCTGATGATCCTACTTCTCCGGCATTCACCTTTTGCTTGAAGTAATCCATAGAGATATAGGTCCATAGATCACGAGAGAGATCAACCAGAATCGTGTTGATCCTGCGGTAGGCATCAAACCTTGCTGCGAGGTCATCGTAATGCTCAATTTGAGTAGTGATCGACTGACGTTGAAGACCCAGATGAATGCTTAAAAAACCATCGGCGAAGCCAGGCCAATCGATAGAGGGATATGCTACTTTATGTGCGTTTAAATTACCTGTAGCCCCGCCAAACTTTGCAGAAAATGGAATGGCATTTAATAGTGCAAGCTGACGGTCAAGACGCTCAACAAAAACAAGGATCTCCTTACCAATGGTAGTTGGAGAAGCCGGCTGCCCGTGGGTTCTTGCGAGCATAGGATACTGCTTCAGATCATTGCCAAGACTCTCAATGAGATCTCTTATCTCTTTAATCACCGGCATATAGGTGCCCTCATGGAAATCTTTGATGGATAGAGGAAGTGAGGTGTTATTGATGTCCTGAGAGGTGAGACCAAAGTGAACGAATTCCTTGTTCGCCCCTAAACCAAGACTCTCGAGTTTTTCTTTCACGAAGTACTCAACAGCTTTAACATCATGGTTAATGCCCTTCTCAATCTCTTTGATCCTTTGAGCATCCTCTACCGAGAATGACTTATAGATGTCTTTTAAAGCATTGATCTGGTCATCATCCAAAGCTGATACTTCATTGATCTCTGACTTACTTAAAGCGATGAAGTATTCTACTTCTACTTGCACTCTATACTTGAATAGTGCATATTCCGAGAAGTAATCTGCCAGTTTTTCAATCTTGTTACGGTAGCGGCCATCGAGAGGGGAGATGGCGGTAAGAGCATTAAATTCCATTGTGCAAAGTTAGCCAATCCAAGCTCATAACCACGAGGTCTGTGCCCTTGTTTGATACCGGTGCAGGATTGTGGAAAATATGCTAATAAGTAGACTGTCAGACCCTTTTAGCATGCATAAAGACACCCTCAGAGGCAGGCATGGATTTGAGGTTGTTTGGTAAAAGCATTTCTTTGCAGGGAGTTGTAACTAAAAAGAGCGACCGTATGTCAAAGAATTTGGTCATTGTAGAGTCCCCGGCAAAAGCCAAGACGATAGAAAAGTATTTGGGTGATGACTTCATTGTCACCTCGAGTTATGGGCACGTCAGGGACCTGCCAAAGAGTAATGCGATCGATATTGAGAATCAGTATAAACCCAACTATGAGGTTACAGCTGAAAAGAAAAAGGTAGTTACCGAGCTTAAGAAGCTAGCTAAGAAAGCTCAGGAGATCTACCTCGCAACGGATGAGGACCGAGAGGGAGAAGCTATCTCCTGGCATCTATGTGATGTCCTCGGATTGGATCCTGCTACCGCTAAGAGAATTACCTACACTGAGGTTACGCCGAAGG
>CAXDOZ010000064.1:0-13835 GCA_963991145.1 uncultured Chitinophagales bacterium | reverse complement strand
GCCGGAGTGAATTTTTAACTTTATGCAAATCTGCAAATCTGCAAATCTGCAAATCAATCCCTGTCCCATCGATCGCCCTCGAAATACAGATAGGTTTTCTTAAACCCCATCCCCAGCAAGAATTGTTGGAAGAATTGAATGCCATTGATCTTAGTAGCATCGATGATCCCCTGATCATAAGCAGCATCAGCTATGAATCCTTCTGCATCCTTGAAGGTTTCTTCAATGATCTCGCCATGCGTTTCCTGCATGTAGTCAATTACAGTGAACTCTGAGCCAAAGATCTTGGTGTTTTGGTGATCAACCTTGACCACGCATAACTCCGGCTTAGGAAGCTTGATCGATATGCTATCACCATCAACATAAATATCATCGTGATGTATCTTTTCCAGATCAATACAGCCAATAGCTTCACCACTGACAAGGATCAGAACCTTCGTGTCAAACCAGAATTCATTCTTGACTGTGCGTGTGACTACATCCTTTAGATGGTACTGAACTAATTCAAGCCTTCCAATACTGGTAATTTCTTGTACCACGATCTGACTATCAACAATCTCTACTTTTCCTGAATCGCTCTTTATCGCCTCAATGATCTTAAGACCCATAAATGCTCCCAAAACCATCAATCCTCCAAGTATCAATATCCCTGGAGGAACACCCAGTCGAAACTTAAATCGCTCCATTCCCATTCTTCAAATATCTCATATTCATTTGGCAAGCCAATATCAGTTTAAGCCAGAAGTAATATTTTAGACCGAGTTAAGCCTCCGCCCTATGCTGAAGAAGATACTCCTGTTTGCACTGATCTGCTTTTCTTTAAACGCCTTTTCTCAGGCCGCAATTGACCCAGAAACGGGAGAGTATAGGAATGAAAGAACTTTAAGCATTGGCTATACGCTTGGAATTATTAATAATCTAGGCTCCTTCGGTAAGGCAAAAGCAAATTCCATTGTATTCAGTTTTGAAAAGAATAGAAACCCCCGATTAGGATGGAGATGGCCAACTCTCATCACATTTGAGAATGGCTTTAGTTCATTTGTATCAGGATTGAACCTGAAAGTTTACACGAATGATCATGCAGTGATCAGAGGCTTTGTTGGACCGGAGTTCACTCTTGGATATACCAATGGAGGATTCACATCCGGAGGAACACTTTCCGGTGACCTAGGAGAAGGGAATATACTTCTGGATCTTGGAATTGACTGGAATCCCCTACCAGAGTTAAATATTAGTTTTCATCCAGGATTTGGCTATGTATTCTACTTCAATAAAGGAACTTATGTAGGCAGATATAATACCAGGGTCAACTTCTCAATCGGCTTTAATTTCTAAGTTCCCGAAGTTTTTCATTTTGACTTCTAAGGCGATTTACCAGAGTCTGCAAAATTCCTTTAGCAAACTCAATTCGATCCGACATTAATTCATAGAATATCTCACGATTCAGCCTTAGTAGAAGAGCATCTTCAGCAACAGTAGCATCAGCAGATCTAGGTTCAGAGTCTAGGAGGGCAAACTCACCAAAGAAGTCTCTGCTTCCTAGTTTAGCGAAAGTAGTTTCGGCATCATGGATTTTCACTTCACCGCTGTATATGATATACATGTAGTCACCCATGTCTCCTTTCGAGAACAGTTTTTCGTCCTTATACCTCATCTCTTCTTTAAGAGAAGCTGCAACATCTACAAGAATGTGTTCGGGACTGCTTTTAAAAACATCTGTACCCTTGAGAAGAATTACTCTCTCAATTTGACTGAGTCTGTTATCTGAGTTGTGATGCTGTTCCATAACCTCTTTGATTGCAGTTGAATGATTATCCTTTAAGTCAGATAGCCTAATAAGGAGCTGTTCCGCTATTATTGAACTCGGAAAATCAATTAAATTTTTTAACTCTTTTAAAGAGTATTCGATTTCAGAATTTAAAAAGATGGCCAATGTCCATCGGGTGAATTCAGAAAGTCCGTCATTCTTTACTTGCTCAATAAGTGTTTTAGGACTTGTCAACCTTATACTAGCCTCATTTGCTTCTAATTCCTCAATTAGATCGTTTGCAAAAGATTCTTTTATCATGACTTCCAAACTCTCAAGCACATTAGGTTTTGAGCCTGTGTGACCTTCGAGAAGAACCTCCAGGGCCCTGATCACTGTATTGGTTTCGTAGATCAAAGCCAAATTCAATAAACAGAGTCTTAAATGCTGACTATGCTCATGCCCCAAGGCATTTCTTAGCTCCTTATCAGTGGAAATCTGAGAAATATCTGCTGAGCGGATCATTTTACAAATTGAAATAGAATGTACAATTCTATCAATGATCATTTGTCTAATTGCACTTGTAGTAGGTTCGTATTTTGCGGATAACAGAGCTCTGATCACTTCTATTCGAATCCTGAGGTGAGGATAATCGATCATTCCAATAAGGCAATCAATTGCCTCAGGCCCACCATTTCTACCTAAGCATTTGATAAGAGATGCCTTTACCTGAATACTTCCCTCACCATTAAGCTTTTCAATGATTGGACCTATTGCTTCTTCTCCAATTCTGCTCAGGGCATTTTGGGCTTCAATACGGAAGGAGGGTTCCATTATTAGATCAAGAAGAACAGGAATGAACCGCTCATTTCTAACTTCTCCGCTTGCTCTTATTGCCTGAAGACATAAATCCGGTTCTTCTGATTGTAAGAAACGCAGTACCGGACGATAGAAGTTTTTGATTCCTAGCTCTTCAATGATCTTTAATGCCAGAAAGTGGTTCTCCCTATCCTTATCATTAACTAATCCAAGCAAAGCCTGTCCAGCGAATACAATTGATTCTACATCTCCTCGAAAGATTAAACCAATGATGGATGCCTCTCTCTCAAGATCATTATCTGAATCTAGAAGAGCTAATGCGTATTCGATCTCGGCATCATCCTGAAGGCAATATGAAATGATCGCATCTTTTCTAACAGCATCAATATTGCTCGAAGTTGCAATCTCCCAGATCTTTTTCCCGTGTCCAATATCCGGGTGATCTTTGTACTTCCGCAGGGCATATCTTAACAAACCTTCATCCTTTGCTTCCAGAGCTTCTGGCAGCTTACTATGATAAAGTTCCTGATCTAACCTCTCCATTAGATCCATGCTGTAGATAACATCGAGGGGGTTATTAGAATTTAAATTTTCAAGTAGTAGCGCCTTATTTTCAGATTGAGGTTTGAATAGCCTATCCCCAAAGAACCATTTCTTTTTGATGCTATCTTTTATCTCAAGGAAGTATTCCTTCTCAACCCAGATACAAACCCCAATCCAGATCGTGGCAATCCCAATGATGAGGGCATGAACCGGTTCATTTATTCCAAGGCCAAAAAAATGAACCATTAAGAGTAAAGAGATTCCGCCGAACAGCATTGCCAATGGATTGATAAGACCTTTAACCATTGTGTGTCCAAAGAGCATTAACTCCTGTTCAAGAGGTTGAAATAATGATAGGAAAAGAGGATTTTGAATAGAGTAATAGATCAGAATACTGACTAACATGATCCATATATCCAGGAAATTAGTTTGTCCTAAAACAGTAATTGGTGAACCAAAGAAAAAGGTTGGAATTGTAACTGCAATAAGTGATGCCGGCAGTAGAAGAAGAGATCTGAGTAGTCCGAGCTTTTGAATAATTCTGTAGGAAAGAAAGATCTTGATAAGGCTAATGATCAAGTGGAGGACCCCGTAAAAAGCTGCAATAAAGATTACCAGGGACTCAATTCGATTTACACTAACCAGGAAGTTAAACTCAACATGCGTGAGGGTGAATATTGTTATAAATGACAATACCGAAAGAGCAAAAATGAACTTCCGTTTGAAGAACCTTAAAACTGGAGCTTCCTCAGCATTCGATTTCTCTTCGTGATTTTGATGCTCTCCTGGAAGATTCAGATAAGCGATTATTCTTTCTAAGCCGAAGTATGAAATAGCAAAGAATGAAAAAGAAAGGATGTAGAGAAATGGAAGGTAGTTACTATAATCCCCTGTGAACTTTTTAATAATGACATAGAAGAGAAGATAGGTGAGGTAGCCCATCATTTTTGCTGGTATATCACCAGCACTGATCACACCAAACAATCTCTTTCCCTGACGTACATCGAATATCACCGAGGTAACCCCCCAAAGCTCAAGGCTACTGAGCTGATAACAGACATAGTAAACAATGAGGGCAAACATGATCAATCCTCCCTGAATATTGCTTTGATTGCCTGTTATTATTAGTGAGAGACATAGTATCAGTGAAACTGATATCAATAGGATCACAACTCCTCGAAGCACTGCCTTGAGGGGATAGTTATGCTCAGCCCATGCATAGATCCTTCCGATTATCAGCTGAAGCAAAGCGGCTCCAATGATAACCATTGCAAGTCCTTTGTAAATCTCCACTTCAGGACTGGCACTTACAATTTGCCCATCTATTATCTTTTCGTCAAACCACTTGAAGAAAAGCTTGATCGAGGTAATGTGGATGAAGGCAATTCCCAGTCCCTGAAAAAAATGGTGAACCAGAAGTAGAGAAACTGCATGGCGTTCATCCGGGCGGATATGAAGCCTTTTCTCAAAAGGAATGCGGGTGAAGGGGTTTGCCACCCCTCCGAAGATATGGTTTATAAGGCTAAACTGAAGGCTGTCCCGCCTTTCATTGAATTCCATTTCTATCTTTGAGCTGATGAAAAACCCCATGGTTCCAACTAAGCTCCGTCTCTTTAGATCAGAGTTCGGAGATCGCCAATTCAAACTGCTCGATATAGGAGCGGGGAACCACTCAGCATCACTGGTAAAACACTATCTCCCAAACTGCCTATATCACGGAGTCGATATCAGCAAGGATTATAATAATGATGAATCTGACTTTGCTCTAATGGAAGACTTCTGGGAAATGGATCTCACTAAGCTAAATTTTGATGCGATTCCTGATAACACCTTCGATGCCATCTTAATGGCCCATATTATTGAGCACCTTGAAAATGGAGATGAAGTCTTAAAAGGACTTTCCAGGAAATTGAAAAAGGGAGGAGTCATTTACCTCGAGTATCCAGGTGAGAGAAGTCTTCACTTACCAAGCAAAAAAGGAACTCTAAACTTTCACGATGACGATACTCATGTTCGGGTATATTCTGTACCTGAACTCTCAAATGTTCTAATAGAGCAGAGATTTGAAATTAAAAAATCCGGAACAAGGAAAGACTGGCGTTATATCGCCTTAATGCCATTAAAAATTCCTTATCACCTGTTGAAATCAGGCTATGTGCCAGGTAGTGTATACTGGGATTGGTATGGCTTTGCAGAATTTATCTTCGCAAAGAAATTAAAATAAAATACCCATGGTTAAGGAGAACATATGAGTTTGACTCCTTGCCGGAATGTCGTACAACTTGTTCAAGCCCAGTCTGTAATCAAAATCGAGATAGACGAAGGCCAGATCAATTCCAGTCCCGTAGATCATAGTGACGTGAGGAGAAATGACATCACTTCTCTCGAATCCAAAATCATCTGTCCCGTTCATCTTTCCAAGAAAGCCTATACCAAAACCTGAGTATAACCGCCATTTAAAAAGGGGAGTCTTAACGATCTTATATCCTATAGTCAAAGGTACATTCACTCCCCAAAGATTAATATCATCATTAGTGTCATCAATATCATCGTAGAGATAAATAGTGTTGGTTTGACGGATGAAATCGACATTGAATTGAGTGTATAGTCGTCCAATATTTACTCGCCCGAGTAGACCTGCATGCCAACCTACTCGATAGCCGCCTACTTTTGCAACTGAAAGATTAAGTGAGATGATCTGGACATTTCCTCCACCTCCAACACCTAGTTGAAAGCTCGGTCTTGTTGCGAAACTTGAAGCGCTTAAGCCCAGAATCAGTGCGAATATTACTAGTAGCTTTTTCATTTGTTCTGGTTTAAGCAGGGAATAAATATTCTACCCCATCAAAGACAAAAATGTGATCCATGATCCTCGGCCAGGCCGGTTTCGACATTTCCTTTTCCCAGAGCTGATGCTCTTTCAGCATTTTATCCAGGATCATCGGTTTGGCTTCAGAAAGATCGAATTGCTCAGACTTATCCTCCTCCAAATTGTATAAATGAACCCAGCCATCACGCTCACTCATGATGAACTTAAACTCTCCTTTCCTCATCACATGAATATGATCTGCGCGCCAGTTCAGACTCACATGAGGAACTCGCTCTTCTTCTTCATTCACATATGGGATCAAATTCACGCCGTCGTAAACGCGATCATCTGGAAGTGGAATTCCGGCAGCACCGGCTGAAGTAACAAATACATCAAGTGAACTTACAGGCTGACGGTAATCAACTCCCGCAGGAATAACTCCCTCGTAAACCACACTCATCGGGATATTGATCCCACCTTCAAAGTGATTCATTTTACCACCTTTCAACGGACCGTTATCAGTTGCTCCGGTATAAGCAGCTCCTCCATTATCAGAAAGGAAAAAGACAACAGTATTATCGATCAATCCGCTTGTATCCAGGTAATGCATCATGTCTCCAACAGCATCATCTAATGCAGAGATCATTGAGTAGTAGACTCTCTTATTCTCATCTTCAATATGGCCGTACTCACAGTAATAATCTACAGGAGCCTGGAAAGGAACGTGAGGCGCATTGAAATGAGTAAGTAGCATAAATGGCTCATCTCCCGCCGAATTCATGAAGTCAATTGACTTATCCCGGATGGCAAATGTTAGATAGTCGTCTTCAGTGACCTTCTTCCCGTTTTCTTCAATTGCACCTTCTCCAGCTCTACCCATCTTCCATTGGTATTGCGATGAGAATGATGGCTGCACGTAGTTCACATAACCTGCCGTATTTTGTTCAGGTGTATATAGGGTGAATGCCCCAGCAAATCCCCAGTTGTAATCAAAACCACGCTTTTCAGAGCGAAGTCTCTTGAAGTTTCCTAAGTGCCATTTCCCAACTAATCCAGTGGTATAACCATAGCTCTTAAAAAGCTCACCCATGCTGATCTCGCTAGGAGGTAATCCCTGCTTTGCTACTTGCCATTCACGTGGGTAGACCGGCTTTGAATCCAATACAAAGTCACCCGTATTTACAAACCATTTGCCGCTCAGGTACTCGATCATATTTGAAGGGTAAAACTCCATTAGCTGAGTCTCAAAACCATATCTGTTCTGGTGTCGGCCGGTCATGATTCCAGCCCTACTTGGTGCACAAACAGGTGCAGATGAATAGGCCTCCCAAAAACGCACTCCACGATCCATCATGGCATCGATATGCGGGGTTTCGATATGATCTGCATAGTAACCGCTGATCTCACCTTTTCCAAGGTCATCCACCAAAATCACGATCACATTTGGCTGATCATTTGAAGCTGCCGCCAAATCAGGCGAATGCTTCATCATTCTCTTTTTATACTTGATTGCTTTCTTATCGAAGGTGATCCTCCACTTTACAGAACCGGTCGCCAAAGGGTAACAAGCCGGGATAAGAACAATAAAAGAAAGCCAGAACAGGTAAGGTCGAAATCTTTTCATAAGAGCCGTTTTGGATTATGGTCGTATTATAAATCTAATTAATTCTAAGCAGCAGATGTATCAAAAAAAATCCCGCACATTGGCGGGACTTTCTATTATTCAATTCTGATTGGTTGAGAGTATGATCGCTGTTCTGTTTGAATCTTGATCAAATAGATTCCCGATGCTACATTCAATGGCCTTAAGAGTTCTCCACTGTGGCTGCCATTCTCAATAACAGCTCCTGTGAGGTCATATACGGTCCATTGGTATTCCTCATTTTTTTCGCCCTTCGGGCGGATAACGAAACTGCGGTCGAAAGAATAGATCTCAAAGTCTTTCTCTAAAGGATCCCCAATTCCGGTGGTTTTTGATTGAATATTGACCTGCTTTTCAATGAAATCAGCACAATCTGCATTTCGAGCATCAAGTCGCACAGTATAAACACCCGGATATTCATAAGCATAGAATACCTGACTGATGTTTGACATCACAGTACCATCGCCAAAATCCCAATCCCAGCTATCCTCGCCCTGGCTGACCTCAATGAATCGCACAGGTTCAAGAACGTCAGCGATCCAATAGTCGGCGCTGAAATCTGCGATAATAATCTGACTTGCTTCAACAGTTACAAAATGCTGCTGCACATATGATCCTTCGATAAGATCGATCTGATAAGTGCCTGGAGAAAGAGAACTCAAATTGAAGTTTCCATCTGAATTTGGAATCAGGGAAATGAGATTAGTCTGGTCATCAAGAATCCTGATCTCATCCCAGCTGAAAGCTGAACCATTAATGATCCCCGATAATTGACTTGAACTGATCTCCCCATTTTGGCCATCGCAATCTGCTTTGTTTGCGCTCAATTCGATCTGAGGTGAAAACACAATCTCAAATCGGCCCGAAGGGTCAGATACTAAAGAGTTAAAGCTATATGGACCTTCATTAAGCAAGTGCCAATTTCCGGTTTGATGATCGATCAGATAAGTAAGAACACCGGCTGGCAGGCTTTCTAGCTGCTCTGCAGAAATCGAATAGCTTCCATTTGTTCCTGGCTCAAATCCAATATCAAAACTCGACTGTGGGCTCAAGTTATCCTTGGCATTGATCGAAGCCATGTCACCATTGATATCTGAATAAAGGGTGGGTTGACCTGCACCACTTTCCATTTTGTATCCGTCCAAAGAGATGTCAAAAGCATCGCTGGCTCCATCAACAAAGAATAGATAAGTGCGATCTGCATATCCATTTCCATCAACGATCAGGTCGATACGATGATCGTAATTCTGAGCATTTCTCAGGAAGGCATCGTTTCCTGCCACACGCTGAGAGTTTTCAAATGTGACCTGAGCCGAGTTTGTAAAACTACCTGCCCAAACAACCTGAAAAGCCTGGAAGGAGGCAATATTCGTGTTCGGTAAGAGGCTACTTAAAGGCTGGAATGTTCCGCCATAAAAGCCACTGCTCACCCATATATAGGCCGTTCCGGCCAGATTGGGATTGTATGAAGCGAAGTCGTTCCAGCTAAGCGGAGAAGGGTAAGGGTTTCCAACCTGATTCAATCCCTGAGCAAATGTGGTATTGCCCGCAGTCTTAGTGATCGGACCGTAATTGATAGTTCCAGTGTTTGGCGGGCCATCCAGATCCATAGTTCTGTTATTCGGCACAATCGCAGCAAATCCCTGACCAGGAGTCAATGGACCGCTCAATCTTACGTGCCATCCTTCAAAGTCACAATTAGCAACTGCATCTTCACGGTAATCGAACAGATTGGCATAAGGTGAACCAGCTGCAAGAGAGTTTCTGCTGCAACTGGCATCTGGAATTACCTGAGATCCATTTACTGCACCATTGATCGGGTGAAGCGGGAAGTCGTCAGTTAAGCCGCTAACCAAAGCATTCTGAACAGGACTTGAAATAAAGTGGTAGCCACGTCCTGGATTTGAAACCATGCGTTTCGCGCGAATCTGACCAATATAGCCGCCATTCCCAGGATTGCTAAAGTCATCCAAATAAGCTGTCTTGGTGAGCTTTGATTCAAGGCTAACCGTCGCTCCTACATTACAAATGAAGCTTCCTGTTCCAATCAATTCGATATGATCTTCTACTCGTATATCCGAGCCAGCCATGATCTGTACATTGACATTACCCATTAACTTGATCATGTCAACCTGCATGTCTCCATCGATCTCCTGAGCAGAACCAGTTCCGGTCAGAGCCAGAATTGCCCCTGTTCCAAAGTTCCAGTTCACTCCTGAACTAGCATCGAGGTCGCCACAGATCTCTAGCATTGCACCGGCGTTTCCTGTGATTCCATTGTTGTGGTAGATCGCAAGGTTGTGAAGGCTTATGGTATCATTGATGATCGGATAAGTTCCAAGTCCCATCGGAATGATCACATCGAACTCAGCGCATGCATTTGATGGCACAGCCGGAGGATTCCAATTTAGAGGATCATGCCAGTCAGTGCTAATTGCGCCCGTCCACATGATATTTGCCACCGGACTTCCAACACAATTACATGAACCATCGATCATATCGTTTATCGTTCCAGGGTTTCCATCATCGCAAGGAGTTCCGGGCTCATCATTTCCGCAACCGCAGATTCCTGCATTCTGCTTGTTTCCATCGGCTGGACATTCATCTGTATTATCTGCTACATATCCGATCGGCGCCAAGCTGCAGCTTTGCAGAGAGTCATTGGGGTTGCCAAAACCGTCTCCGTCGAGATCCGCGTAGTAGGTAGAAATTGGCTCCACGATCACATCTGCCTGTGCTCTAGGGCTGGCACATGAATCGATCAATTCCCAATCATAGAAGAAGTAGTAAAAGTTTGTTGCAGAGCTAGCATTTGAGCGTGTAATGCTCACCAAACTATCGATCATGTACGGGTAATTCGTTCCACCATTATTTCTCCAAAGGTTAACCGTGCCATCCACCTTCAGGTAATAATCGGTACCTGGGCTTAGGTCAAATCCAAGATTAACCCGCTGCCATCCTGTTGTAAGATTTACCACAGTTGAGGTGATCAATGTTCCTCCGCTGTTTCTGAGTTCAATAGTTCTGTTTCCTGCCGTGCTCGCATTTACATAAACTGATTGCAAGTGACAGGCTTTGAATACATCGAAGTAATTGAATCGCCCATCAAAGGTGAAGTTTGCACCAGATCCAATGCTTCCATCTTCCGGTCCTCCATAGGTGGATGAATCCGGAACTACCTGTTCTGCATAGTAAGAATTAGAGCTGTTAAGTGGGCCTGTGTTAAGACTTGATCCCTGGCCTAAAAGCAATCCGCCCGCAGGGCTATCATACCAATAAATAGAACCATTGGCGGTTGCTGAAACAGAAGTTGAGTCTCCCTGACAAATTGAATCTCCGCTGGCAACTGGTGCATTTGGAGAAGAAATCGAAACAGCAGAGTTTACAGTTATTGTATCGCTACCAAATGCATTTGATGAAATGAGCGTCACATTGTAAGTCCCACTTGATGCATATTGGTGAATTGGGTTTTGCTGTGTGGAAGTATCTCCGTCGCCAAAAGTCCAGTACCATGAATCTGCTCCATTGGAAGATTGATCACTGAATTGTACTTCCAGATCGCAGTTGGACAAAATGGAGTTGGTAAACGCTGCTACAGGAGGTGTAGGAAGATTACAGGACCAATCCATCTCAAATCCTGCATTGTTTACTGCGGGATCTGCAAACAATCTGATCGTAATGCTCGAACCTGTTGAGGTGATCATTCCAGGTGATCCTGTGGTATTACAAAATCTCCCAAATGAAGGCGAGGAGGCGTTTGGTCCATCGAAGATCTCAACGTAATCGTAGTTACAGGTTGCTCCGGAACCTGGTTCAACATCAAAACTCAAAAAGTCCACAGTTACTGAGGCTGCGCCTGCAGGCGCGATGGTGAATGTGCTCGTGAAATTGTCACCGTAATTGCTGTTCGGTCCACCTTCGTCGTAGAGGGTTCCATTGCAATCTCCAACTGTTTGGGTGTTGCCTGCGATCATATTATAGACGCAATTCAAATTGGTATCAACTACCACTGCGCCTGGCACATCCAGAGTATCGATTCCACACAATCCACCGTCTGCAATAAGGCGCACGGTATATGATCCCAATCCAGTATAAGTATGAGTTGGACTTACCTGAGTTGAGGTATCTCCATCCCCAAACTCCCAATAGTAGGAGCTGTCTCTTATACACATCTGACGCTGCCGAACCGTAACAGGCGCAGAACATACACTGTCCTGATCGACCGAGAAGTCGGCCTCTACGGTTGCCACATAGGCAGGACCAACTCCAACTGCATACCATGCATCAGTCACAGCCTGCACTTCAGGAGTACATGCTCCATAAAGGTCGACGGCAGCTTGAATGGCACCCGTACGTGCATCGGGGTATTGAGAGCTGGTTCCAAGGTAAACCGTCAGATTTCGATAGGCGATGGCGGCTGCTTTGTCCATTCCAATCGAGGTGACATTAAAGGCATTTCCAAAATCATTTGTACCTGATCCCCCAACTACTAGTAAGTAGAACCAGTAATTCTGAACTCCAGAATTGACGTGCACTCCTCCATTATCTCCTGGTGAGGTCCACCAAAGTGTTCCAAGGTAAGTATCGGGATCACCTTTGGAGTTTGGGGTCTGCATGTTTCTAATTCCCGTTCCCGAAGGTGTCATGTCTTCCCCTACGATCCAGTCTCCATTGACACTGTCTCCATAGAATTCAATCGCCGCTCCAAAGATGTCGGAGAAGGACTCATTCAAAGCACCCGACTCATATGAGTAAACCAGATTGGCCGCGTTCTGCGTAACTCCATGAGCGATCTCATGACCAACCACATCTAAAGCAGTTAAGGGATAGAAGACTGAGCTGTCACCATCTCCGTAGGTCATTACACTTCCATTCCAGAAGGCATTGTTGTAATTGTTACCGTAGTGGATATAGCTGCGAATTGGTGATCCTGCATTATCGTAGCTGTTCCTCAAATGCTCAGTTTCGAAATAGTCGAAAGTCACCTCTGAACCGAAGTGGGCATCAAGTGCATATCTGTCGATCTCGGCGATAGCTGTATCCCAAATAAGGCTGTTATGCGTGAAATCAACTGCCGAGCCATAATTTGTCCCATTATTGAGGTCGAAGGTTCTGATGTCGACATTATTGACGCCTCTGTTCGTCTCTCTTAGTCGGTAAGTGCCCGGTGAAGCCGGAACATCCTCAACTGTGATCGCCTTCACTCCGGCATAAATAGTATGAGCTGCCGCGGTTTGATTAGCAGAGCAGATCAGATCCTGCTCAAAGACCAATCGGCCCGTAAGGGCATCAATGTAAAAGATAGAGCGGTGGTGATGAGGATCTTCAGAGTAGATGTCGAAGCTCCAGGCCAGGTGGAATTGAGGATTTTGGAAATTCCCATCCATTGGAATGTAAACCAGCTCGCCTTTTGGATACCAGGTGGCATTGGGGTCGTTCTCAATCTCTTTAATGAATTGTTCTTCAATTGGATTTTGCCATTTGAAGCTGGAAGCCCCGGATTCCTGAATAGCCAGATTAAGGGCCTGAGTCTCTGAAAGACCGGCCGAAAGCGGCTTTACATCGTAAAGCTTACCATTTACAGAGAAGAGTTGGCCGTTCTCGAAGTGCGCATTCAGGTATGATCCGATGATCGCTTTGCCATTTATGCGCATAACGTATCGAATATGCTCCTGACCCAGCTGATCGGTGATCCTGTTCTCTTCTGTGAAGGAAACGCTTTGGTCGAGGCTGAAGAATTTCTGAGCCCATTGAGGAAATTCTCCTTCCTGAACGGTGGATTCGATCTCATTGTGAAAGCCATTAAAGATAAACCCCTGTTCATCAGCATTTTGAGCTGAAAGGGTAGAAATGGCTAATATGCTTGTTACTAGTGCGGTGTAAAACTGTTCCATTCTAGCATTTTAAGGACCCATAATCTAATGCCTCCAATTCAGAAGCTCTATTATGATTGTCCTTCATTCCGTGTGGACAAGCCTTTGTTTAAGGCATTGGGGCTAAGTAGATTAGGGGCATTCTCTCAATTTCGTGAATATTGAGGAGTTTTCACTGCATTACAGGGCATATTAGGGTCATTTGTCAATTGAATATCAATGCCCGAATAGCTAAGCCTGCCTTTTCCTATATTTCCATTGTGAGTCAGTCGGAAGAAAAGAAGATATACCGCCTTTACGAGCTGAATTCCTCGATCAAGCGCACGATCGAATCCCGCACCGGCAATCGAAGCTTTTGGGTGAAAGCGGAGATCGCTCAGGCGAGAGAGAAAGGCGGACAAA
>CAXDOZ010000063.1:0-13862 GCA_963991145.1 uncultured Chitinophagales bacterium | reverse complement strand
GGCGATCACTGTAGCCGCGGGTTGCCCATCGGCAATTTCACGTGCTAGATTTGGGCCAGCCATAGCACCTACTCTCAGAACAACACTATGTTCAAGAATAATCTCAGACATAGATTTGACTTCTTTGCGATCCACTTTTTCAAATCCTGTGATCTGTCGGTCGGTGTGAAGTCCTTTGGTGCAGTGGATCATGATATGCTCCGGCGTCAATCCATCTGCCAGATTGATCATCAAATCGAGGAAGTTCTGAGAAGGGACGGCAACAAAAAGCACCTGATTCTCCTTGCAAACTCTAATCGGATCTTCAACTGCAATAATTCGCTCGTGGATCTTCTGACCTCTATTCATTCGATCCTCGTTGATCGCCTTAACGGTCTCGGGATTTCGAGCATAGATCAGAACATCTCCATTCTCAGCGAGGAGATTGGCGATGGCGGTGCCAAAGCTTCCTGCTCCAATTACTCCATATGTTCGATTAGATAGTGACATAAGGCTCGAGTTCGTATCCTACGAGTCTGTTGTGATAATAATATAGCAGTTTCGCATCATCTGAGCGATACATCTTCCTTTTCTTGAAGAGAACTTTCTTTGGATGAAACAATCCAAGGTTTTTCAGACCATCCTTAATCAGTTCATCAAGCGGCAAGTGCATCTCCTCGGATAGAAGTACCTGTCCGTCCTGCTCCATTTCTTTAAGGACTTTTTGAAGTCTTTCTACATTCCTCTCAAGAATTTCAGGCTCAATTACCAATTCATCTTCAGGTAGTCGAAGAACTGCAAAGAGGTCCAGAGTTTCATGCTTCTTGAAAATGCATTCAAAAGCGACAAAAGCCAGAAGCGAACTTGTCAATACGGTGTTATGAGTGTGGTAGCTTTTCACCACGTGTTCGCCCAGCATGCGGGTATATTCACTGTCGCGCTGCTTGTCCATAGTGATCTTACCATCCGACATGAAATATCGTTTGATATCCACGGGATTTCCCTGATGGTCAAAGCTGGTGCCTTTATCGTCTACTTCGTTTCCAAAAACATCGGTTATTGGACCAAAAGAAATGGTCATATCAGCTCCTGTGGTAAGGAAGTTCACAATGAACTTGGCGATGCGGTAGGAGGTAGAGAATTTATCATTCTCAACCAGGAATCTTTCCTTTCCTTCCCGCTTTAAGTGTTGGTTTATAAGTGCCTCAGCTTCAAGCACAAAGTGATAGTTGATGTTTACAGGTAGAACGAAGACTTTCCTGGCAGATTCCTCGGGGAAATTCATGTAATTGAAGCGCTGCGCTTCGATGGCAGTACCCATCAATCCCAGCTTCAATTGCTTCTCAATTATACCGGAACGCGATCTTGTTCCGCCAGGGAAGAATAGGGAATGAGCACCTCTTTGAATTGCCAGAGATGAGTAGTTCTTAAGAGTCTCGAGGTAGATCCTGTTCTTCTTACGTCTATCGACGCGATAAGCACCCAATCGACTTATGAAGTATGCGATCAACTTGATCCCAAAGAGGTTCAGACCAGCGCCATATGTAAATGCTGGGAGACCCATAAACTGGATCACCCATCCAATTATCAGTGAATCCAGATTACTGGAATGCGTTGGTAGCATGATCAGGGTTCCTCTGGTAGATAGCTCTCTGATCTTATCGATCGGACCGGTGACCTTGACTCGATCATAAACTGTTTTTCTTCTTGATTTTCCTACACTTGAAGCCTTAAGAAACCATCCCAAAAGTGTTGGGACAATGTTCTTTGCGAACTTATAGGTGCCCGGCTCAAAGTTCCCTGCAATCTCATTTCCATAGCGGTTAATTATGTCACGCAGGATCTTCTTCCCCTCTTCAAAATCGTATTCTTCATTGGTGCCTGCATGAGCCTTTAGGACTCTTCTTTTGATATCAGCCCAAAAGTCCTTTTCATCCTCAGGATCTGCAGCCCATGGGTTTCTCGTTAATCTGATCTTTTCCTGATAGATCACTTTCTCTAGGAGAATAAATAGGTCCTCCGGAGAGTCCATCGTGCTTAGAATATCACGACTGGTAATATCAGTGAGTTGCTCAAGGAGATTATCTCTGTCGCGGGATAGATTAACCAAAGGCCAATCTTCTAGATCGGTAATTGGTTCGAGCGGGAATTGGTACTTAGGGGCTTGCTCCATTGTATTACGAGGATCGCCTCAAAGTTAAACAAATTGACCTTGCTAAGGCGCTACCAACTTGAATCCTGTACCGTGAATATTTTGGATCTCGATACGCTCATCAGGTTTGAGGTACTTGCGGAGTTTAGTGATATAAACATCCATGCTTCGGCCGGTGAAATAGTTGTCGTCACCCCAAACAGCTTTAAGGGCTATATCTCTTTCAAGGATATTGTTTTGATGCACACAGAGCATTCTCAAAAGGTCAGACTCTTTCGTTGTAAGCTTTTGCTCTACGCCGTCTCCTGTGAGCATTCTCTTTTCTGAATCAAAAGTCAGAGTGCCAATGTCAAAGACCTTTCTATTGGAAGTATCATCCTTGGGTTTAGATCTCCTCAGAATAGCTTCGATCCTTAAATTGAGCTCTTCCATAGAGAATGGCTTGTTGACGTAATCATCGGCGCCAGCCTTAAAGCCTTCGATCTTGTCTTCCTTCATTGACCTTGCGGTGAGAAATATTATTGGAATGTCCTCATCCACTTTGCGGATCTCTTTTGCAAGAGTGAATCCGTCTTTGACAGGCATCATGATATCTAAGAGGCAGAGATCAAAAGTGGACTTTTCGTAATTCTCCCAGGCTTCCTGACCATCACGGAAAAGGCTTACTTCATAACCTCTCTCTTCGAGAGATTCTTTCAAGATCAATCCGAGATTTGGGTCGTCTTCTGCTAGGAATATTTTGTTTGCTGACATAAGCTATGATTGCTCAAAGTATAATGTGAAGGTGCTTCCAACGCCCGGAGTACTGTCCACCGTGACTTTACCGTCGTGGTGTTCCACCATTGTTTTTACGTAATTCAGTCCCAATCCAAAGCCCTTCACATTGTGAACGTTTCCTGTTGGAACCCGGTAGAATTTCTCAAAAATCCTGCCCAAAACAGCCTTGCTCATCCCGATACCCTGATCGTTCACACTTATATAAAGACCCTTTTGAGCATTCCAGGATCTGATCTCTATTCTAGGAACATCTTTCTTGTATTTAAGAGCATTGTCGATGAGATTGTACATAACATTGACCAAATGCTCTTTGTCGCCCTGGATGATATGATTAGAAGCAGTTTTTTCACTTTTTAGCTCACCGTGATCTCGCTCGATATGTATGATCACCTTGGCTTCAACCTGATCGAGAATGTCGTGGAAATCAACCGGTTCTTTATCGATCCTTAGATCTCCCTTTTCCAGTCGAGCCGCCTGAAGCACTCTTTCTATTTGACTATTGAGTCTTTTAGTCTCGTCACTAATGAGGCTTGAATAGCTCTTTACCTTTTCAGAGTCGGATAGGACCTTTTCCTTGCCAAGCATTTCTGTTGCGAGGCCAATAGTTGAGACAGGAGTTTTAAGCTCGTGAGTCATGTTATTGATGAAATCAGTTTTTAGCTCAGAGAGCTTCTGCTGGCGGAAAATGATTCGCAAGGTGATAAGGAAAATGGCAAGGATGGCAATGAGAAACAGGGAAGAGGCGCCTAGAAATGGCCACATCTGGTTGAATAGGATTCCTTTTTTCTTTGGGATGAACAGGGATAATTGCCCGTGATATTCCATGAATATATCCGGGTAGATTCTTGCTGTATAAAGTTGAGTTTCCTCAGAAGCAGATAGTGTGGAGTAAACATCTTCTTCATTATCCAAATCAAATAAGGCGTATTCAAAACTTGCGTGGATCCCATTGTTCTCCAGACTTGTTTGAAGAATCCTGACTAACTGATCCTCTGTGATGCGCTCTTCTATTGGAAGCGGATTGCCCAAACCATTTTCACTTATTCCCTGAACAACTCCCTCGTAGCTCGAGTGGACATCAAACTCATAAGTGATGCCTCCCATTTGCTCCTGAAAGTGTGTGTCGATTATACTGATGATCTCCGCCTTGATCATTGAGTCGTTGATCCATATCTCCCTTACCTGATCTCCATCTGCATTGGATGTCTCAATGATATCAATGAAAACAGGACTGTCTGGGTGGAGGTATTCTTCAGGGATAATATCGCTCAGATCCATATTCCCTTCTTGAAGCTCATCTGCCTGATAGGTCTGAGCAAAGAATATTCCCTGTGCCTTATGCATATCATTGATCTCATTTGCACAGGTACTCAAGGCATCACTGACCGAGCGATCAAAAGCTTCTACGCGATTCTCCATTCCCTTCTTGATCCAGATCGCCTGAATGGCAGTGAGACCAAGTAATGCGAAGACCATGGAAATGGTAATTATTATGATACCCCTTTTATTCACTGAGACTAAGTTATAGCTTGACTTTCAGCTTGATTTTGACTTAACAATCTTTAACAGATTTTAAGTTCTCATTAACAGAATCGATGATGTGTTGAATCTACATTTGATTCATCAATCATTCTCAACCAAACACTAAGCTATGGAAGTATTAAAGTACACTCTTGCCGGAATTCTGATCGGGATCCTTGGCATTTTCTCCAATCGGGCCCAAGGCCAAAACCAGGAGGAAGAAAAAACTGAAGAAACACATATCAGCATTTACATCCACACAGATGAAAATGGTGAGAAGCAGGAATTCAATTTCGAGACTGATGACCTCGCAGATCTGGAGGAGGTTAAGCAGATGCTTGAAGAGAAAGGCATAGAGCTGGATGCAATTATGAATAATGCAGAAGGCGATCTATCGACCTACGAGATCAAATTAGACAACATGGGAGACATCCTCTTAAATATGGGTAAGGATGTAGAAGAGATGGAGATCATGCTTGAAAAGCTGGAGGGTGATATTGCAAAATATGAGTACAGCTTTGATACTGAAGTTGATGCCAATGGCAATGTCAGAGCTTATTCATGGAGTCATGAAGGTGAAGATTTCGACTGGGACCAGATCTTCTCTCAGTTCAGCCACATGGCATTTGAAGGTAAAACAGAAGAGGAGTGGAAGGAGCTTTCTGAACAGCTACAGCTTGAGCTGGAAGAGATCGTACAGATTGAAGATGGAAAGGTGATCGTGATCACAGGTGATGAAGAAATTGAGATCGATATTCCTTCTGGTGAGGGAGAAGAAAATGTTAAGGTATTTACTCAGGTGATCGTGATGCAGGAGATCATTGTGGAAGACTGGACAGAAGATGAAATGGCAGAGCTTAAATCAACCGGAGTGATCAACTCTGAAAGCTCTGATCTTGAGATGAATGTTTATCCAAATCCAAATCAGGGAAGTTTTGAGATCGACTACAAGCCGTTAAAAGGTGTTAAACCTATGATCAATATTTACGATTTGCAGGGATCCAACGTTTACTCTAAAAGCGAGCGAAGCAATAAGGGGAAAGCAAGTGTTGAGCTTCCCGATCTTGCTGAAGGCGTTTATGTTTTAGAAATGATTCAAGGCGACAAGGTAGATTACCAGAAGATCGTCATTCAATAAGTTTCCGCATATCAACCGAATGATCAGGGCAGATTTCTGAGGGTTCGGATCAAAATCCCGCTTCGTGCGGGATTTTTTTTTGGCTTAACACGCATTGCGTACCTTCAATATATGGCTGAGTTGAAGAAGGTTAGGATAGATAAATGGCTGTGGTCGGTGCGAATTTTCAAGTCGAGAACCGCTGCTACAAAGGCCTGTGACGATGGGAAAGTGAAGCTTGAAGGAGATTCTTTAAAAGCCTCAAAGCAGATCGAAGCTGATATTAGTCTTGTAGTCAGGGTTAATCACAAAGTGCGAACGATCAAGGTTTTGAAGCTGATCGAGAAGCGGGTAGGGGCAGCTATCGCAGAGACCTGCTACGAAGACCTTACTCCACCGGAAGAGCTTGAACCGGTTCATCGTTCAGCATTTATTCAGGTGGGTAAACGCGAGAGAGGTGCCGGAAGGCCCACTAAGAAAGAGCGCAGACAGATCGATAAATATCGGGGGGATCTATGATGGAAGGAAAGACAGTTGTAATTACTGGTGCTACATCAGGTATTGGTTTTGAAACGGCCATGGAACTTGCCGGTAAGGGAGCGCGAATTGTGGGTCTAGGCAGGAGTGATGCCGCAGGAGAGCGTTTGCTGAATCAGCTCAATGCCCTGAATAATAATGCAGTGCATGCCTTTTACAAAGTGGATCTTAGTTCTCAGGATTCGATCAGATCAGTAGCCAAGGAGTTGAATAGTGATCTTGAGAAAATTGATGTCCTCATTAATAATGCCGCAGGTGTCTTTTCAAAATACACTGAATCAGTTGAGGGCATTGAAATGCAATGGGCTACTAATCACATTGCCTATTTCCTTCTAAGTAATCTTGTCTTAGAAAAGGTGAAAGCTTCGCCCTCCGGGCGGATTGTGAACGTATCCTCTAAAGCGCATCTCAGAGGTGATATCAATTGGGATAATCCAGAACTTAAAGGAGAGTACAATGTCACGGATGCTTATGCCCAAAGCAAATTGTCGAATGTGCTTTTTACAAGGGCACTCGCCCGAAGACTTGAAGGAAGCGGAGTTACTGCAAACTGTTTGCACCCTGGTTTGGTGAAGACCAGAATAGGTAACAAGCACAGTAATCCTATCCACGGATTCCTTTGGAGCATTATCACCTTCTTTGGCATCAGCAGAAAAGACGGTGCTGAAACCTCTGTATATCTCGCCAGTAGTCCTGAAGTTGAAGGCAAGACAGGAGACTACTACGACAAGTGCCAAATTGCTGAAGTGCATCCATTAGCAAATGATCAGGATGCTCAGGAGAGACTCTGGAAATTGAGCGAGACCTACGTTCAGAATTAGATCAAAGGAAATTTCTGATCAAAGAAGCAAGTTCCTTAAGATCAGTTTGCTCAAAGGGATGAGGGTTATTAAATAGCTCGAGATAAGCTCCGTGATTTAATGAAGCTGCTGCATTTCTGGACTCCCTTCGACTTACCATTTTATCGTGTTCTCCGCGAGAGATCCGCACAGGAACAGGTATTTCATTAAGATTCAGAGAGTTCAATCGCGGATTGCTTCCAAGATCAAGCATCATATCTTTTGTATGGTGCAATAGCTCTTCCCAATCTTCCCCGTGTCGGGACTCAAGGAACTTAGCAAATGCAGGAACCTTCTCCTTAATTACTTCAGGATTTAGGTGTTCGATCTCCCTTCTGGCCGAATCTTCAGTCCAGTGGAATTTAGTTCCCAGGCAGAGCAGTTTGTCATAATTGAGCTCTGAACTCAATCGGCCCGTTAGGGCCACATAACCACCCATGGAATAAGCAAAAATGGAGTAAGAATCCCAGGAAAGACCATTGACGAAATCGCGAGTTTGTTTGGCAAGACTATCAATGGTGAAGCTTTCCTTTCGCTGATGCCCGTGCCCCTTAAAGCTGAAAGTCTTACAATTGAAATCATTTGAAAGAAGCTCAATCAAGGGCTTAATTTGATCTTCCGATCCGAGTGCTCCATGCAGCAACAGTAGATTCTTCATCACTTTGCGCGCTTTAAGTACATAGTGAAGATCTGTGTAGTATCGTATGGCGCTCCCGAAAGCAATAGGGTATCACCAAGGAAGTGGATCTTCCAGTAAGTGTCCTGGTAATCGCCTAGCTCAGAATCGAGATACAGGAGCTCTCCATCTATCGACCATGATCCTTCATGAATGCTATCAGCAAGATTATGATGAGAGTGAAAAGTCTTATCTGGATTCAGTTGGATCCAAATGCTGTCTGGCGCAAAATTGCCAGAGTGTTCAACCCGATAAGCCTCCCATCGTCCTTCAATATCTTTCTCAAGCCCATTATTTGAACAGGCAATTACAAATAGGAGAGATAAGAGGAGTAATAAGGGGTTTTTCATTTATGCTTCGGTAAGTTCCTCGGCGTACTCTGAAACGGGGGGACAGGTACAAACCAAATGGCGATCGCCATAAGAGTTGTTCACCCTTCCGGTAGTAGGCCAGAATTTTGATGCTCTGACCCAATTTAGTGGAAATGCTGCAGTCTCCCTAGCATAAGGATGCTCCCAGTTATTTGCAGTCACTTCTTCAAGCGTGTGAGGTGACATCTTCAAAGGATTATCCTCGGCCGGATATGCTCCTGAAGCTACCATGTCGATCTCTTTTCTGATCTCGATCATCGCTTCGCAGAAACGGTCAAGCTCCTCGATGTCTTCACTTTCAGTTGGCTCGATCATTAATGTCCCGGCAACCGGCCATGACATAGTTGGGGCGTGGAAACCGTAATCGATCAAACGTTTAGCAATGTCTTCAACCTCGATTCCATGTTCTTTGAAAGGACGCGTATCAATGATCAGCTCGTGTGCGACTCTTCCGTGTTCCTGGCCTACATAGAGAATAGGATAGCTATCTCCAATTCTTTCCTTAATGTAATTCGCGTTAAGGATTGCAAGTTTGGTCGCTTCTGTCACACCTGATTTTCCAAGCATTCTGATATATGCGTAAGAGATCAAAAGGATCGAAGCTGAGCCCCAGGGAGCTGCGCTGATCGCATGGATCGCTTTTTCTCCACCTGTTTTAATAATTGGATTGCTTGGCAGGAAAGGTGCAAGGTGCTCAACCACGCAAATTGGTCCCATGCCCGGTCCGCCTCCTCCGTGAGGAATAGCGAATGTCTTGTGCAGGTGCAGGTGACAAACATCTGCTCCGATAATTCCAGGGCTGGTCAGTCCAACCTGAGCGTTCATATTTGCTCCATCCATGTAAACCTGGCCACCATTGTCGTGAATGATCTTACAAACCTCTTTGATCTCACTTTCAAAAACTCCATGAGTTGAAGGATAGGTGATCATAAGGGCAGCAAGCTCATTTGAATGCTGAGCTGCTTTTTCGCGAAGGTCTTCCAGATCGATGTTCCCGTTATCTTCTGATTTGATAACTACCACCTTCATTCCTGCCATCACAGCTGAAGCTGGATTTGTTCCGTGGGCGGATGCCGGAATTAGAGCAATGTTTCGGTGTCCTTCTCCGCGATCTTCATGATATGCTTTGATGACCATCAATCCGGAATACTCTCCCTGAGCACCGGAGTTAGGTTGAAGAGAAGTTGCGTAGAAACCAGTTATCTCGCTTAGGTAGTTCTCCAACTCATGCAGGATCTCAAGGTATCCAAGCGCCTGATTTGCCGGAATAAATGGATGCAAAGCTCCAAATTCTGGCCAGGAAACCGGCATTAGCTCTGCAGCTGCATTCAGCTTCATGGTGCAGGACCCAAGTGGGATCATTGACTTGGTTAGAGAAAGGTCTTTATTCTCAAGAGACTTGATGTAACGCATCATTTTTGTCTCTGAATGATATGAGTTGAATGTTGGGTGAGTAAGAACTTCATCAGTTCTAAGAGATTCACTGCTGATGTCAATCTTATCTTCTCCAGTGAATTCTGTGGTCTCAGGCTTTGCATTTACATGAGCAAAGATGTTGGCGATAGCTACAACATCAGTCTCATCTGTAGCCTCATCGACTGAGATAGAGATCCTGGTTTGGTCGAAGTGGAAATTGTATCCAGCAGCCAGCGCTCCATGTCTGATCTGCTCAGCTTGTGTCTCGTTCTCTGCTTCAAATGTCAGCGTGTCGAAGAAGCTCGAGTTTACCTGCTTGAATCCATATCCCTGGATAAGACTTGAAGTCCTATTAGCAAGCATGTGAATTCTTGTTGCAATGCGCTTCAATCCTGAAGGACCGTGATACACCGCATACATTCCAGCCATGATAGCCAAAAGTGCCTGAGCTGTACAAATGTTTGAAGTCGCCTTATCTCTGCGGATATGTTGCTCTCTGGTTTGAAGGGCCATTCTCATGGCATCATTCTCATGACGATCTAGCGAGATCCCGATGATCCTTCCAGGAATGATCCTCTTGAAATCTTCTTTACATGCGAAGTAAGCAGCGTGTGGGCCACCATATCCCATTGGTACTCCAAATCGTTGAGTATTTCCAACAGCAGCATCTGCTCCTAAGTCACCCGGGCTCTTCAAGAGAACCAGACTCATGATATCAGCAGCCATACAAATCAGTGCGCCTGCTTCTTTGGCTTTCGAGATGAATGATTCGTAAGTAGATACCTCTCCGTTCATTGCAGGGTATTGCAATAAGGCTCCGAAGTATGTCTCGTCGAGTTGAGCTTCATCTACATTACCGATCACAAGCTCAATCCCAACAGGTAATGCTCTGGTTTTTAGAACATCGATCGTTTGTGGGAAGCACTGATCGGATACGAAGAACTTTAGCGCAGTTACCTGACGCTTATTCTTTACGGCAAAGAACATGTGCATGGCCTCCGCTGCTGCAGTTCCTTCATCTAAAAGAGAAGCATTAGCGATTGGAAGTCCAGTTAGATCACTAACTGTAGTTTGATAGTTCAAAAGAGCTTCAAGACGACCCTGACTGATCTCCGCCTGATAAGGCGTGTATTGAGTATACCAACCCGGGTTCTCAAAAATGTTTCTTTGAATTACAGCAGGAGTGATGGTGCGGTAGTATCCCAAACCGATCATGCTCTTCATTACCTTGTTTTTAGATGCTTTTTCGCGAAGCATGGTAATGTATTCGTACTCACTTAAAGATTTTGGCAACTTAAGTGGCTCGGTAGATCTGATCCCTGCCGGGATTGTTTCTTCTATAAGCTTATCAAGTGATTCCGCTCCAACTGTTTGAAGCATCTTGTCTACTTGTTCCTGATTTGGCCCGTTGTGTCGGCGGGCAAAAGAATCCTTTGAAGGTAACTGCATGTTAAACTCGCTTTTTGTGCGAAAAAAATCGCTTGCAAAATTACTCATTTGAAACTACTGCGACGATGGTTTGTTTATAGTAAAATTGGAAGTCAAAGCTTTGTTGAAAAGCTGTTAAAATCCAATCGAATTCAGCATAACATTCACTATGACAATTACTCAATTAGAATACGTCGTTGCAGTAGATACTTACAGGAACTTTGCCCTTGCTGCAAGCAAGGTTTTTGTTACACAGCCAACCCTTAGCATGCAGATCAAAAAGATGGAGGAGGAGCTGGATGTGGTCATCTTCGATCGTAGCAAAAAGCCAGTAATTCCAACACCAATAGGCGAGGAGGTGATTGCTCAGGCAAGGAAGATCCTCAAGGAGTTTCAAAAAGTGCATGATCTGATCGACGATCAACAGGAGATTGTTACAGGAGAATTGAGAGTTGGGATCATTCCAACGCTGAGTCCATATTTGCTGCCAGGCTTTGCTCCATCATTTCTTAAGAAGTACCCAGAGGTAGTTATTTCGGTTGAGGAGCTTTTAACGGATCAGATCCTACATCATTTGAATAATGATCTTCTGGATGTCGGAATCCTTGTTACTCCTATCAAGGGGGGGAATTTTACTGAGATCCCGATGTTTTACGAGCAGTTTAAGCTCTATTTAGGTAAGGATCACCCTCTTCTTGCGTCTGATAAGATACAGGCAGGTGAGTTGAGTCTCTCAGAGATGTGGTTATTGCAGGAAGGACATTGTTTTAGAAATCAGATGATCAATCTATGTACCGAAGATGCTCTGGAAGATGCTGATAGGAAATTGAAGTTCGAATCTGGAAGTCTGGAGACCTTGAAACGACTGGTAGACAAACAAGGAGGTTACACCTTGCTACCCGAGTTAGCGATCAGAGAGCTGAGTTCGAAGGAAAAAATGAGGATCAGAAGCTTTGAGGAACCTCAACCTGTTAGAGAGGTGAGCCTGGTGATCCACAGAAGTTTCTTGAAGAGAAAATTGATAGACCTACTTCAAAAGGAGATCATCGACTGCTTACCTAAAGATGTATTCGACAAAGAGGACAAATCTATCGTTGAATGGGCTGCCTAAAATGATGATTGTTGTTTAAACAATTGTTATCTTTAAGAGGACTCAAAAAGCCATAGGTTTTATCTATAAACTCATAAAAACTATCAATTTGACATTAGCTTTTACTTTTTAGTTATTTGTAATCCACTTCAAAACAAAACTTAAATGGTAAGCAACAGTTTCCCTCTTCAGGTAAGTGAATTGAGAACAACTCTAAAAGCTTTCGCTCTAAAAATGACGAAGGATGCCGAGGACAGTGAAGATCTCATTCAAGAGACTATGTTCAAAGCTTTGAGGAATCAAGATAAGTTTGCCGAAGGATCAAATCTTAAAGCGTGGTTGTTCACGATCATGCGAAACATATTCATTAACAATTACCGCGTAAAGAAGCGTCGCAATACAGTATTAGATGGTTCTGATAACCAGTTTTTGCTCGACAGCGGATCAGGAACGGTAGTTAATGAATCAGCTAACAATTTATTGAGAGAAGACATTGAATTGGCTCTTTCAAAAGTTAAGCCTGAGATCAGAGTTCCTTTCATGATGTACTATAAAGGGTATAAGTATCAGGAGATCGCAGAGATCCTGAATCTAAATCTCGGTACGGTTAAGAGTAGGATCTTCCACGCTCGAAAGGCGATTCAACACGAACTAAAAGAGCTGGGAATAACCAGTTCGAAAATCAAATAGATCAGGGATTTAGAAGGGGCTTAGGCCCCTTTTATTTTTTGTGTCTTTCCAAAGAATCGGACAAAGGATATGATCAGTCCTATTCCCAGCAGATAGTTAAGCCACCATGGAATTCCCAGGGCGAATGCTAATCCTCCCGTAAAGAGCGAGAGCCCACCGATAGTTACAGCATAAGGCATTTGCGTGCGCACGTGCTCTATATGATTACAACCGGATGCCATTGAACTCAGAATCGTAGTGTCGGAGATCGGAGAACAGTGATCTCCAAGAACAGATCCAGCAAGAATTACTGCAGTTAAGTTGTACAGGATTGGCTGTAGCTCGTGAACAGGCATTCCCATAGCACGGCAATACTCCCAGGTTAATGGAAGAGCAATAGGATAGAGGATCGCCATTGTTCCCCAGGAAGAGCCAGTTGAGAAACTCACTATAGCACTTAATAGAAAGAAGATTGCCGGTAACCAAAATGGATTGAATCCATCGGGAATGAGGGAGATCAGGAATACATCAGTATGAAGTATGCTGATCACTCCTGCAAGTGACCAAGCCAGAACCAAAATGCAAATAGCCGGAAGCATTACTGTAAATCCAGCCATTACCGCTCCGTTGGCTTCTTTGATGTTGAGCTTTCTACCCAGAACAGACATGATCGCGGCAATCAACATGCCCGCTCCTGAGCCCCATACCAATGCAGCCAGGGAATCAGCTTCGCCAATAGCGATCTGAAGGTTACTCATAAAAGACTCATCTGATTCGTAACCTCCCATATTGGCAAAACCCGATTGAAGTAAGCCAAACATGGTTACTCCCAGCAAGGTCAGAATTGGTATCAATCCATAGATCCAGCTCGAACGCAATCCTTCTTTAGGATTAAGATCCTCCGTCATTTCGGCTACATCAGAATCCTCTGGCTTTACTCCCTGCAGAGCATTCCTTTCTGCAAGCCACATTGGTCCGTAATCTCTTCCAAAGTAGATGAGGGCAAGAATGAAGATCAGTGTGAAGATTGGATAGTAGGCGTACTTCAGAGAGTTTAAGAACACACCATAAGCAGTTTCTTTCATCCACGGCATGCTGACCAAAGCATCCTGAATGTATCCGATCTCCGCTCCGATCCAGGTGGTGATGAAAGCAATTGCTGCGATAGGCGCTGCGGTGCTATCAACTATGTAGGCAAGCTTTTCTCTTGAAACCTTGACGCGGGCTGCCATTGGGTTCATCGTGTTTCCTACGATTAGGGTATTGGCATAATCATCGAAGAAGATTGCG
>CAXDOZ010000062.1:0-13875 GCA_963991145.1 uncultured Chitinophagales bacterium | reverse complement strand
AGTGTGAGGTTTGCCTTACCATCTGCTTCAGATCCTAAAAGAATGATGCTCTCTCCCATCTCCTTCTCAAGATTGAAAGCCATTCCTTTCACTGCAGCCATATCAGCTACATCAACCTTTTGAATTAGAATGCTCATATCGCCTTTTTTCTGGATGGCATCTTTCAGTGATTGCTGTGCATTCTTAGCCTGAGCAGCTTGCATCTGTTCGATCTGCTTTCTAAGCTTAGAGTTCTCTTCGATCAAAGTACGTACTCCTTCCAGAGTGCTTTTGGTATTCTTCACCAGACCTGCGATCTCTTTGAGCTCATCGACATGATCATCGTAATAGCTCTTTGCGCTTGCGCTACAAACAGCTTCGATTCTTCTAACTCCTGCTGAAACAGAGGCTTCAGATATAACTTTGAAGATCCCGATCTTCCCGGTGGAACTAACGTGAGTTCCTCCGCAGAGCTCACGGCTGAACTCGGGATCGAAAGTGATCACTCTTACCGTATCTCCATACTTCTCACCAAAGAGTGCAGTAGCTCCCATATCGATTGCCTCTTCATATGGAACATTTCTCTGCTCATCCAGCGGAATATCCTGACGAATGCGAGTATTTACGATCTTCTCAACTTTCCGCAATTCTTCATCTTCCATTTTAGCAAAATGAGAGAAGTCAAATCGTAGGTGATGGTCATCTACTAATGATCCTTTTTGCTGAACATGGTCTCCGAGCACTTCCTTAAGCGCAGCGTGAAGAAGGTGGGTTGCAGAGTGGTTCGATGCAGTCATCGCTCTTTTCTCTTCATCAACCTTCGCATGAAAAGTTGCCTCAACGTGTCGGGGAAGCTCCTCGGTCAGATGGACGATCAATTCATTTTCCTTCTTAGTGTCGAAGATCCTGATACGCTCATCATCGTGACTGATGTAGCCTGTATCTCCAACCTGTCCTCCCGATTCTGCATAAAAAGGAGTTAGCTGGAATACCAGCTGATAAAAGGATTTCTTCTTTTGCTCAACCTTGCGATAGCGGGTGATCCTAACCTTTGTTTCCAGGCGATCATAACCGACAAATTCTTCACGATCGTCTTCAATCAGGATAGTCCAATCACCGGTTTTAGATGTCCCTGCACTTCTCGCTCTTTCGCGCTGTGCGCCCATTTCGGCCTGAAAGGCCTCCTCATCAACGCTTAAGCTTTTCTCACGAGCCATTAATCGAGTAAGGTCAATTGGGAAGCCGTAGGTATCGTAAAGCTCGAAAGCATCCTTACCTGAGATCAGATCCTTACCATGGTGAAGAGCTTGCTCCTCAAGCGCATTGAATCTCTTTATTCCATTTCCAAGAGTGCGAAGGAAGCTCGCTTCCTCTTCTCTAATCACCTTTGCGATAAAGCCATGCTGCTTATCGATCTCCGGGAATACATCTTTGAATTGCTCTACTAAAACATCAAGTAAAGCTTCCATGAATGGCTCCTGGATTCCCAGCTCGGTATATGAATAGCGAACAGCTCTTCTAAGTATCCTTCTGATCACATATCCCGCACCTGTATTCGATGGTAACTGACCATCTGCAATGGTGAAACTGATTGCGCGAATATGGTCAGCGATAACTCTCATCGCAATATCAGTAGAATCGATCTCGCCGTATTTCTTTCCACTCTTCTTCTCGATCTGAGTGATCAGAGGGCGAAAGATATCTGAGTCATATGAGCTTTTCTTGCCCTGGAGAACCATCGACAGGCGCTCGAATCCCATTCCGGTATCTACATGCGTGTTTGCAAGGGCTTCAAGCGAACCATCTGCCTTACGGTTATACTGCATGAAAACCAGATTCCAGATCTCGATCACCTCGGGGTGATCCATGTTTACCAGCTCAGCGCCGGGAACCTTTGCTTTTTCCTCATCCGACCGAAGGTCGATATGGATCTCAGAAGACGGGCCACATGGACCAGTCTCTCCCATTTCCCAGAAGTTGTCTTTCCTTCCAAATCGAAGAATTCGCTCCTTGGGTAAAAATTCTTTCCACAGGCTTTCAGCCTCATCGTCTATCTCGGTTCCGTCATTTTCATCACCGGAAAAGACAGTGGCATAGAGGTTAGTCTCATCCACACCATAGACATCAACAAGGAGATCCCAGGCCCATTCAATTGCTTCTTTTTTGAAGTAATCGCCAAAAGACCAGTTACCCAGCATTTCAAACATGGTATGGTGATAGGTGTCCACTCCAACCTCTTCAAGATCGTTGTGCTTACCAGAGACACGTAGACACTTTTGGGTGTCTGCAACCCTTGTATCCGTAGCTTTCTTAGTTCCAAGGAAGTAATCCTTGAACTGATTCATCCCCGCATTGGTAAACATCAAAGTGGGGTCGTCTTTAACTACGATCGGGGCAGATGGCACAATTCTGTGTCCATTCTTTGCGAAGTATTCTAAAAACCGACTGCGAATTTCGCTCGATTTCATATGCTCAATTTTTCACTCAATTAATCGGGTTGAACAGCAATTTTCTATAAAATTCAGGAGGACAAATTTAGGAAGCCCGGAGCCTGAGAAAATTCAGCTTATCAACTTTTAACAATTTCAGCTGGAAGACACATTGGCTGAACGGGCTAATCTCTTTATTTTAGCCTCTTTCCAGCCTTCTTCAAGCGCTGCGAAAATACTGATAATTTACGGGTGAATCCCGACCCCAGACTGAGCAAATTGAAAAAGGAAAAGTACTTCTACAATATCAAAACCCTTCGCTATGAGAAGATTCAAGCCTCATGGACGAACAGGTTGCTCAAATTCTTTGGTTTCATTTTCTCTTCTGTAGTTTTTGGAGTGGTCTTGCTAACCGTTTGGTCTTACTTCTTTGATCTTCCGAAAGAGAGAAAGCTTAAGGAGGAAGTAACATACTGGAGAGGCAATTTTGAGAAGATGGATAAGGAGCTCGATCAAAGAATCGCAGTTCTCGATGGTATCCAGGAAAGAGATAAGAACATCTATCGTGTGATCTTCAATGCCGAGCCAATTCCAAAATATGTTTGGGAAGCCGGCACCGGCGGATCCGATAAATACTCCAGATATGAAGTTTATGAAGGAGGAGAACTGATAAGTGAGGTAGCTGAGAAGATCGACAAGCTTGGCAATAGGTTAAAGATCCAATCAGAGTCTTATGATGAGATTGTAGGACTGATCGATAACAAGCAGGATATGCTTGCAAGTATCCCGGCCATTCAACCTGTAGGTAATAAGGACCTTACGCGCATTGCTTCGGGCTTTGGAATGCGTATCGATCCGGTTTATGGTACTCCGAGATTCCATGCAGGAATGGACTTCACTGCTCCAACAGGAACTCCGATCTACGCAACAGGTGATGGAGTTGCTGAAGTTGTAAATTACTCAACCGGTGGTTACGGGAATCAGGTGATCATCGATCACGGTTATGGTTACAAGACCTTGTATGCTCACATGTCGGCTTTCAATGTGAAGAAGGGACAGGAAGTTGAGCGTGGAGAGATCATAGGATTCATAGGTAGTACAGGAAAGTCTGTGGGACCTCACCTTCATTATGAGGTGATCTACAAAGGAGTAAAAGTAAATCCGGTAAACTTCTTCTATAATGACCTTACAGATGAAGAGTACCAGAAAGTACTTGAGATTGCACAAAACAACGGGCAAGCGCTCGATTAAGCTAATTCGGTGCCGTACAAAGAGAAAGAAATAGAAAAGCTTTATTACTCCATTGGTGAGGTTGCTGATATGTTTGATGTATCAACTTCCCTGATTCGCTATTGGGAGAATGAGTTTGACGTTCTTAAGCCAAAGAAGAACCGAAAAGGTAACCGCCTCTTCACCAAAACCGATATCGAGAATATTCGTGTTATCTACCACCTTGTCAAGGAAAGAGGATTCACTCTTGATGGTGCAAAAAAGCAGATCAAAGACGATAAGAAGGCTACTTACGAAAAGGTAGAAATGATCACCCGACTAGAGTCAATCAAAAATTTCCTTCAGGAGTTGAAGGAGAGCCTTTAGAAGTCGAAGTTCCTAAAGGGCAGGTTCCACCGCAATCCAGTTGTAAAGAAGAATGTATTAAGGTCTCTCCCATTGAGCTCTGAATTAAGGTTTCTGTAAACGATCTCCAGATCTAAATAGAAGTTATGGAATACGGTGTAGGTAGCTCTGAAATTGATCATATGAGTGCGCTGTTTCACACCCTGACCAATCTTGTTTCCGTATTCCTGCTCAACAGTAAGTCCACCGCTTGCATCAACATTCGGGAAGAAGATATCACCTCCCCAATTTGATCCTGAACTATCTGCTCCCTGGGAAATGAAAAAGTACTTGATGGATGTTCTCAGCTTTGGAATTGGTTGCCACCTTCCGATGAAGATGAACTCCTGGAAATTAGCACCTGCCGGATGAGCTAAAGCCTGATTGTAACTGGTATAGTTTGCGGTAGTTCTATGCGTATAGGTATAAGGTCTGGCACCATTGTACTCAAGCTGAACATCTACGTTCTTCAAACCAAATATGTCAATGTATTTGAAGCCTAGTTGCCACCCAAACTTGTTACCCCACCAGCCATCATTTTGCCTGATCTCCTGATAGTTGAACTCATCGAGCAGGAATTGACCATAGAGCTGAGTTGTACCAAACATATTTGCCTTAAAATCCATCCCGAGAACAGAATTATCAGCACTTCCCAGATCAGACTCGATACTTCTGTAGAAAATGATCGGGTTGAGATAGTGAAGCTCAAACTGCCCATCTCTATTGAAGATCACTCCTTCAAAGAAGCCAATATCCAACCAATGAGTGAATGAGAAATTCAGATGGTGGAAAGCAGCATACTTCTTTGGTAGGAGTTGATCGGCGCCACGAGTATACTGCTGAGTCATTTCGGCAAAAATGCTCTGATAATTCATCCTCCAAACCTTGATATTGAATTGAAGGAAGAGCATGCTATTGCTGAAATCCGAAAGGAACATAGATCGATATCCATTTCCTATAAAGTTCTTGTCGTAACCAAACTTAAAATAGAGGTGATCTAGAACAGTAAAATCTACATAGCCTCGGGCAGTAAAGAAGTCTGCTCCATTGTTTAACAGGTTCTTATAGAATCCTTCGCCGGGAACAGCTTCTTCCTCCTGAATAAACTGGCCTACGTAATTGGCATTACGCATTTGATTGTCTGTGAAGTAGGTATAGAATCCTACCGTCTTCTTCAGGTTGAACCTCAACTCAACTCCACGAGTATTGATAAACTTTAATCCGGCACCATTCGTCTCTGCTCCTACATTTAAATGTAAGACTGGATTGATCTTGAAGGTGAAGACCTCATTCTTGGATTGATAGGAATAGAATGCATCTGGTCGGGTGTACAAAACCTTGATAAAAGGCTTCTTCGACATCATATCGAGTGAATCGAGCCACTCATTATTATCCTTCATCAGATACTCGATCTGATACTGTTCTACCTTGTTAAAGCTAAGATTAGAGAGCGCAAGATTCTCGGCATATTCACCAACTTTCGGCCTCCACAAAGGCTTATCAGCCATGAATGAAAGAGGTTGGATCTTGCTGTATTTAATATCAAGCCTGTCCATATAGTGATATGTCTCTGTTCCAAGAGGAACAGTGGACCCCTGAGACATCGCCCCGAAGGGGATCAAAAGGAGAAACAGGATGAATAGAATTGGGGGTAGATCTATGCGCACAATATTGCTCGGGTATTGCCACTAATTTGCGAATTATTAAGCAAATTGACTGTCAAAAGCTATACGCATGTCGAGCATCAAAAGAATTGGAGTTTTTACCTCGGGAGGAGACGCCCCCGGAATGAATGCCTGCATCAGGGCTGTAGTAAGAACTGGTAACTATTACGGTATGGAAGTCTTTGGTGTTTACCAGGGCTATGAAGGGATGATCGAGGGCAGTATTAAAAAGCTCAGCAATTCATCGGTAGGTAATATCATCCAGCGTGGCGGGACTGTTCTTGGCTCTGCACGCAGCGACAGATTCAGGGATAAGTATTACAGAAAGATCGCAAAAGAGCAATTAGACAAGTTTGGAATTGAAGCACTGGTAGCAATAGGTGGAGATGGGACTTTTAAGGGTGCATATGTCTTTAATGAAGAGCACGGAGTACCTACAATAGGGATCCCGGGCACGATAGATAATGACATGTTTGGTACCGATAACACCATTGGATACGATACTGCACTGAACACTGTGGTTGATGCTGTAGATAAGATCCGTGATACAGCAGGCTCGCACAACCGCCTTTTCTTTGTGGAAGTAATGGGAAGAGATGCGGGATTCATTGCCTTAAGGGCAGGGATCGCCAGTGGAGCAGAATCAATCCTGATCCCGGAGACAAAAACTTATACAGATGATCTTATCCGTCAGATCGGAGAAGGAAGGAGAAAGAAGCAATTCGGGATCATTATGGTGGCTGAAGGAGATGATGCCGGGGGAGCCCAGGAAGTAGCTGCTCTTGTAAAAGAAAAGTACCCTCACTATGACATCAGAGTCTCTGTTCTCGGACATATGCAGAGAGGCGGAAATCCAAGCTGCGCTGATAGAGTTCTTGCAAGTAGATTGGGGATGGCTGCAGTAGAAAGCATCCGTGCTAAAAAGTATAATGCCATGATCGGAGTGGTGAATGATGAGACCGTGCTCACGCCCTTCGACAAGGCAGTCAAATCACATCAGGTAGTTCGCAAGGATCTATTGGATCTGGCTCAGATACTCGGTTCTTAACGGATCAGGACCATCTTACCGAATCCTTTCTCAAAGTATCGGTCGATACTGTTATTCTCTCTTTGCTCGATCTTCTCCCCATCGATATTGGTCGTTACCCGATAGAAGTAAACTCCGTTTGCAACCGGATCACCGTACTTATCAGTTCCATCCCAACCAAACTGTGTCACATTTCTACCGATGTTGATCGGACCGAGATCGGCTTCAGTAAGCTCTTTGATTACCGTTCCCGAAACAGTCATGATCTGAATCTTGAAGTAACTCGGAATCCGCGAGCCTGTGAGCGTAAAGACAAAGCGAGTGTAGCTTGTGAAAGGGTTTGGATAGTTGAGGACATTGGTAATGGTAGACTCATTGATCACCTCAAATCCGATTCGGTACTCACCGAAAGTTGAACTGTTTCCGCTCATATCCCGATCCCTAACGACCAGTTCATATTCTCCATCAACCAGGAACTCGGGATTCAATTCCAGACTGGCAAGATTCTCTCCATCAGCTCCTGCCGGAACAAAAACAAAGTTTGGATCGAGATCTCTCAGGAGCTGATAGTTTCCGTCAGGGAAAAGCACTGATACCTGAAAGATGTTTGTATCGACCAATCGTAAAAATTCATTCTCATCCCTCAGAGAAATAAGTACACTTGGCTTGGCAGAGACAATGTCTCCGTCAAAGATCCTTACCCCATCAAAGGTTACATCCAATAGTGGATTGATGTTATCTGAGAGAACTGTAAATGGAATTGTCCCAACATTATTAAAGAAGGCATACTCCGGCTGATCAAAGTCTGGATTTGCCTCTACGATCAGGAAGTTCTGACCAATGAATCGAGAGTCGTTGATGTCATACTGGAAATCAGCAACGAAGTAGTCATTTCCAGGTAGACTATCGTCTCGGAAATAACTTGTATCCTCCCTGTTAGATGGATCCAGAACTGAGTACTTCATTAGCATTGGACTCATTGGAATGTCGGTGAGGTTCTCAACTGCAATGCTTAAACTCAGCTGAGTTCCCAGGTCCAATGTGTCATCTACAAAGGAGAAGAATCTGCTAGGATTCAGAGCTGCCTCAGGAACTGGCTCGTACAGTACCCTCCAAAAATCCATTTGAGTTGGCGTTCTGTTATTTGCATCCTCTATCTCAACTTCCAATCGAATAAATGGATAGAGACTTGCATCGATCCATTGCAAACCAGTGTCAAGAGCTTGAGTTGTTGCCAATAGACTTTCTGTTCCTCCAGCTCCAATTCCATAAATGTTCACTTGCTGCTGGTCGTCATTTGGGTTAATATCCAGACTCTCGTAATCCCAGTGGAACGATCCCCAATCATTTGCCGGACCAATTAGGTCGCTTCTGATCCTCCCTTGAAACCATGCTCCGCTGAAATTGATCTTCTCTGAAATTGGAATAGAGAAACTTGTACCTAGAGTTTCTACTGTTGGGAAGGATGCATTCCCTTTCTGAGTGAAGAAAATGTATGGTGCAGGATTTGACAATCCAGATGTGAACTGAAGAATGTCAACTGCTCCCAGGCTGAGTAATGCATTTGTTATGGTGGTATCCCAACTAGTATATCTTGGGTCATTTAAGCTGTAGACCAGTACATAGTGTCCATTTGGAATGCTATCTACAAAGTTCTTGATCACATTGGACCATCTTCCTCCGATCGGGTGACCTGCGGGAGTGCTTCCAGTTGTCCTAAAATCAAATCCATACTGGAGGAAATACTTATCTGCACAGTGATAATTTCCAAATTCATCTCCCCAATTATTACCGCTGTTGTTGATCGATGGAATTGGCAAACCGGAATTTGGATCGATAACGGCAAAGACCAATCCATATAATCCTCCGCATCCACCCATTCTAAACAAGTGCTGATTGGAGCCATTGATATCATAAGCTAACTGCTGATATGGAAGGTTCCCTCCCACTGCATCCGCAATTCCGGTTGTAACATCCAGCTCCTTCGTATCGGGAACAAATTTGAATTCGCGATCTGAGTCTACGAAGATGTTTGCATAGTCATCCTTGAGCCATTGATAGTAATGGCTTTGGTTCCATCCGGGGAACTCCCCATCGATATAGATGAAGCTGCTATAAGCCCAGTTATAATTACCATTAATAGCTGAATCCTTACTCACTCTCCAATAGTAAACTGTGCTATCGATCCATGTTGCAGGTGGCGACCAGCTTACGATACCTCCCGATTGTGTTACGCTTGTAGTCCTTAGGAATGGACTGTTAAACAGCTCGGAAGTATCTATCTCAACTTTGTATGTATTGCTTCTTGCAAAAGGGTCTGCTGTTGAAGCTTTAAGCGTCATTGGGACAGTAGGCACTATCGCAAACTCAGGAGGATAAACCGGGAAAATGTCATCAGAAACAATTGATTTACTGATCACATTGATGAGGTCATTATTGCTTTCACTCAGCTCTGGAATTACTCTAAGAGCCTCAACCGAGATATTGAAATTGTTGAGTCCATAACCCTGTCCTGAAATTAGTGTTGGAAGGGTGAAAGTGACAGTATCCTTATTATTTGGGGCGGGAACAAATCTGCGGTACTCAAGATCGTTGTTTCCCCCAACTGCGGATAAGATCAATCGTGTGATATCCACAGCGATTGTATCCTGAATTGCCTTGCCGAGATTACTTACAACTACGTTCACCTTAAAGCTATCGAGACCCGCATTCAAGATTGGAGGTTCGAAATAAATGCTCGAGGCTTCTATAGCATAATCAGGGTCATTGTACTGATTCATTGCTAAAGCAGGATCTCCATTCAGAGTCATTTCCTGCGTAGTATATGCATCTGAAACACTAAAGCTTCCTGAGAAGATATCTGCAATAGTAGCCTGGAGGACCTGCCCGAGAGTCTGACCGTAATTATCCTTCGAGAGCTTTTCATACATGCGCCCTGCGAAGTTGTTCAGGCTTACATCCAGACTCAATCCTGTAGTTGATACGAAACTGATCCCCGCTTTCCCATCCGCTAATAAAAAGCGTTCAGAGATCCCTTTCCCCGGGTTGTAGATGTATCCTGCGAAGCAGCCAAATGAAAAGACCATAGGATACTTCCCAAAATTGGTATAGTTCTCAGGGTCATCGAAACTAATGTCAAAAGTTCCCGGAGCAGAATGCCCAAAAAAGGTGATCATGCTTACACCGGAGTCAACTCTTGACTTCAGTGCTTCTGATTGAATCTGTTGAATTGGAGATGTGGAAGTCTTAAAGAAAGAAGTGACATTCCCGCCATATAGCGTATCAGCAAGTGTTCTTGCATAACTGTTCAGGAAGCTCTTGAAACGATTCTGTTCGCCCTGTCCGGTACCTCCACCAAAATGCAGGACCTCTTTCATCCAGGCTTTATTGGATATGGTCTGATAAGGATCTCCGAATTCAGAAAGATTGGCCTCATATTCCTCTACCTTCCTCAGATAGATATCTACTTCACTTGCATTGTCGACTGAGATCCTACCGATAGGAATCTGAGGAGTACCATCTGCTCCTACCGCAGTGTAGAGATTATCCGATCCTGGGTATCCATATGGTGGGATAATACACCCCTGATAGGCACTTGAATTCAAGCGCATATCGTCATACTCGCGCCCTTTTCCAATTAGCAGCATATACTGCGGCCTCACGGCCGGATTCCATTCATTCAATGCCCAGCTGACGAAATTTGGAAGAGCTCTGTGATGATGAACCACACCATAGCCAAACTGATCGTAGATCTGATAAATGTCAATGATCCTCGCATCAAATAGACCGGTTGATGAAGAAACAATATCGCGGTAACGGCGATACTCTTCGATCTCGTGAATGCCGTCATTATCTACATCCACAAAAAGTCTTGGGTGAGAAATGATCAAATAATCACCGATATTCTCGAGGTTGATGAATGTGATCTCCTCAAGGTTTGAAACGGTGAAATAGTCTTGTGAACTTGCGCTTCTCATATAGATGGAGCGCTCTGAGCTTGCATCTGGGAGCTCGATCTGAAAGCTTGCACCTTGCGATCCATTTAATTCCACTCGATAATTATTGCTCAGGTCGTAAAGGATAACTCCAGCACCTCTGTCGTTAAAATTGGAGAATTGCATCATCCTTCTCCCAGCGGCATCCGGGAGCTCAAAATCCGACTGGGACTCGTTGTCCATATCGAATTGGCGTGGATACCTGATCTCAACTAAGGACATATTGTTTCTATCAACCCCAGGGGCAATAGCTGTAACATTTACCGATACCGTATTCCCTACCTGGGCTCCGGAAAGAGGAAGATTAAATCGCAGCATCCTATAGTTATTGAAGCTGCTATCCACCCGAAGGGTGTTGTTTACTCTTACCTGAACCTGATGGTTGGTAGAAGATTTGGCGATCACCACCGTATTGATTTGTGCATCTGGACCAGCAGTATATGCGCCAGGAGTTTGAAGAGTGGTTAGAAGATTGCCTGGACAATTGCAGTTCCCAAAATCTGAACTAACAAATCCTTCTCCCTCATCAAAGTGAGAGTTATAGAAATTAGCGTTTGCTATTTCTGTAGGTTTACCAAGACTGAATTGATTTTGCCAGGTTCTTCTTGCTGTGCTCCAATTGTAAAGCTCAGCACTAACTCCAGTGATATTATTTGGAATATTATCGAAACGAGGCTTGGTACCAGGGTTTACCGGTGAATTATTCAGAGTTAGAAAGTAAACTGCCGTGTCATTGAATAAGCTTCGATAAGGATGAGGTTGGAATAAAGGATCGAGGTAAATATCTCCTTCTGTTTCTCCTTCATTTCGCTCTCCATAGAATTCGAAATAATCACTTCCTCCAAATACTCCAGATGTACTTGTGAAGATTGGAACAGCTTCTCCATCGTGATACAGGATCAGATCATCTCCAGCAAGACCGGTGATACCTGCTGCTTGTAATGTGCTATTACTTACTCTATAGATCCCGTCTTGTGTTACTCTGATCTTATAGTACTTCTTGTTATAACCTTCATTCTCGATCCACTCATTACCAAAGGGTTGAGCAATCAGGCCAAAGCTGAACAGTAAAAGTGATATGGCGATAACTACTCTCACTCTACACTTTCCTTTTTATTGATATTGATGTTCAATGAGATCACGTGTGAATACAATGCATCTGAAGCATTCCCAAGATCGGTAAAACTATAATCGATCTGAATGGCTTTGATCCTTACCCCTCCCCCTAAAGTTGGAAGTAAGGTCGTTTTATCATTTCCAAAATCGTCCGTTACTCTCTGGATCTTTCCTACACCGGTCCTTAGATAGGCTATTCGCACAAAGTCAAACTCAACACCAAATTTCAGATCCATGCTTATCGGGTCGCCTGCAATCAAAACATTTCTCTTACCATCAGTGGTAAATTCAAAGACGGCCTCCGGCCGGATGTAGACCTTATCCTTGATATTGAACTCATATCCAATTCCCAATCCAATGATAGGAATGGCCAGCTCGATCGTATTGTCCGGAAGCTCATTATTGGTTTGAAGCAAGACCTCTTTCTCATCATTGGTGAAATTGAAAGACCATGCTGTGAAGGTGGATGTGATATCTCTGGCGGCTAATCCAAACCTCCAGCCTTTAATTCTGTATTGAAGACCAGCATCCAGACCAAATCCCCATGCCTTGGCAAATGGACCGATTGTGCGGTAGATCAACTTGAAATTCCCTCCCACGGTCAATCCTTCTATGCCCAACTTATGAGCGTAGCTAAAGAGGAATGCGTAATCCGCAGTAGAAAAGGAAGTGATATTGTCGTAATTGATCGAACCATCGGGTCCGATGAGAAACAATGTGTTTGGAATATCATCCACCCCAAATCGAATCATGCTTATTCCTACCGTTCCCTGTTTATCTGCTACCTGAAAGCCTAATCCGATATAGTCGTACTTAGCGATGCCGGTGAAATACTCATTGTGCATCAATCCGATAGAGATGTCATTGTCGATTTGAGCCAGGCCAGCCGGGTTATAATAGCTAGCGTAGATATCATCTGCCATAGCGATATGCGCTCCGCTAAGGCCAATGCCTCTGGCACCAACGCCGATATTCAGGAAATCATTGGAGTACTTGCGCACCTGTGAATGAGCGCTAAAGCTAATGATGGTCAATAAGAGGAGAATGTAAACCTTATCCCGCATCCTCAATGTTTTGCCTTACCTCCATGAGATACTCCTTCCACGTAGGCTCGAGGTGCTTATCGAGTTGTTCGATCAGCTCTGCAAGCTTGCTATTCAGCTCTGAAGGGATCTCCACTCCTGTGGCCATTTTACAAATTCTTCTCAATCCAGTAGCCAGGCCTTCGGCCGATTCATATCGGTATAGAAACTGGCTTTCTTTGAATCCACGAAAATAGCGAAAAAAGGCCTCCGACTCCCCTTCAAACCCTCGTAATTGCGTGTATTCCAAGACCTTTTCCTCACTAATCTTGCTTAAGGAATTGTAGTATCGCTCGAGGAATTCAGGCTCGTGTTGAATGATCTGCCTGTCGAGCATCATCTCAAATAGAACATGCCCTAGAAAACTAAACTTCAATCCCAGGTCTTTGGGAAGGTTCTCAGACAATGCCATTCTGAAATAAGACTGCTCTTTCATGAAGAACTCAGCATTGTGGAAATAGGCATCGGCACGCATGTGCCTAAAGATTCCTGCCTCAAGGGAATGAAACTCAGATTCTCCTGTCCATGGCTCTGCATCCCTAATGTGCATATTGAAGATCCTCGAGAAGCCCTTCCATAGATCTGGCAAGGCATTGCCCATGGTATAGTAAGGATCCATCACATCTTTATCGATGTAGAAATGAGAGAGATAATTCACAATCTGAAATTAAGGCCAATTAATGTGCTGTTGTTCCACTTCTTGTTAACTCCTTAGAGGTGGATTGTCCATGTGAAGTTGTAAAATTGTGCCTCGAAATTGCACTAAAATGAACTTGATAGAGGAATTGAGATGGCGTGGTCTATTGCACGACATCACGCCGGAGACAGAAGAATTCTTGAGGGATAACAAAACCAGCGGTTATATCGGTTTTGACCCTACGGCTACTTCTCTGCACATCGGGAGCATGGTGCAGATCATTTTGCTTCAGCACATGCAGCGAGCCGGGCACCGTCCCATTGCTCTTGTAG
>CAXDOZ010000061.1:0-13946 GCA_963991145.1 uncultured Chitinophagales bacterium | reverse complement strand
CCTCTCTATTCGTCGGCAGCGTCAGATGTGTATAAGAGACAGAATCTACACCGCCCACCTCGGAGGCATGATCCGCCGACTCGACCTAATGTTCTAGCCAGGACCAAATTGTCCTATTATCCTTTTACCCTTTTTCCCTATTACCTTATCTTCCCAGCATGAAAACAAAACTCATCCTAAGCTTCCTCTGCGGCATCATGTCGCTGCCACTCTTTGCACAAGAAAACCTCTCTTACCAGCAGCCTCCTGAAGAGATCCTGGATCTGGTTGATGTCGATCTGGCACCATTTGTTTCGATCACAAATGATCGCGAAACCATGCTGCTGATTCACCGCAAGGCTTACAAGAGCATCGCTGAGTTGAGTGAGCCCGAATTACGTCTTGGAGGATTGCGAATCAACCCTGTGACTTCTATCGGGAGCAGAACGCGCTTTTACACGAATCTGGAGATCATGAAAGTGGGAAAGGATAAAGAAGGACAGGCTATTTCCGGCCTACCTGAGAATCCTCGAATTGCAAATATCAACTGGTCGCCAAGCCAGGAGAGAATTGCATTTACAAATACCACGGCAGAAGGAACTGAGCTTTGGTATATCGATGTGAAAGAATTAAAAGCTTCGCAGCTTACCGGACCAATCCTAAATGCCAATATGGGCAATGTTGTAAAGTGGTTTAGCGACAGTGAAGCCCTATTGGTTAAAACCCTTAGCGAGGAAAGAGAAGAATTGATCAATACTGAAAATGTGATCCCATCCGGACCTACAGTTTCTACCAATGATGGAGCAAAAGCACAAAACAGAACTTATCAGGATCTTCTAAAGGACCCGAATGATGAGCACAATTTTGAGCAGCTTGCAAGAAGCACTCTTTTAAAAGTTGATCTCGATGGAAATTCAGAGGTTTTCCTTCCAGATGCCCTTTACGCAGGAATTTCATTTTCGCCGGATGGTGAATACTTGATGGTAAATACCCATAGCCGCCCATTCAGTTACATCGTTCCTTACAGCCGCTTTCCAATGACATCGAAGGTCTATACAAAAGAAGGTGAGGAAGTAGCCACGGTGATGTCGGTTCCTCTGATGGAGGAAATGCCAAAAGGCTTCATGGCTACTCGAACAGGAAGGAGAAGTATGAGCTGGCGTGACGACATGCCACATACCATTGTCTATGCTGAAGCCCTCGATGGAGGAGATCCAGAAAACGAAGTCGATTTCAGAGATCAGGTCATGCAATTAGATGCACCATTTGACGGTGAAGGTGAGCTACTTCTAAAAACAGTAGATCGCTTTTATGACCTCAGCTGGGGCAATGAGAATTTTGCAATTGCTTATGATTATTGGTGGAACACCCGTAATACAAAGACTTACTTCTTCAACCCATCTCAGCCGGGTAAAAAACCAACTGTTGTTTTCGATCGCAATTATCAGGATGTCTATAGTGATCCGGGGGAATTCATAACTGAAGAAGGAGACTATCCCGGAAGTGAGGTCCTGGCAATGAATGGCAGCAAAGTATTTCTTTCAGGAGACGGATATACAGCCGAGGGCCAGTTCCCATTCGTAAGGGAAATGGATATCATGACCCAGAAAATAAAAACCCTTTATCAATCCGAGTACACAGATAAAGTTGAGAGCATTAACGAGGTCTATGTAAAAGACAAAGAGCTTTTAGTTCGAATTGAGTCTCCAAGTGAATATCCAAACTATTACACTCGCTCTTTGAAGAATGGCAAATTAAATCAAATGACCTTCTTCAAAAATCCATTTGAGGAGATCGCTGGAGTTCAAAAAGAAGTCATCAGCTATAAAAGGAATGATGGTCTTGATCTGAATGCTACACTTTATCTGCCATTAGATTATGAAGAGGGTAAAAAATACCCGATGATACTTTGGGCATATCCTCGTGAATTCAAAGACAAGTCGAGCGCAGGTCAGAACACTCAAAATCCAAATGAATTTGTGTACCCATTTTGGGGTTCTCCAATTTATTGGGTCACACGCGGATACGTAGTTCTGGATGATGCCTCATTCCCGATCATTGGTGAGGGAGATGAAGAGCCAAATGACTCTTTCCGTCCTCAGTTGGTGGCAAATGCAAAGGCCGCCATTGATGCCTTAAATGAAAGGGGCCTGATCGACACCAATCGTGTTGCGGTGGGAGGACATAGCTACGGAGCATTCATGGTTGCGAATCTCTTAAGTCATTCAAATCTATTTGCTGCCGGTATTGCAAGAAGTGGAGCATATAATCGCACGCTTACCCCATTTGGTTTTCAGGCGGAAGAAAGAAATTATTGGGAAGCACCTGAGATTTACTATACCATGAGTCCGTTCATGCATGCAGAAAAGATGCAGACTCCTCTCCTGCTCATCCACGGCGAAGCCGATAATAATTCAGGAACTTACCCAATGCAGAGTGAGCGCTACTTCAATGCCCTGAAAGGATTAGGCGCTACAGTAAGATTGGTAATGTTGCCGAAGGAAAGCCACGGATATGCAGCCAGAGAAAGCATTCTTCATATGCTTTGGGAGCAGGATCAATGGTTGGAGAAATATTTGAAAGCGGAAGAATAAATTCTGACCTTAATGAAATGTGGGTTCGATATCATATAGCAATTCTCCTTTTCATTTTTGGCTTTGCTTCAATTCATTCGGCCTACGGCCAGATTTCAAGCAAGCGACTCAGTGATGAAGAGATTGCATCGACCTTCACCGATGACCTAAAAACAGAACTCCAGATCAACTTCCCGATCTACCGGATCTACGAATACACCGATAATTCCGGGAAGAATTTAATTGTCATGACGGAGCATGAAAAAGGAGTGCTTGATGATCAGGTTCGATATGACACCATTCAGGCTTTCTGCTATTCAGTGGAAGAAAACAATTACTCCCTGAATTGGACTTTAAAAGATTTCATTCTAAGAGGCGATGTCTACTCTCCGGAGAATTCAATTTGGTTCTGGACTAGATACTTTGAACTAGATGATTACAGTGGCGATGGATTGGTTGACCCAATTATGATCTATGGCACCTGGGGTCCAAATGACTTTGATGATGGGAGGATCAAGATCCTGATCTATCACAATGCTAAGAAAAGAGCCATAAGGCATCAGAATGCGCTTTCTGATTGGGACAGGCACACGCAGGTTGATGAGAAGTTCTATGAATTACCTGTAGGGATCCAGGATCGGGTCCATTTTATAATGGACAGTATCGAAATTAATGATCATGCGATCTTCCCGTATGGCTGGGAAAAGGCCATGGAGAATGGTGAGTTAGAGATTGATGAGAGGAATTAGTAAACCTCCCCGACATTCAGGTAATTGCCTCAATAGGCAGATTTGATAAGAGCCTTTACCATCGTATCTTTCAAGAGGTAAAGCTCCCTTTATGAAAATCTTAAGATTACTACCTCTTGTTCTGATTGTTGCCCTTTGTTCTTGTAATTCCGAGACTAAGGAAACCAGAACAAAGACCCCTCTTCAAAAGCCGGAATCTTATCAGGATGAATATGGCCCGGACAAGGAGCTGGAGAAAGAGCTATTCTTTGAACAGATCTATTTCGCTGAGGAAGGCACCAATATTGATTCCATCAGATTTCAGAACTGGAAGAAGTATTACGAGACCTATCAGCTAATTGGTACATCTTCTCAAAAGACTACCGAGATCTTTGCAAACGGGTACATCACTGCCACCTGGCATGAAAGAGGTCCGGATAATGAAGCAGGCGATATGCGAGAGGTTGACTTTCACGCTCCCACTGAAGAGATCTACGGACTCTCCTCCGTTGGGCATTTACTCAAAGGTAATCTGGATGGAAGCGGCTGGACCTTCTTGAGGGATGATATTCGATTTGAAAATGAAGTGCTTGAAGTTGTTCCTCACAATGGTGGGCTTAGAATATTCGCCGCTTATGGTGAGGATGTAAAAAACAAGATTGTTCGCTATTCAGATGATGATGGTCAGAACTGGACTATGGGTACCGGTTTTGTCTTTTATGATCATTGGGGAAGGGCAAGAAGGCTCTACACACTAAGCGATGACTATGTTTTGTATTACCTGGTACATACCTGGTCTGCAAATCCATGGGGGGAGATCATCCAATTGTATAAGAGTATCGACAAGGGTGCTACTTATACCAAGATCTGGGATTCGCCAGTAGGTTATAAGTACGAAGATGTGGACCTATGGAAGCCATTCGATTCCGACTCCATGTTCCTGATCGATAATAATGCAAAGACGTATACGGTGCTCACTCATGCGCCAGGTTCTGGAAATACCATTTTCTCAAACCCTGTTTCTTATGCGAGTCAAAATATTCCTGATGGCTCTATTCATGTATCGGGCAGATTTAACAATCAGGTGAACGGATACGAACTTTTCATTTTTCATGAAAACAGCGAAGATGTTTACAGCACTACAGATGGAGCAAACTGGACTTTTCTAAGCAATGTTGGAAATAACATCTTTAGGAAAGCCTGGCTGGCTGATCCAAACAATCCCAACTTATACATGGGCGGATTTCAGCTGAACAAAAGCAAAAATCTGACAAACTGGAGCGAGCAATACGCTCAATGGTGGGAATACTACGGCACTAGTAAAGACTCGATGCACGTGGACATTATGAATCTGGATTACTTTGAAAAACTTGATGGTACTCCTTTCATTTTGATCAGTAATCATGCTGGATTACACGTCACCTATAACAGCTTCCATACTACATCAAATCTTGGTCTGGACTCGCTCAATGTTGTAACCCTTTACGATCAAAGTACCTCAAGCGATGGCTTTCTTTATTGCGGTGCTCAGGACAAGGGAACCTTTGTCTATAATGGTGACAGTAAGTCCGATTTTGACCGTTTGAACACCCAAAACGAAACAACTGGTGATGGGATGCTGGGAGTTTTCTTTAACAATGAGATCTCACTTTTTGGAATGCTTCAAAACGGCTATCTCTTCTGCATGCCCGATAAAACTGTTTCATTTTACGATGCCTACGGCAGGATTCCGGGCAATCACACGTCTGGCTGGATAAACCCAATGGTTTCAACCGTTGACCCGGCAGATAACAAGGTATATGTAGCAGGAGGAAATTTAAACGGAGGAGACGGTTGTTACCTGATCGAAATGGATGTCGACCTGAGTTTTGGCGTTACCTGGTTGACAAGTCAATTCAATTATGACTTCAGAGCTAATTCGAATGACTCTGCTTCTGTGATCAAAGCTCTGGGTGTGGCAGAATCAGACCCTGACCGAATTTATGTCGCTACACAGGATGCCACTTTCTTTTACTCTGAGGATAGAGGAAACTCCTGGACGAAAAGCTCTGCAATCCTGTCATCAAGCCTGATCCCATGGGAGATCATTTCTTCAAAAACTGATGCAGATAAGGTATTTATCTCAGGAACAGGATTTACAAATCCGGGTGTCTATCAATCCAATGATGGTGGTATCAGCTTTGCTTCCTTGAGCAATGATATTCCTGAAGCGACCTTCTATGAGATCGCTTTGTCAGATGATGAAGACTACCTGTTTGCAGCGACTTCAGAAGGTCCATTTGTCTATGTCTTTGCCGATTCGAAATGGTATAGTCTTGTAGGAACCGGTACGCCTTATGTGAATTTCACCTCAGTTGACAATATTGGCGATTATGTGATACGCTTTGGTACTTATGGCAGAGGAGTTTGGGATTTTGAAATTGAAAAACCCGCAGTTGGAATTGAAGATGAAACCCATAATAATCTATCATTGACCCTTTACCCTAATCCTGCATCGGAGGATTTGATAATCGAATTTGATTCTGAGACAAATACTTTGGTCCAAATTGAGATCATCGACCTAAGCGGCAGAGTAGTGCTAAGATCTAGTCATAATTCAAATAGTGGAACTCAGCAAGTTGAGGTCAATGTATCCGAATTAACAGCAGGTATATACATTGCTCAGATTTCCGTGGGGTCTGAGTTTAAATCTGTAAGTAGGTTTCAAAAGCTATAGGACTGTCTTATCGACGCTTTCATTGAAGCAATTTCTGGAGAGCAATTGATGACAAGGAGTTTCTAAGACACTTAGTCCACCATATTCTCCGCATATTCAATGCTCCCATTATATAAAAGCAATCCCTTACATTTATAGGCAAAGCAAAACCCAAAAAACTAGAATATGCTTCAAAGAAAATTTGACAAAATCGTAAAGGAACACTTTCCAAACGCAATGGATGCGAAAGACACATCTATTCACTTTTTGGGAAGGATGCAGATCGAGCACAAGCTGGATATCAGTAAAGTATTGATGGCAACATCTGTTTGTTCAGATGATATCAATGTTCCCTCAACTACCTTCTTTAATGTTTTATTTGGTCCCTTTATCATGGGGGGATTGGGTGGAATACCTTTCGTTGGCCAAACTGGAATGACAGCATTTGCCCATCATATTCCAGATGGCGGAAGTGCATTTATCTTCTACGGTCCTCACATTGGAGTAACACTGGAAGGCGAGTTGGGAAAAATGTACCGACCACGTCAGGAAGAGACCGGAAACTCATGCGGTGCACTTATGCTGGCATTAGACAGATTGAGTGATGGCGGTTATACTCCAGTGATAAGCGATGATGATTATCAGCAGATGAAACTTGAGGAAAGTCTATTACCATCCAGAGAGGATATCCTAAATAGCGACAATCCGCAAAAGGCCATCACTGAAGAGACTTACAACATTATTGATAGAAAGATCCATGAGCATATCAAAGCGTGTAAAGATGAATTTCATGTAGATACAGTGACTCTTCTAGGAGGGATCATTATCAATACTGATTACGGTCTGGATGATTACTTCGATACCAGAAACTTCGAAGTGATCGATCTTAAGAGTCTTTAATTAGGCAAGGAGCCTCAAAACTCTTCTCAAATCTTAACCAGGATCAGATCTATGTGTCTGACCTGGTTTTTTTATGTCCTTTGGTCTAATTGTGCTTAAAACCAGTTAATCAGCTTGCTTTCCATCGTTCATAGATTATATTTGCAACAGTGTTGCATTTAGAATGAGAGTCTATGATTGAAATACAAAATGCTAGCAAGTCCTTCAAAGGAAATCCAGCCCTTCAGGATTTAAACCTTAAGGTGAAAGAAGGTGAAATCTTAGGGCTTTTAGGAGCCAATGGTGCGGGAAAATCTACCACCATCAATTTGCTTCTGGGATTTCTTAGCCCGGATTCTGGAGAAGTTAAAATTGACAGCAAGGATTGCTATCAAAAGGCAAAAGAAGTTCGCAGTCAAATTGGCTATATCCCAGAAAATGTAAATCTCTATCCTTATTTATCAGGAACTGAAAATCTAGATTACTTCTGCAAGTTGGCCGGTAAAAGCTATTCAAGCGCAGAGCTATCTGACTTCCTTTCTGCATGTGGTTTGCAATCGGATGCTCATGGATTAAGAGTATCTGAATACTCAAAAGGAATGCGACAAAAGGTGGGTATTGCAATTGCCTACGCTAAAAAAGCTAAGGTCTATCTTCTAGATGAACCAGCTAGTGGTCTTGACCCAGTGGCTAGCAATGAACTTTCTGAACTTCTCAAAAAATTGGCTTCAGAAGGCTCTGCAATTCTGATGGCCTCTCATGATCTATTCAGAGTAAGAGAAGTTTGTGATCGAATTGGAATCCTTAAAAGAGGCACACTACTCAAAGAGTTAAATAGCGCGGATGTATCTGCAAATGAGCTCGAAGAATTCTATTTAGAATTCATGAAAAACTAAGGTTCTATGTGGCAGGTCATTAAAAACGAGTGGATCTCCTGGTTTCGCAATCGTGCATTAGTTGGGATTAGTCTTGGATTCGTCCTCATCCTTGTAATGACTATCATTCTTGGGAATCTTCAAACCCATGAGCAAAACCATAGCCATCAAACGGCTAAGGAACATATGCGATCGCAATGGGAGAATAATGAAGAGATGCACCCGCATGGGGCAGCACATTATGGCACATATGTATTCAAACCGGCAAATCTCTTAAGTAGCCTGGATGAAGGAGTAAACAGCGTAACGGGAAATGTCCTTCGAGTTGAGGGGCATGTTCAAAATGAAATAATCTATTCTGAGGCATCTCAGATGCAGGCAACGTCGAAGTTCGGAAAGTTAAAAAGCTCCCTTCTACTTCAATACATTGTTCCTCTTCTATTGATATTTCTCGCCTACCAATCTGTAAACAGCGAAAAACAAAGCGGGCGATTGAAACTATTGGTTTTGCAAGGGACAGACCCAAGGAAAATCATCATCGCTAAGACCTTATCTGTGACTTTGTATGGCATTGGATTACTTGGCCTTACTGTCCTTGTTTATTCTATTATCAATTTAAAGACTTTAAACTCTGAGATATTAGCGAGAACACTCATATTATTCTTTTCATACAGTATTTACTACTTCATCCTAAGTGCCATTACTGTGTTCTTTTCGGCCAGATGGAAAAACACAAACCTTGCTCTTACAACGATGCTGGGAGCCTGGATCCTCTGGACAATTTTCCTACCGAACATCATGATGAGCTCAGTAGAAAGTTGGCACCCTCTTCCTTTCCGGAAAGATTTCAAAAGTGCCATGAAAGAGGATCGCTCTGAAGGTATAGATGGGCATAATCCGTCAGATCAACGCAGAAAAGACCTTGAGCAAGAAGTTTTGGCAGAATACGGAGTCGATAGCTTATCCCAATTACCGATCGATTTTGGTGGCATTGTGATGCAAGCCGATGAGGAGTATGGCAATATGGTTTGGGACAAGCATTTTGGCGGCCTTCAAAAAATCCTGACGCAACAAAAGAAAAGCTATCAGTTGGGGGGCATTTTAAATCCCTTCATCTCGCTTCAGAATTTAAGTATGGGCTTAACTGCCAGCGATAATTTCCATCATCAGGAATTTTTACTTCAGGTTGAATCATACCGAAGAGTATTCATTAAAACCCTCAATGATGAGCATGCCTATGGGATTAAAAATCCGGAGGACGACTATCTGAAAGTCGGAGCTGATTTCTATAAATCGATTGCAGATTTTGAGTACAAGCCAGTTGCGATCTCATCAGTTTTATCAAACTATATGGTAGATATTCTACTTCTCACATTGTGGGGGCTATTGGCCTTGATGCTATTATTATTTGGGACTAAAAAAATACAAGTGCTGTGAAGATTTTAGATGTCCTATTATTTGAATGGAAGCACTTCATTCGTAGTCCTTTCAAAATCTTTGCTTTAATACTATTTATTGCAGCAGGGATCTATGGTTTGCATGTGGGTGCAGATCTATTTAATGAACAAAGTGATGAAATTGAAAAGGTAGAACAACTGGTAAGTGAAGAAAGAGGCAAGTATTTAGAAATGTATGAAAAGGATAGCCTAATTCCAGAAGATAAGACCTGGATCAACCTGGGCACTCCTCTTTATGCGATTGAGTACTCCTTTATTTATCACAACAAAAAGCCTTCACCTGCCATGGTTTACAGCATTGGGCAGGGTGAGCAATATGGATATTCTAAAAAGATCACCCGTTGGTCTAGTCCTTATGATTCAGATCTAGTAGAAGAGATCGCTAATCCAGAAAGACTTCAAACTGGTTCGCTTGATTTTGCCTTTGCACTGTTATTCCTTTCCCCACTTCTATTACTGGTTCTTCTTTACAATTTAAAAAGTCTTGAAACAGAGCAAGGCTTTCTTCCTTTGATTGAAGTTCAAAGCACCTCTGAAAATATTTGGTTGATCAGTAGGATGCTGTTTTATGTGATAATTGTTCTACTCAGCCTTGTGTTTCTTATCGTTTATGGAGGCAGGCTTACAAGCGTAGTTTCGGATGGAGATGGTGCATTTGGTCAAATGTTCTTGTACAGCACCGCATATATTTTATTCTGGTCCATATTGTACTTCTTTATTCTAAAGACCGGAAAGAGTATCATGGGCAATAGCTTGAAAATGATCGGGCTTTACCTGGTTTTTGTATTTATCATCCCTGCTACAGTATCGCAAGTCTTAAGTATTAAATACCCTACCAATTTGATGGTAGACTTTGCAGATGCCAAACTTGAAAAGAGATGGGACGTTTGGGGTCAGCCTTCCGAGGAGAGACAGGAACAGTTAAGTGAGATGTTCCCGGAGATAGTAAACAGTCCTATTTCAAATGATGAAAGCAGAATCGACATGGCCATTAGGGCATCGACCTCTGCATTGGAAAATCAATTACAAATTGAAAGCATTCAACCTATTGAAGAGGCAAACAAAAGCAGGAATGATTTCATCAAGAGTACTTATATAATCAATCCGGTAACCTTCTTCCAAAACAAATTCAATTCGATAGCTGGGACTCATTATGATGACTACCAAAACTATCGAAGCGAGATCCAGTTTCTTGTTGACAAGCAAATTGAGATTCTGATAGTTGACATGTGGATGGATAAAGAGGTAGACGGAAAGAAATACGAAGAATACATTGAAACCTTATCAAGGGTGAACTAAAAATTGAAGAGATGAATTGGATGATGTTTACGAAGGAAAAGAGCTGGGTTGAGGTTTCTAAACCCGAGTCACTATATAAAATTCATGAAGAGGAGATCAATGTTGCTATACTAAACAGGGAGATCAGACACCTCAGCGATGAGGTTCATGATCAATTAGGCAAAAATGTCCAGGTTAGGGTTGTTGGTAACATTGACTCCATTCTTGAAACGCTTAAGGAAGCCCTGGGCGCTTCAGATGAAAGCCCTCTCCTCCAAGATATCCGAGGACTTATCGAGGTATTCCAGGAACTTTCAGGTAGTAAAGAATTCAAGATATTCCTCTCATCGGTCAACAATGATATGTGCCGGAGATTCCACACCGATATCAATGATATTCGCATGCTCTGCACATACGATGGCCCAGGTACTTTATGGCTAACTGAAGACAATGTCAATCGAGATGCCCTTAACTCAGGCAAGGACAATGATTTGATTGTTATCAATCAAAAGAAAATTCAACAGGCAAAGACCGGCTCAGTAATTATTCTCAAAGGTGCCACCTATCCTAAAGAGGGAACAAAAGCTGCCGTTCATCGCAGTCCAACAATTGAAGAGAGCGGAAGGAAAAGACTCTTACTTAGAATTGATACAAATGGAGGTTTAAATTTCTAATTATGATTCCTAAGAATTTTGAAGAGTGGAAAGACTGCATTATCAATAAATGCAAGATCAATCTGACAAGTGATTTCGCCAGACAAAGATTAGCAGTCTACCAGGACAGAAATCATCCTGAAACAAAGAAATTCCTTTCATTGTACGGTGAGTCGCACTTAAGCAACGTAATCCATTGGTTACAAATGGTCTAGGAGCTTTTCAATCAATGGTAGATTTCGTTGCTCAAACATAAATTGAATGCTATTGTCTTTATTAAGATGAGATATTCGATTCCTCTATTTCTATTACTTCTAAGCTTCCAGACCCTAACAGCACAGGAAACAATTCTCTGGAAAGTCACAGACACCGCCAATGACAAGACTTCATTCATCGTTGGAAGCTTCCACCGATTTGGGAGTTAGTTTGTAGACTCGATTGAAGAAATTCAACAATCACTTCTTCAGTGCGAAATTGCTGTTTTCGAATCTACTGCCACGGGAGAGACGACTTCCAACATGCTAAACAGCAGAGAAGCTTCGCTTGAAATCGAAAAACACCTCAAAAAGAAAGACTTAGCACGATTACAGGAACTTTCGAAAGACTGGAAAACCGACCTCTACAAACTCAACCCGATCGAGCTGCGATTAAAGCTCCAACAGGAATTCCAAAAGTATCAATGCAATACCTCTTCAGATGATGATGAGTTGGACCACTTCGATGATTATATCCAACTCATTGCTGAAAGAAATGGAATTGAGACAATAGGTCTTGAAACCGATAGCCTGCAGCTTATTTTTATAAATAGAGAGATGGGAAATCCTACCTGGAAGTCGGAAAAGAAAAACATCATCGAATGGTCAAAGCAATTACAAAGCGAAAAGCCTAATTTATATAGATGCACACTGGCCAGAATGTACAGGAACTTTGAAGTTCCTTACGACTTTGATAAGGAATGTAAGAATGATGTACTTATCTACGAGAGGAATAATAATTGGATGGAAATACTACCTGAGTTGCTTAGCACAAAGAACACCTTTATATGCGTAGGACTCAATCATTTAAGATTTGATTGCGGTCTTATTGAAAGGTTTCAGGAAATGGGGCTCCTTGTTGAGCCGATGGAATTAAGCCTGGCTACACAAAGAAATTCAGTTACTGAATAACACTGTCATTTCTCCAAAATAAGAATCGAAATCTAGTTCAATTGGATTCTTGTAGGGGATGAATAGGCTTGTCATATTGGTCCTTGACCTAAGCAGGAAACTGAAAATCGACAAATCAAAGTTCATGGTCGAATTGAATTAATAATTTCAGAGTCAGATTTTACCTTGGTTCTGAAATTTGATTAATAATCCTCACCCATGAAAGCAATCACCAAATACAAATACGGTGGGCCCGAAGTGCTGCAGCTGGAAGAAGTAGAGAAGCCTACTGTAAAGGACAAGCAACTTTTAATCAGAGTAAAAGCCAACTCTGCTAATCCTGCAGATTGGCATACAATGCGAGGCACTCCTCATTTCATCCGACTCTCATCTGGGCTCTTCAAACCAAAACAGAAAATACTGGGAGCAGATTTCGCTGGTATAGTTGAAGAAATTGGCCCGGGTGTTAGCAAATTCAAAGTAGGTGACCGGGTATATGGCGAAGAGTATGAATCAGGTGCTTTCGCGGAGTATGTCTGCTCCTCAGAAAACGTTTGTGGTATGATGCCGGAAAGCTCTGGATTCGAGGAAATGGCTGCCGTTCCCATTGCCGGATTAACAGCGCTACAGGCTCTTGATACGCATGGCAAATTAAAAAAGAGCGAATCAGTCTTAATTAACGGCTCCTCCGGAGGAGTAGGCCATTTCTGTGTTCAAATTGCTAAAGCATATGGCGCTTCTCATGTTGCAGCTGTATGCTCGAGCAGAAATGTAGAATTTGTAAAATCTCTGGGAGCAGATGAAGTAATTGCTTACGACAAGACCGATATCCATTCACATAAGGGGAAATACGACCTGGTGATCGATAATCATGGAAACCTATTCTTCGAGGATTATAAGCGCATGGGAAAAAGAGGAGTAGTTATTGGTTTCACTGGTATGGGCCATATGATCATGGTTTTACTAAAGAATGCATTTAGCAAATTTCAGCTTGCGCAATTTACGGCTCAGTCAAATACGCATGATCTTACAAGGCTGGCAGATCTCATTTCCAAAGGCAGGATCAAGCCGCATATTGAGAAGAGCTATCCCTACACTCAGATCCCTGAGGCAATTGGATATATTGAAGCTATGCGCACCAGAGGAAAAGTGACGATGATTTGGGAATAGTATCTTTAGAGTGTATATGGTCAAGATCAACAGCAAATTCAGTAAGGTTTATTTTCTTTTGTTTGCCATACTGATTCATTCATTTTGCTCCTATTCTCAGTCCAACTTTAGTCCAAAGACCTACGGTAATGTCTCAAACTACTTTACAGACACTACCGATATGCAGAACTTCTTCAAGTTCAAGAGCGGCCAAACAGTAGCAGAAGTAGGAACTTACGATGCTCAAAACCTGATTGGATTTTCCACCTTCACCGATCACATAAACTACTATGCTCAGGATATTAATGCTTCTCAATTGAATGATAAGAAGCTCCTAAAGCGGGTAAACAAAACGAATCCCGGCCTTGGAAATGGAAATACGATTCAGGTTGTTATTGGAAAGCTGGATGAAACCTTACTTCCTGATAATTACTTTGATAAAATTATCCTGGTTTCTACTTTTCATGAGTTTACCGAAATGGAAGCCATGATCACTGATATCCATTCTAAACTCAGAACTGCCGGCAAACTATAC
>CAXDOZ010000060.1:0-14088 GCA_963991145.1 uncultured Chitinophagales bacterium | reverse complement strand
TCTCTAAGCAGATCGGTGAATTGAGGCAGGAGCTCACAGATTTTGCAGCCTTGCTAGAATTGGAATTAGATTTCTCTGAAGAGGATGTGGCTTTCGCCGATAGAGAGCGATTGGTAAAATTGATCGATAAGATCCAATCGGTAATTCGTCCGCTGATAGAGTCATTCAAATTGGGAAATGCTATCAAAGAAGGTGTGAGCACCGTAATAGCTGGTAGACCGAATGCGGGAAAATCCACCTTGCTGAACGCCTTATTGAACGAGGAGAGAGCAATCGTTTCGGATATTCCGGGAACCACTCGAGATACTATAGAGGAATCACTTTTGATCAATGGAGTGGAGTTTCGTTTGATCGATACAGCAGGCATCCGCGAAGCGACTGATGCGATTGAAGTCATAGGAGTGGAGCGCACCATGGAGAAATTGAGAAGCTCGGCGATCTTCATGTACTTGTTTGATTTGTCGGAGCTGAGTGTGGAGCAGGTTCAGGAGGATATTCAGGCATTACGCTCTGAAGAAGTTCCGGGATTGATCGTGGCAAATAAATCTGATCTCGTAATGCGCGAGCAGTTGGATGTTTATCTGGAAGCCATTCCAGATCTGATCGTGATCTCTACAAAAGAGGGCTCGGATATACAGATATTAAAAGACAAGCTGCTGGAGAAATCCATCAGCGAGGACCTTTCTCAGGGAGGCACTATTGTAAGCAATGCCCGACATGTACAATCGCTCCGACATGCTCAGGAATCACTGAGTGAAGCCAAAGGCGGACTAGAAAGCGGATTAGATACCGAATTGGTGGCACTTGATATACGCAGGTCACTGGATGCACTTGGTCAGATCACTGGTGAAGTGACGACTGATGATGTGCTGGGAAGCATCTTTTCGAGGTTTTGCATAGGGAAATAGGAAAACCCCACCACGCCACATTTACTAGACTAAAAGCAGCTTTTTAATTTGATTGAACTGCACTTATCAATTAGTGGAGTGGGGATTGAGTAGTGAGCATTAATTTGTAGATGGGGAGGGGAGGGTCGTAGACCCCCGTCCACCTTTCATTGTCCCGTATTAGCCTATATTTAAATATGGGACTTACTATAGGTATTACTGGCGCTACCGGAATGATCGGGAAAGGAGTTTTACTCGAAGCCTTAGATGATGAGCGTATCGATAAGGTAATTTGTATCGGCCGGAGGCCAGTAGAAGATGTTCAGCACCCTAAGAAGGAAGATGTAATACTAGAAGACTTCCTCCATCCAGAAAACATTTCAGACAAGCTCAAAGAGATTGATGCCATGTGTTATTGCATGGGGATCTCATCAAATGGGATCAGTGAAGCTGACTACAAGCGTCTTACATATGACTATGCATTGGCATTTGGAAAGGAGATGTCAAATCTTCGTCCAGATAGCACATTTAATTTCATATCCGGACAGGGAACAAATGCAGACAGTAATATTGCATGGGCAAGGATAAAAGGAGAGTCGGAAAATGATCTTCTGAAACTGAAATTTAAGGGGGCATATATGTTCCGCCCTGGTGTTATCCAACCACTAAGAGGAATAAAATCAAGGACTAAGCTCTACGCGAGAATGTATGTTATAATGCGCCCATTTTGGTTTATCATAAAGCCGATGATGGGGGATAGCTTAACTACAACTACATCTATTGGTAAAGCAATGATTAATGCAGCGGATTTTGGTTATGATAAAACAATATTAGAAGCTGCGGATATCACCAAGCTCTCAAAACAAACAAACTAAAATCTCCAAATGCAAACATTTAGGAAGTTAAGCCCCAGATTACTTTTCAAGTTTACTGGAAAGCAAGCCATTTTTATCATGGCTTATGTGAGCGTCATAGCTGTAGTTTATGATCTTGGTGACTTTGATTGGATCACTATTCCCTGGCTTCCAATTTCCCTGATCGGTACAGCTGTTGCATTCTATATTGGTTTTAAGAACAATAGTGCTTATGATCGAATGTGGGAGGCAAGAAAGATCTGGGGAGCTATTGTTAATGATAGTCGTTCCTGGGGAATTTCCATTAAGCACTACATCAATAATGTCTTTGCAGATGTGCCTGCGAGTGATGAAGAGCTCGATCAGATTAAGAAGAAATTGATCTACCGACATATTGCCTGGCTTTATGCTTTAAGAAGTCAACTTCTTGTTACTACAAGCTGGGAGCATGCCGCTCAGGCGGGGCATTTAGGACGAACTGCTCAGCAGTATCAAAAGCAATTTGGTGTCGGCCTGGTCGATGATGAGGTTTCAAAAGTGGAGCATAATACCTTCCTGCCAGATGATGAATACAAGAGCCTGATAAATTTTAAGAATACCGCAACTCAAATAATTGATAAGCAAGCTGAGGATCTTGAATCATTGAGGAAATTAAAACTGATTGACGATTTCAGGCACATTGATCTTCAGTCTCTATTAAAGCACTTCTATACACATCAAGGGAAGCTTGAACGAATCAAAAAGTTTCCATTGCCGCGCCAATACAGCGGGTCTAGCATCATCTTCGTTGGGATCTTTGTTTTTCTTTTACCCTTCGGGATGGTATCTGAGTTTGCCAAAATTGGACCTTATGGCGTTTGGCTTTCAATTCCCTTCACAACTCTTGTAGGTTGGGTCTATCTCGTAATGGAACAAATCGGTGATTACTCAGAAAATCCATTTCAGGGAATGGCTCACGATATCCCAATGCTTTCTCTTTGTCGCACAATTGAAATTGACCTTAAAGAAATGATTGGTGAAGAGGAGATTCCGGAGCCGATCAAAGCAAAGAATGGCACATTGATGTAATCTAGCATTTACTTATTCTAATAGCTTACTCATTGGTAATGAATGGCACTCACAAATTACTAGTGAAGAGAATGATAGATGTGCACTAACTTGGATATGGGAGGAGGTGGAGGGGCACCCATTTGTCTCCTCATTGGTCAATAAAATTTACTCACATGAAAAGTTATCTTTCTGGCTGCTTTCTATTGTCGCTTTCTCTTTTGTTTTCAATTACAAACATCAAAGCGCAAATTTCTCAGGACGAGTTCGAGTCTCTTGTACAGGACTTTGAATACGTTGGAATCCTGGCAGCATACATTACAGCTGAGGATGTCACTTTTTATGAGTCAGGAGTAACCAAACTTGGCGAGGAAACAGAGCTGAAGAATTACCATCAAATGCATCTTGGTTCAAATACCAAAGCATTTACCGCAAGACTAGTTTCTTTTTTGGTAGAGGAAGATCTGATCAATTGGGATACCAAACTCAGTGATATCATCCCAGATTCATGGCTACGCAGACCATATTACAATGAAATCACTTTGCAGATGCTACTAGACCACAAGTCTGGTGTTCCTTCGCTCACGAGTGGATTGTATATCGCAGCACTTCCAAAATTCAAGGGGTCACCAAGAGCTTGCAGAGCTCAGTATGTTCGATATATGCTTCAAAGGAAGCCTGATTACATGCCGGGGGAAACTTACAATTACTCAAATGCTGGCTATGGTATTGCAACATTCATGGTTGAAGAAGCCGGGGGACTAGAATGGGATGATCTACTGGGACAATACTTAAAAGGCGAGACATACAATTACTGCCTCGGTTTTCCGAATGAGTGCGATATCAACCAGCCATGGGGGCATTGGGATCAAACAGGAGTTTTAATGGCACTAGGTCCCGATCATTTCTATAAACTGCCTGAGTTCTTATTCCCTGCGGGAGGATTGTCGCTTCCTTTTTTAAGCTATGCAGATTGGATTCAAAATGAATTGATCTCCTTAACTGACCCAAATGATACAAAACATGAAATGGTAGATTGGCTTCATTACCACGATGATGAGTATTCTACTGGTTGGGGTACAGGTGCGGATAGAACTACCGGACACGATGGTAGCGCTGGCACATTTTACGTTTCAACTCATATTGATCCGCTGAAGGGATATGCAACCATCGTGGCATCTAATTCTGCTACCGCAGCAGACGTTGACTTACTCTATTATATCAAGTCCGTTCTTGAGGAATAAAAAAACCCCGACGAAGCTGAAGCCTGCCGGGGTCTTATAGTTTTCATAGAAACTTAATACTTCATTACTCTTTTGCTGATTCTTTCTCCCTCATAGTACCATTCAACCTGGTATAATCCCTGAGGATATTGATTTAGGTCGATAGTAGAACTGTAGTTGATTACTACCTGAGCGTCAACCAAAGAACCTGTCATATCGTAAACCTGAATTGTTCCTCCAAGCTCTGACATTTGAACAGATACGATTCCATTAGTTGGATTCGGGTAAACTGTGAAATCTACTTCAGTTAGCCCATCCTCGATACCTACTGTTGGTTCATTTGCAGTTAATTTCTTAACCTCATTAGCTCCGGCATCAACGTACCAGATGTTTCCATCAGGACCGATTTTAATACCCATGATCTCCTGAGCTCCGGTTGCAATTCTTCCGATTTCATTAGCAGTACCGGTAGTAACATCAAAAATTACGATCTCACCAGTTTGGTAATCACTTACAAGAAGGTTGTTACCAATAACTTCGATTCCTGTTGGACGAACCATCACACCAGGAGCTACGATTGTTTCTCTAGTAACATTTGACCACTCAGTATGCTCTGCCAGTGGCTCATTGATCAATGGCAATGTAGCACTCTGATTTCCTGAATTGATATTCACTCTGATAACCTGCCCATTTCTGGCATCAGCGATATATAACCAACCAGTGTTGTCATCAATTACCATGTGACTAGGAACTCTGTCATTAAATCTTTGAGCCTGAATCTCTGTATAACGTCTTACAAGACCATCTCCGTGATAATGCTGACCCGGGCCGTGATCCTCAAGGAAATCATATCTCACTAAGTCCTCGTAGTAAGTATCCCATACCCAGTAAACATTATCTCTTTCGTGAGCCATTCCCATTCCATAAGGGCTTCCGTGAAGCATGTCAAGGTGGCTACCATTATCCTGTTGAGTAGGAGGGTTACCAATAACTCCATAGATGCTAAGATCACTTGACCAAAGTGAAGGTCCAGTGAAAGTTCCACCACTGTGGTTTGCATCCTGCAGACCTGGAGTAGTTCCAAAGTTTCCATTATCGCCAAAAACAAGAGCCGTAGGCATAGCCATAAAGTGCCATGCATTTCCATCTCTTACCCATTGAATGTTTTGGTTGGATTCTCCCGCATTGTCAATGGTCAATGTACTTCCACCTGTATTTGAATTATCCATGTTTAGGACCCAAAGTTCTTTTTGATTTAGATCAGGGTGGAAATCGAGGTCTCTTGGAGTGCTTAGCTGATCTGATTGAGTAGCAATAGTCTGGCTAATGTATCCCTCGTTGATGAAGTTTGTGATGATGTTTGGAATAGGAGGTGAAAGAGTTAGATCAAATGACTCCTCATTGTTGCTAGCATTCATATCTGCCTGACCACCAATTTGGCTTACCCAAACTCGAACATTATAAGTTCCTGGATTAAGAGCAACGAAAGGAGCAGAGAATGAAAAAGCGGCAGTATTCCCGAAAGAAGTTGGAAGGAAATTAAATGTTTGAGTTACGATTGGCTGATTGTCAATCTGATAGTTTAATTCGGCAGAAGTAACTGAGGTTGACCCCATATTGGCCAATTCACCTCTAATAATATTTGCTCCTACTGATCCAAAAGAAGGAGTCTCAATTTTGCTAATCGCTCCATCATAGGCTGGAGGAGGTGAAGCAGTGAAAGTATATCTATGTGAACCTGCATCACCAACGAAATCGGCAATAATAAAACCCTCTACTTCTACATGGAAGGTGAAACCACCATCTCCGTAATCATCAATGTAAATAAGATCGTAATCCTGGCCAGTTGTAAGACACCATGATCCTTCTACAATAGTTTGGTTGTTTTGGTAGCCATTTCCCTGAGTGGCAACTCTGTCATTTGCTCCATTGCAGCCAACCTGACCGCTGTTTCCTCCTGAGAAGATTGTTCCCTGGCCACAGCTATTTCCAGATGGGACTAGCTCCCAATAGCCTTCATAAGCATAGTCATCAGTCTCAACCTCAATAAATACTCGGCTTTGAGTAGGTTGACACTGGCTGAATCCAGAGTTAGGAATAAGTAGGAAACCTACTAATGAACTTAGAATAAATAAGTAAGTACAACATCGAATCATAATGGGCATATTTTTACAGGCTCGAATGTACAAGCCATTGTTTTCAAAATGCGCATATGAGGGATAAAAGGAAGAGGAAGGTCTGTTAGGTTACTATGACTTCTAACGGACAACTAATAATCTCTTCACAAAACGCTTCTCTTGGGTTTGCAGGATCACATTATATGTTCCTACAGCTAGTTGGGAGGTATTGATATCGAATCGGTTATTTCCAGTTTCAATTTTTGCTGGCTGAGTGGATACCAACTTTCCTAATGCATCAAATAATGAAATGTTTACATCCATGTCCTGATCAGTATCAACAATAAGTTGAGTATGATCTGATGCTGGGTTAGGGATAAGGTCACTAACGATTACGCTAATCGATTGAGGAATGATAGACGCAGAAACGATAGGGGTGAATGATTCTGTTCCATCGAAATCAACCTGCTTGGCTTTGTAGAAGTAGAGCTGCCCAGGTATTACATCGTGATCATCGTATTCGTAGTCAGTTGGAGTAGTTTTGTTTCCCTGGGCATCAATCCAGGCAATTGGAATGAAGTCGATTCCATTTTCACTTCTTTGCAGCTCGAATCCTGCATTATTGATCTCCAAAGCAGTTTGCCAGTCAACTTTAATGAATTTATTATCGATAGGATTGGCATCAATGTAAGTAAGCTCAATCGGAAGAGTAAAGGTTTCAGATCCTGCCACACCGAACTTGGAAAAGCCATTGAATCCAGCTCGCGAAAGTCCAACCGGAGATGGACCACAGTCATCAGCTGTACCAGAGATTGTTGCATCCTTGGTAATAAGCCAAACCGTATTTGTGCTAAAAGTTGCATCCTGAGGCCATACAAACATTTCATAGATTCCACTGCCTGAAGCGGTAATATCTGTGTAGTCCCACTCACCATGATCGGTACCACCATAATAATCGATAGTATAGCCAGAACATTCTAGTGGAGTTCCTACTACGGTATTATCAGATCCTACTTCAAAATATCCTGTAATAACATCGTAGGTATTTGCGTCAAGATCAAGACGAGAGTATTGCACTCCTCTTGCTGCACCAGCACCAGCAGGTTCTAAGCCAAGCGGGAACCCATATGATCCACCTGCTGCACTAACTGCTCTTCTAAACTGGCCCTGAACATATCCAGCATCTACCGTGCTCAAATTTCCATTAACAGAAATTGTATTGTTCAGCATACTTCCAAGGCCTGCGGCCGGATTCATTAAACCGAACACTCCGGTATACATGTTCCCATTTGCTGGTACACCACCAGAGATATCATGCGTGATGATTCTATTCGATGGTGCTGCCGTTGCCGGATCAAAATCAACTGAGTTTCTTACGTCAGCTACGTTTCCAGTTCCAACCAGGTACACTATACCCTGATCGTTTGCAAGCTCAAGATTATAGAAGGAACCGTCATCCACTCCTATTTGAGACTGGCCTCCACGAACAGCAAATGAACCGGAGATGAATTGTGTATCTCCAATATTTACATTCTCATTGTGAAGTCTAACAGTTCCAGTACCTCTCTGCTGCATTGTACTGTTTGAGTATAGATTACCTTCAACCTGAATAAAACCATCATTGTCGATGGTTCCACCTTCGGAGTGGAAATCGCCGCGAACATAGACTTCTGCTCCTGCCTGAATATGGATGAGGGCACCGTCGCTAAAGAATTCGTTATTGTGCTGCCCAAAGACACTAGTACAAATGGCGCACAAGGCTACCAAGGAAAGGGGTCTAAGAAATGACATAGTGTTAGATTTTAAAAATCTAGGACAGCCGCTTCCAATATAGGAAAAGTCTTTAATGAAAATAGGGTCTAATCCCTGTAAAAATCATCGATTCTGATGATCTCCTTATGGCATGAACTACCTTCTTGTTGAACAGTGCTTAGTTTAGGGCTCAAATATGGGATTCCGAGGTCAAGACCTCTAAGAATTAAGAGGGAACCGAAAAGGATCACAAAAACCGGAATGATTATCCTGGATCTGTTGAGAATCTTCTCTTTAAACCACTCTCCAAAGTAATTCACCCCGATCATTGCTGGAAGAGTCCCTAAGCCGAAAACAGCCATGAAAGCTGCAGACTTTACAGGATCGGCATTACCTGTGCTTCCAATTAGCCCAATGTAAACGAGCCCGCATGGTAGAAGACCATTTAGAGAGCCAAGCCCAAAAAAGCTGAATCCCGACCCCTTCTTACCTGTTTCCCCAAGTGCAGAGCGCATTCTGGAAACGATTTGCTTATTTACCCAGGCACCGAGCTTTCCTTCGAAATTTAGACTTCCAGAGCTGAAGTAAAGTATGATCACCAATATCCCTAAAGCAATGGATAAGGGTTGTTGGATCTGAGCCAGTTTAGCTCCCAGACCAATAAAACCAACAAAAAAACCAAGAATAGCATAGGTGCTTATTCTACCGAGGTTATACTGCAATCTGTTGAGAAGAAAACTGGATTGAAATCGGACCGGAAGGGCTAAAACAATGGGGCCACACATGCCCACACAGTGCAAGCTACCAGCAAAACCCAGCAAGAAAGCCGGAAGCAAAAGGTCCATTAGATGCTGAACTCCTTCTGGAAATAGAAGCCTTCTTCATCTGTATCTACGTCTAAGCGGATCTCCCAGAGTCCACTTTGAAGCTCCCCGACATTAAAAACAAGGCTTTCACCGGTCACACCGGAGATATCGGTCTTCTGATCCAGATTGGCATCATTAGGCTTATACAAATGGATCTGACCCTCCAATTCCTTTTCTGCGAGTTCTGAAGGAAGGTAAATGGTCAGCTTGCTGCTACCGTCGTATTCAATCTCAAGATCACCACTTAAGGATAAAGCATTTTGGGTGCGTTGATACTTCTCCTCGTAGCTTAGATCAGCCTCGTAGTAATCTTCTCTAACCAGATAAAAGTCTTGCTGAATAGCCATTACAACCATGAAGACCATCATGCCCACAAATCCAAGGTAAAGTATCGTGATCTTGTATTTCCAACTCATAACTCTTAATTGATAGGTCCCAGGAAGTTTGTCTTGATCTTATCGATCACTTCTCCTTCTGACTTCACTAAAATAGGCACAACTGTCTTTCTTCCATCCAATTCATCTGGTGGGAGATAGACGAAGAACATGCTGTTTGTCTTATCTGAAGACGGTATCATCAATGGACCCTTTACTCCAACCATTAGAATCTCAGCATTTGGATTCTCAGGAACCAACTCCACCACCATATCATTGAATGTCTTATTGATCAGTTGTACTTCGTACAGATTGCTATATCGGCCATCATCGTGCTCCTGGTAGAGCATTCCCGGACTTCTAAGCACAGTGGTTTGAATATCAGACCTTGTAAAGGTCAGTGTCATAAGGACTCCAACAATAACAACAAGAAGGGCTACATAGGCTTTCATCCTTGCGGTAACCTTGAATTTGGTTCCCTCCTTGATGTTGTTCTCCGTGGCAAAGGTGATCAGCTCTCTCGGGCGGTCAACCTTGTCCATAATCGTGTTACACGCATCGATACAGGCAGTGCAGTTAACGCACTCCAGTTGTGTACCATTGCGAATATCAATCCCGGTGGGGCAGACCTTCACACATTCATTGCAATCGATACAATCGCCGAGCTCCTGCTCTTTTCTTCTATTGATCCTACCTCTTGGCTCACCTCTTTTGTAATCATAAGCGACAACTAAAGAATCGTTCCCAAGCAATACGCCTTGCAATCTTCCATAAGGACAGAAGGTGGTGCACATTTGCTCTCTGAATCGAGTATATATTCCAAAGATGATCCCGGTTGTGGCGAGCATGGCTACAAAGCTCATTGGATGCTCCTCCGGAGGAGAGGTGACCATTTCCCAGAGATTGTCTACCCCTACAATCCATGCGAGGACTGTATGAGCGATAATAAATGAGAATATGGCAAAAATGAAGTACTTGATAGTTCGCTTGCGGATCTTCTCGGCATTCCATGGAGACTCTCTTAAGCGCTTTTGCTTTACCGCATCACCATCAATGGCGTATTCAACGCGGCGGAAAAGCATCTCCAGAAAGATAGTTTGAGGACAGGCCCAGCCGCACCATACTCGTCCGAAGACTACTGTGAAGAGGATGATAAACACGAAGAATGCAATCATCCCAATTCCGAATAGATAGAAATCTTGAGGCCAGAATACCTGGCCGAAGATTATAAACTTCCTTTCAAGGATGTTAAACAGGAATACAGGATGGCCATCGATCTTTAAGAAAGGTGCAGCAAAAAGAAAAGCGAGTAAGATGTAACTAACGATCTTCCGGTAATCGTAAAGCTTTCCGGATGGCTTCTTTGGGTAAAGCCAAATTCTCTTTCCCTGTTCGTCTACTGTTGAGAGTACGTCTCTAAAGCCGCCTTCCTCATCAATGATCTCTGGCTCAGTGCTCATAGCATTTTATTCTGCTACTGCTACTACCTCTTCCTCAGTTGCTTCAGTTGTGTCTGCCGGCACGTCTTCTACTTCTGGTTCTTCAGCTTCTACAGCAGCATTTGGATCGTAATACTCCCCTTCAGGAGCTTTTGCATTTGCAGGCTCACTTCCCTGCAGACTCAATACATAACTGGCAACCTGCTGGATCTCAGAAGGTCTCAATTGCTCGCCCCATGGCACCATCTTACCTTCGAAACCATACTTCACACTCTTGAATACATCCTTGATGTCTCCTCCGTGTATCCAGTACATATCTGTAAGGTTTGGACCTACATTGGTTCCCTGAGCAACTTCGCCATGACAGGCAATACAGTTAAGGTTAAAGACCTCTTTTCCGGCCATTAGGTTTGTGTTGTCAGCGAGCAATTCCACATTGGTTTCATCGACACTGTTTGCCATCAATTCCATTCTGGCAGCGATCTCAATTTCAGCTTGTTCAACCTCAGCCTGATACTCCTCATATTGATTCATTCCAGTGCCAAGCCATTCGTAGTGAATGAAATAAGCTACACCAAGCACTATAGTGAAGTAGAATAGGAACTTCCACCATGGTGGTAAGTGATTATTCAACTCTTTGATGCCATCGTAATCGTGATCAAGCATGATGTCATCCTCCTGCTGAACAGGAACTGCATCAGTTAAAGATTGATTGATCTTATCCCAGTCGAAATAGAACCACCTTGGGAACTTATCATGCTCAAGAGATTCTTTATAGTGCTCGTTCTTTGAAAGATGACGGTGGATCGAAACGATCTGCTGCCATACCATGAAGAAACCAAACACCAGCACAATGGAAGCACCAATGATCAGTGCAATTGTGATCTCTCTGGCATATGTCTCAAAGAATGATCCTTCAGGAGCCTCTGCACCCGCAACTTGAGCCATTACACTCATGCTGCTAAGCAGGATCAGGATAATTGGAAGGAATCTTTTCATGTCTATTCTTTTTCGGGGGTTAAGTTCGAATTCTCTGTTCCGTCTTCAAGCGGTAGCTCACTCATGTGGTCCATGAACTTCTTTCTGGAGGTGAAAGCATAGATGAACATGATGGTGAACAGACCAAAAAATATGATCAAGGATATGGCAGGGAATAATCCAATGCCTTCCAGACTTCTTAATACTTCTTTATACATCGTTCTATCCTTTAGTTTGCCATTGCAGTTTCTGCCTCTTCGGTTTCTTCAACCTGCTCGGGCTTCACTTTAATATCAGTTCCCAGTCTCTGCAGATAAGCGATCATCGCGATGATCTTCTTATTCGGAGCAATCTCAATCTCTGCTGTTGCCAGGTCATCAACGATCTCCTGAGCCTGAGCTTCAAGATCTGCGATCGCCTGGTCTTCATATCCGTCCGGATATGGTACTCCAAGTGATCTTAGAACTGTGATCTTCTTAGGTATATCACTGTAATCAAGATCATCATCGATCATGTGTGGGTACTGCGGCATGATGGATCCCGGACTCGTGATCCTTGGATCGTACATGTGGTTGAAGTGCCATGAGTTGTTGTACTTTCCTCCAACTCTCAATAGATCCGGACCAGTTCTCTTAGATCCCCAAAGGAATGGGAAGTCATATACATACTCACCAGCTTTAGAGTACTCTCCGTAGCGCTTGGTCTCTGATCTGAAAGGACGGATCATCTGACTGTGACAACCAACACATCCCTCTTCGATATAAATATCTCTACCAGCTAGTTCTAGTGGTGTGTAAGGCTGAACTGATTCAATTGTAGATACATTGGTCTTGACCAGATACTGAGGAATGATCTCTGCTGCACCTCCAATAGCAATTGCAATGAAAGTCAGGATGATGAAAGTTCTTGGACGAGCCTCTAACCATCTGTGCCAGTAGCTGGTACCCATCGCAGGAGCAGGTCCTTCCATTGGAGGAGCACTTGCCTCTTCGTAAGCCAATAGGCTACCCTGACGAGCAGTTGCTATCAGGTTGTAAGCCATTACGATCACCCCGGCGAAGTACATTAATCCACCTAATGCTCTCATCTGATACATTGGGATCAGCTGAGTTACTGTTTCAAGGAAGTTTCCATAAACCAGGTATCCATCTGCATCGAATTGCTTCCACATCAAGCTTTGAGTGAAACCAGCCCAATACATCGGAAGCACATAAACAATGATTCCAAGTGTTCCGATCCAGAAGTGGAAGTTTGCAAGTCTCTTCGAGTAGATCTTAGTTTGGAAGATCTTTGGTACTAACCAGTAGAAGATACCGAAGATCATAAATCCGTTCCATCCAAGTCCACCAACGTGAACGTGAGCGATGGTCCAATCGGTAAAGTGAGATAATGCATTTACGCTTTTGAATGAAAGCATAGGACCTTCGAAAGTTGACATACCATAAGCGGTAACCGCAACTACGAGGAACTTAAGAATCGGATCTTCTCTCACTCTATCCCACGCACCTCGCAGGGTAAGCAATCCATTCAACATACCTCCCCAACTTGGAGCAATCAGCATTACTGAGAATACTACTCCTAAACTTTGAGCCCAACCTGGAAGAGAGCTGTAAAGAAGGTGGTGAGGACCAGCCCAGATATAGATGAAGATCAGGGCCCAGAAGTGAATGATCGAAAGTCGGTATGAATAGACCGGCCTGTTCGCTGCCTTCGGCAGGAAGTAATACATCAGTCCCAGATAGGGTGTGGTTAGGAAGAATGCCACCGCATTGTGACCATACCACCATTGAACCAATGCATCCTGAACTCCCGCATAAACTGAGTAGCTCTTCCACATATGGACAGGCATCTCAAATGAGTTCACCACGTGAAGCAACGCTACCGTAACAAATGTGGCTATGTAGAACCAAACAGCAACATACATGTGACGCTCTCTTCTGGTGAAGATCGTTCCCAACATGTTCAAACCGAACACTACCCAGATCAAGGTGATTGCAATATCAATTGGCCACTCTAGCTCAGCGTACTCCTTAGAAGTAGTGAATCCTAATGGAAGAGTGATCGCCGCTGCAACAATGATGAGCTGCCAGCCCCAGAAGTGTATCCAACTAAGGGCTTTACTCCACATTGGTGTCTTTAATAATCGCGGCAGCGAGTAATAGACACCGGCAAAAATTCCATTACCTACAAATGCAAAAATCACCGCATTTGTATGCAGTGGTCTAAGCCTTCCAAAAGTGGTGAATTTGGTAATGTTGTTCAGTTCAGGGTGGAATAGCTGGGTCGCAATGATAAGTCCTACTAGCATCCCAACAATTCCCCAAACAACGGTTACGATAATGAATGCATTTACAATCTTGTTATCGTACTTGAAATGGTCAAGTTTCATACGGGGGTAAAATTTTGTTCCTCAAAAGTCTCTAGTCATAGATTGGGGGGTTATGACTAGAGTCACACAAACCGATGAGAAAAGTCACAGGTTTGTCATGGCTTAAATTTTAGTTATATGTGTTTAAATCATCATCCTTTTCTTCCTCTTCTTTTTCCTCTT
>CAXDOZ010000059.1:0-14587 GCA_963991145.1 uncultured Chitinophagales bacterium | reverse complement strand
ATTAAAAGATGATGATGGCCAGTATTATCGACATCTGTTCCTGCAGGAGCAATTTCTTATCAATGGTGGGAAGAGGGATTATTGATCAATGGCCTTACTGATTCATTTGTGGTTGTTAGAAATAGCAAGGAATACTTTGTTGAGGTTGTTGATTCAAATAACTGTTTTGGAAGATCTGACACTGCAAGTGTTAAGTATTACGGGACTCCAAATACAAGCGTGCTTGTCCAGGGTAATACCATTTTCCTCAATCCGCCGCCTTCGAGCAGCCAGTTTAATGTTCAATACTTCTTGAATAACATCCCTATCCCGGGAGCGAATGGCCCAACCTATGAAATGAGCACACCTGGTGATTATACTGTTAGGGCAGTAAATAGAGCTTACCCAAGTTGTGATTGGGAATCTGGGGTGATTTCATTTACCAGTATAGATGATATAACAGCAAACCTCTTAAAGGATGTGAAGCTTTACCCTAATCCAAACACAGGTGTATTTAACCTGGAAGTCTCTTCTACTCAGTTTGAGGATGCAGCAGTAGTAGTTTATGACATGTTGGGTAAAATGGTGCATTCACAAGATCTTGAGCTATCTGAAGGAACGAATAACATTCAGGTTATCACTCCAGATCTTCCTGCTGGAATTTATCATTTGATGCTTCAGACAGATGCTGAGCAGCGTGTTCTAAGATTTACAATTAACTAATACCTGTAGAGACTCTTGCTTTTTCGAATTAGCTGACGATTTCAGCTTCGAGAAGTAGAATAATAAGATTACAACATGAGGAAAGCATTTCTAATTACACTTTTATTTGGGCTGATTGGTGTTTTTTCAGCTGATGCCCAATGTCCAACATGTACAGAGGATACGGCTTGTCTAACAGGAGGAACAATTGGTATTTGCGCATCTAGCATGCCTGATGGTAGAGTAGGGGTTCCTTACAATGAGGAGATTTCATTTGCCATGCCATCGCCTGTAACAGATCCCGGAACTGGAATTACGGTAGATCTTGATAAAATTGAGATCACAGGTGCCAGTGGTGTGCCTTTCGGACTTAGTTGGTCATGTAATCAACCAGTAGGAAACAACTGTGAATATTTTCCATCATCTGGTGATCAACTTGGCTGTATTACATTTTGCGGTACACCAATAGCTCCAGGAAATTATAATGTAACAGTATTTCTGACTGCAACTGTAACTGCTCCGGTTATTGGACAGATTTCTCAAAATGAAGATTACGAATTCACGATAAAGATCCTTCCATCCGCCGGAGGCGCAAGTTCATTTACTTACACACCAACAAGTGGATGTGGCACCACACGAGTTGATTTCACAAATAATTTCCCAAGCAATGGTGTTCAGGGCTTCGATTATTACTGGGATTTTGGGAATGGAGTTACTACCACAGCCGAATCTCCTCCTTCGCAGACATACAGCCCAGGTAGGTATAGAGTGATCGCAAGAACTGTTATTGATACAGTTGGATACAAGATCGAAAAGATCACCGTAAGTGGAACTAGTTGTAATGATTGTGCTGGAATCTGTCTTGGGCTTCCATTTGAAGGCCCGGATCTGGATATGGCACTTTTTGATAATGGGAATTACTTCGGCACTGCTGTATACACCGACTACTTTGAAGATATTATTCAATTCCCTCTTAGTATACCAATGAATAATTCAGGCTTAGGCCCATTGAATTCCGGTCTGTACAGTCTAAGGTTTACTGACCTTGACCCATCACCATTGCCAAATTGCGATGCCGGTGCCGTTGTTTTTGTTGGACAACAAGAAGGAGTTCAAACCCTTACCTCACTAGTTGGAGGGATGACGGTTGAAGTAGAAATCTCCCATCCTGTAATCAGGTTTAATGACACCATCTTTATCGATGTTTTTTCCGAGCCTGGTACGCCAATGGTTAGTTACCCTACCGACACTATTTGTGATAGAGATACCGTGATTCTTGAATCTACTCCATCAGCATTCTATCAATGGTATAATGATACTATTCAAATTGCAGGAGCGGAAGACTCCATCTTATTTGTTACTGAGCCTGGAAATTATTGGGTAGAAACAAAAGACCAGAATTTCTGCGCTTCCTCCAGCACGATGCATTTTATTGATGTCTTACCCAATGCTCCAATTATTGTAAGTCTTATTGAAAATCAGGGACAGCTAGTCGTGGCCAATCTTCCTCCAAATTTCCTTGTTGAATGGGCAGTGAATGGAAACATTATTCCTGGAGAGAATGGGCAATTTTTAGATCCTCCCTCAGAAGGGATCTATACTGCCAGGATATACTTTGGCCCTTGTGAAAATACCAGTCCTCCATTAAATCTTGATTGGGCTAATGTTGCAGAACTGAAAGGACTTGAATGGGATATCTATCCAAATCCAAATAGCGGCCAATTCAAAGTGAATCTACCGGCATCAACAGATGTTGATGAAATTGCAGTGTTTGATCTGGAAGGAAAAGTGATATTTAACTCACTGATCAAAGAAGGTGTAGAAGCTGTTGATGTAGATCTGCAGAATCTTGCTGCCGGAAGCTATATAATCGGCTTGTCGATCAAGGGAGAGTGGTTGACTAATAAACTGATCATTATGCCTTAAGAATGTTGCTACCGCAACTTAAGGGCATTTTATATTATGTAAATTTGAAATGATTCTTAACATAAATCAATAACGTATGAAAACGTATACCCTCTTAATTGCCATTGTATTCTCACTGGCTACTCTTAATCTAAATGCACAATGTCCAACCTGTGTGGTAGATCCAGGAGCATTGACTGAGCCAGGTCTTTCTCCAGATCCAGACAGCATTCCTTGTATTGAGCAAGGCGTAGCTTACGATCAAACAATTCAGTTATACAACTTTGATACTGTGAACTTCTCAGGTCAACTTGTATTTATCGACTCACTTAGAGTTGATAGTGTTGGAGGACTTCCAACAGGAATCGATTGGAGTACAAACAACATGGACAACACTTTCATTAATCAGGAAAGAGGTTGTATCAAGCTTTGTGGAACAACTAATGATCCATTAGGAAACTACCCACTTTCAATTATCGCAACCGTTTGGGCTTCTTTCTATCCAACTGGTATCAACTTCCCATTATACCCTGTTACTGATGTAGATGCTAGCGCAGTATCTGACAACCTTGCAGTAATCCTTCAGGTAATTAATATGGGTGATCCATGTAACTTCAATCCTGGTACTGGAATCGAAGATCTGCTTGTATCTGAAAGCTTAAGCCTTATTCCAAACCCAGCAGTTAACACTGCTAAGGTTACTTTCACTTCGAAAGAAGCAAGTGACTATGTTCTTTCTGTGGTTGACATGGTTGGAAGAACTGTTGTTTCTCGTGACATTCAGGCTGTTCCAGGTGAAAACACTTATGACATTGATGTGAATGAGCTTCCTAACGGAGTTTACATGTACTCAATCAGCAATGGTCGTGAGTCTATCTCTCAAAAATTCGTTGTTACTCATTAATAAGTAACTAATCTTCTTGAAAGCCCCGTTTATCGGGGCTTTTTTTATTTGTAACTTTTAGAAAAAGAAAAGATGAAGGGGATTCAACAATGGCTGGATGATTATGGAGTAAGTCACCAAAACAAGATCAATAAGGCAATTCATTGGATCTGCGTTCCAGCGATCATGTTCAGCATCTTTGGTTTGCTTTTAAGTATACCTTTTCCAGAAGTTGCAGGTGGCTGGGTAAATGCAGCAACAATTGTTCTGATCCTTGCTCTCATTTTCTATTTACGCTTATCTCTTCCCATGTTTTTTGGATTTCTTATCATAGGAGGAGGAATGTTGTATCTGAACATGATATTATTAGAGGCAAATCCATTGGGCTTTACCAATCCACAAACAGGCCTCCTGATTCTATCAGTTTCAATCTTCGTAATTGCATGGATTGGTCAGTTTATCGGTCACAAGATCGAGGGAGCTAAACCAAGCTTTTTTGAAGACCTTCAGTATCTATTGATCGGTCCCGCCTGGCTTTTGCACTTTATCTACAGAAAGATTGGAATTAGCTATTAAAATCTTAAACCTGTTGACCAATTCTGTGTTTAATGCTCAATTGGTTTAACAATGAGACTGTATAGCCTTTCTTTCAGTATTCTCCTTATGGTTTTTTCTTTTGGTGCGCCTTTGGCCGTATCGGCTGGTAGTGACTCCGAAAAGCAAGCATTTCAAGTGCTTGAGACATCTATAGACGCTATCTCACAGGGTAAGAGCTACCGTTATGAGCTTAAGTCCTATGAGAGAATCCAGGGTGAACTCAAATATGATCGAATCAAGTTTTCGCTGCATACAGAACCTTATAAAGTAAATCTGAACTGTCTTGAGAAGCCTCACAAGGGAGTTGTTATTCTTTATGAAGAGGGGAAGAACAATGGGCAGGCAAGAGTGAATCCTGGTTTGTTTATCCCAACAGTCAAGCTGAATCCATTTGGGAACAAAATGAGGAAAGGAAACCACCACTCAGTTCTGGAGGCGGGGTTCAATATTATTCAGGAGCAACTAGCGGTTCATTTAGAGCGAAACAAAGAGAATCCTGAATCTTTCACGGTTCAGCATGAAGGTGATATCGATTTTAATGGGATAGAATGTGAAAAAGTGGTTCTAGAAAACAAGGACTTTCATTTCACTGAATACGAAGTAAGAAAGGGCGAATCGCTGTTCTCAATTTCTCATTCAAAGAATATCTCTGAATTCCTGATCAGACAGATCAATTCGAATTTTTCAAATTGGGAGAAGGATGTTAAGCCTGGTGATGTCATATCTATTCCAAGCTCTTATTCCAGAAAGACTGTTCTGTATATAGATAAGTCAAACAATCATCCTATCTATCAAGAGATGCATGATAACAATGGCATCTTTGAGAAATACATTTTCCTAAAACTTGAAGTAAACCCTGATCTGGGTACCGAGGACTTTAGTCTTTAGACTAAGGAAGCGTTCTCTCTCTCCACATTGAATAACCAGTTGTGGCTATCCTCTCTACGTCCCTTTTTAAGGTCGTCAAGGATGATTTTTACTTTGCTTGAGAACAAATCATCAGTGATAGGAGGAAGTTCGTAATTTCTGTCTCTGTATCCAATATCTGAAATGTGTGAAATAGTGGCCGCAGTGCCTGTTCCAAATGCTTCAGCTACTCTTCCTTCTTCAATGGCTTTGAAAAGCTCATCGGTGCTGATCTTACGCTCCTCAACTTCAATACCGGCTTCATTTGCCAGGGCAATCACACTTTTTCTCGTGATTCCAGGAAGAATTGTTTCTTCATCAAGACTAGGAGTGATGAGTTTCCCATCTATGCTGAAGAACACGTTCATAGTACCGATTTCCTGGAAGTACTTCTTCTCGATTCCATCTAGCCAAAGAACCTGATGGTAGCCTTTGTCCTGAATAACCTTTGCTGGAAGTAACGCTGCTGCATAGTTTCCTGCGACCTTCGCTGCTCCCGTTCCGCCAGGGAAAGCTCTAACGTAGTCTTCAGAAACGTAAACTTTAACCGGGGTAGAGTAGTAGGCTCCAACAGGTGAAGCGAATATTACAAAAATGTACTCATCAGATGGCTTAATACCTACGTATTCGTCTGAGGCGAACATAAAGGGTCTGATATAAAGAGACTGACCTTCATTGGTTGGAATCCAATCTGAGTCAATATCAATTAGCTTGTTTAAGCCCGCTAGAAACAACTCTTCCGGTAGCTCTGGCATAGCCATTCTGCGTGCAGAAGAATTCAATCTTTTTGCATTCTCATCTGGTCTGAAAATCAATGGAGTTCCATCATCAGATTTTTGCGCTTTCAAGCCTTCAAAAATTGATTGGCCGTAATGAAGAGAAGTCACCGATGGATGTAAACTCAGGGAGTCCAAAGGCCTGATCTGGCAATCTTGCCAATCTCCATCTTTATATTTTGCGATAAACATATGGTCTGTAAAGACCTTACCGAAAGGAAGATTGTCAAAATTTACTCCAGAAAGCTTGGAATCATTGGTTTTATGTACGGTGATCTGGTATTTCATAGGCCGCGAAATTACTAATTTTAACTGTAGCTAAGGGAATACCCCGAAAAGGCAAATCCGATAAATAATGAGCTCAAACAACCAAACAGCACTGTACTCAGGCGATCTACTGATTAACTCTTCTGACAGTTTTAACCGAAAAGGAAACTCAGAAGTTCAATCAGACACTGTAGTTATCCTTATTGATGCAGCATTTGAGGGTACTAATGCCGATTTACTAAATAAAATACTTGGAGCTGTGGGTTTAAATGAGGCTGATTGGACTTTAGCGAATCTCTCCTCCGATAAGCGCTATGCGCTTTCAGAGCTATTGTCAGCTAAGGTGTCCAGAGTTATAATCTTTGGCAATCCCTCAGAAGTATTTGGTTCTAATATCCAATGGATTCCTTTTCTCGATGTGGCTCTGGAATCTGTTACGGCATTATGCGCTCCTTCATTAGCAGAACTTGAGCAAAGTCCAGAGGCGAAAAAGAAACTTTGGTCTGCTCTTAAAAGCTTATTCAATGTCTCATAAGATCATATTTGCCACAGGGAATGAGAATAAAGTAAGAGAGGTTCAGGATGCTACTCCTAAATCTATCGAATGGAAGAGCTTGTCTTCAATTGGTTGGGATTCAGAAATTCCTGAAACCACTGGAACTATTGAAGGGAATAGCCTTCAAAAGGCTGAAACCATCTGGGAATCGTTGAAAGAATCCGTTGCTGCAGAGGACACTGGTCTTGAGATTACAGCCCTTAATATGGATCCTGGGGTTGATACCGCATTTTATGCAGGTCCCGAGAGAGATCCTCAAAAAAACATGGCGCTTGTTCTTCAAAACCTTAAAAACGAAAAGGATAGAAGCGCCCAGTTCAGAACCGTTTTCACCTTGATTCATAAGGGAAAAATATACCAGTTTGAAGGAGTCTGCAAAGGAGTTATTGCCGCTGAAGCCATTGGGGATAAAGGCTTTGGGTATGATCCTATTTTCATTCCTGATGGAGCGGATCAAACCTTCGGACAAATGGATTTAAGTGATAAAAAGAAGTTTAGTCATAGAGCAAAAGCACTTTCAAGCCTGCTTTCAGAGTTGGATATTATAATGGGATAGTGCTAACTTATGGCTGAGAAACCCGTCGGAATGGAATCAAGAGAGGAGAAGAAATCGAGAGAGGCAAAACTAGTTGCCCGGTGTCAGAAGGGAGAGTCAAGTGCCCAGCTTGAACTTTACAATACCTTTTCGCAGAAGATGTTTGGCGTCTGTATGCGCTATGCTAAGGATTATCATGCTGCGGAAGACCTTTTGCAGGAGGGTTTCGTGAAGGTCTTTAAGAATATCGATAAGTTTCGAGGCGATGGCTCATTTGAAGGTTGGGTTAGAAGGATTTTCATCAATACCTCAATTGAGCATTACAGAAAGCAGGTGAGAATGTATCCGATTCAAGCCAATGAGCCTTCTGAATTCGATCATTATCACGAAAATACAATGGACCATCTTCTTGAGGAAGATGTTCTTAAACTGGTTCAATCTTTAAGCCCTGGATATAGAACTGTATTTAATCTGTATGTAATTGAAGGATACAGTCATAAGGAAATTGCAGAGCAATTGAATATCAGTGAGGGCACCTCAAAGTCCCAATTGGCAAGGGCTAGATACATTCTGCAGAAGAAAGTAGCAGAGTCCAATGAAATTAACTTATCTGATTCTGAAGAAAATTCGGATGGCAAGCAACCAAATGCCAACTAAATGCTTCTTCTAATCGTATAAAATATCCAACGTGGAAAAATTCGATAATCACTTTAAGGAAAAGCTAGAAAACATGCAGGTGGCGCCACCATCTGATATGTGGGATAGAATCCAGAGTGATTTAAATAAAGAGAATAAAAAGACTAGCACAAAAGTGTTTAGTCTGAATGAAGGCTGGGCCTGGAAATCTGCTGCTGCTGCTCTTGTTATTAGTGTGATCTCAATTACTTTGCTACTTACACAGAATAACAGTAATCCGGTTGTTAGTGAGCAAGGGACTTCAAATCAAAGTGATCTAACCGCATTCGGCAATGATTATGAAGAACCATTCTTCTCTTCTGACAAGGCTGATGTTGCTTTCGGAAGAACTGATGCTGAAGAGGCTATTGAAAACGATGCGATTTTAGCTGAAGAAGAGGTTGAAGATCCAGCTGAGATCAATACACCTGTGTATTCTACGAAAATCCTTCCAGAAGAATCTGGAGAAGGAACTGAGTATTATATAGTTGGTCCTGAAGGATCAATACCCGCTGAGGAAATGGATAGTGAGTTGCTAATGCTAACTATTGAAATCTCAGCTATCAATATTGCTGAGAGCACAAGAGAAGCTCTTATGAAGTAATCTTAGAAATATTCAGAACTTACAATGGTCTCCAATACATCGGAGACCATTTTTTTTACCGTCTCCTTTGGGTTTGAGCTAAACTGTTGAGTCTCTCTATTTGCGATAATTGAATTAACTGCGATAGCCTTGTGACCCAAAATCTTGCTGAGTCCGAAAATTGAAGATGATTCCATTTCAAAGTTGTCGAGTCGTTTCCCTTTGAAGGTGAATGTTCTCCAGGTGTCATTCAATTGTTCGTAGGCCAATTTAATCCTTAAGGACCTTCCTTGAGGTCCATAGAATCCAGGGCAGGTAATGGTGTTCCCCGTAACGCTTCCATCTATTGAAATCAATTGATCTTGCAGATCCTTATTAGACTCAAAGTAATAGAGGTTTATGTCAATCCCATTATCATTCAAATGAGCCTTAAGACTACTAAGGAATTCAAATTCAAACCCATTATTTGTATACCTGTAAAAGTCCATCAATCCATCGATTCCAATTGCTCCGGTAGAAATCAGTGTAGTGTCAACAGGAATGTCTTTCTGAAGTGCACCACTGGTTCCTAATCGAATGAAGTTAAGAGCCTGGAACTCATTCTTAAGTTCTCTTTTCTCGAGGTCTATGTTCTTGATGGCATCTAACTCATTGATCACGATATCAATATTGTCTGTGCCGATCCCGGTTGAGATTACAGTAAGTCTTTTCTTCCCAATCCTTCCAGTATGAGTAACGAACTCTCTTTTTTGAACCTTTACTTCGACCTCGTCGAACATTTGACTAACTACCGCAACCCGATCGGGGTCGCCTACAGTTATTATGGTCTCAGCTACTTGTTCTTCGTGAAGATTAAGATGATAAATGCTACCATCTGGGTTGAGAATTAATTCGGAAGGAGGGAAGTGCATTTCTATGCCAATTTTTACTTTTGTGCTTCAATAAAAAACAGATGCAGCAAGCTAAAAAACTAATCCTAGTTCCAGTTGATTTTTCAAATGTTTCAATAGAGGCATTAGAACTCGCTGGAAAGATCGCTCACAAAGTAAATGGTGAGATCTTATTACTTCATGTCGTTGAGACCTATGATGAAAATGTTGGGCTTGATGAGAAACTGGCGAATGTTAATGAGACTACAGTTAAAGCCAAGCTAGAAGAGATCAGAGCCGAAAAACAATCACTTTGGGGCGTAAACACTATGGTTATTGAGCGTCAGGGTAAGATTCATAAGGTGATCAGAGAGGTGGCCAATGAGAAGAATGCCTGGATGATCATTATGGGTACTACTGGTGCATCAGGCCTTTCAGACATCAGCCGATTCCTACTCGGATCTAATGCCTTGAGAACTGTTCAGCTATCTGAAGCTCCTGTTCTCACAATTAGAGAAGGAAACTACAATGGAGACTTTAAGAACATTCTGCTTCCTCTCCAAGCTGGTAAACCAACTCTCGAGAAAGTTGATTACGCTATGAGGTTTGCTCTTGCCTTTAATTCTACTGTTCACATTCTCGCTGTAACAAGTGAGTTTGAATACGCAGGAGGAAAGGATAAAGATGTAGAAGAGATGATGAAGATGGTTGCTGATAAGCTGGTAGATCAAGGCTTAAAGGTTACTGTCAACTCTGTACATGAAAAGAAGAATGTAGGTGAGGAGATCAATGATTATTCTGAGAAAATGAACTCCGACCTTACAATCATCATGACTCGTCAGGAATCAGCAATCACAGATCTGATCATGGGATCAAGAGCAAGGACGATCATCACAAAATCTACAAGACCTGTTCTTTCGCTTCGCCCTGAGCAAGCTGTAGATTTCAACTAATTATTCCTTGTAACGAACTGCTTTTAGACTGGCTCTTTCATTGTCGCCAAACCTAATTTCTGCTACATATACACCGGCTGCGTAGAAGTCAATCGGAATAGAGAATTCATTTTGGCCTTCGAACTCTCCATCGTAGATGAGATTCCCTACGGCATCGTATACTCGTGCCCGTGCTTCTGTAAACCCAATTGGTAATCTAACAGTCAGAGGGGCTAAACCATTTGCAAAAGCTGCTGAGTTAAGCAATATTGGCTGATCAGGACAGATCACTACGTTGATGTTGATCTGATCTGTATTAAAGAATCCCTGATCATTCCTCGAGGTTACAAAGTATGAGATTGAATCTGTGGGTGTAGCAATTGGATTGAACGCCTCATTATCTGTCAGGTATAGATCAGGACTCCACGTTACTGTATTTCCCGCACTGGTAGTTGGATCTCCGCCAAGAAGAACTGCTCTTCCAACGCATATTGTAGTGTCCGTTCCTGCAAACACTGGAATGCTTGGGTCAAAAAATGAGCATGGATCTGGAAGAACTGTATCTCGAATCATTCCACGATTCAATAATATTGGATAGATCACACAGAAATTTCGGGCACCATAAAGCAAAGTATCTGCCTGAAGCAACAGACTGGCTGCAGCGTAATAGTCCATATTACTAGCATATCCATACATTGATTGAAGAACCAATCTGTCTGTGGAGTCTCTGCCCAATTGCTCCCAGATCTCCATGAGTGTTGAATTCCAAATCTCTCCATTAGCATGGATCGAACTTCCAAGATCCCTCTTGTATAGTTTTGAGCTGCTTGCATTTCGCCCGTTCCAAAACTCATTGTGTCCATCCCAGGTAAACATCCTTTCCCAGGCATATTCATTTAGAAACCGGGAATAGCTCGTAGCCAGGTAATCACCAAATCCTTCGTCCAAAGAGCTTCTTTCAAGACCTGTGTTTGAGTTTGGCGCAGCACTGAAACTTACTGCGTGTCCATACTCATGGATAATAACATCAGCGTCCTCTGCATCATCAACACCACCCTCACCAAATAATAGGATAGGAGGATTACTTGAAAAACTAAAGAGAGAGTTGTCCTGTCCACTCAAAGCATGTGGATCTACTGGCAATTGGTAATTCACAAGATTGTTGAAGCCCAATGATTGAATATACAATTGGTACTCTGTTATATGATACAGGACATTCGCATCTTCAAATCCATTCATGGATCTGGACTCATTAAAGACCGGAATAGACTTTGAAATGGGTTGATTGGCAGGAGCTGATAGTTCTGAGATCTTTACAAAATCATTCTCAGCAGTAAACAAGCTACCATCGAAATTCCCTGTAACTGTGAGTGTTCTTCTCTCTGCGTTCAATTCCAGAACATCATTATCCTGGTCATCCACATAAGGGGCTCCATATACTTGATTTGCAGTAGTAAGAGGGTCGGGATTGAAAACCGAAACACTTATCGCACTATCGGGCAAATAGCAATTCAAATCTCTATGAAGAATAAGACCATTATTGCCAAATACTACATTCTCGAATTGATGATCAGTGGGATCGAACAAAAATGAGGAGTAAGCAGGCTCGATCTGTCCCGATCTTGGGTTTACATACCATACATACTCGCTCCTCTTTTCTTCAAGCTCCTCAAAACCCAATCCATCAACACTTGTATTCAATGACTCTAGCTGATATTCCGGAAACCTTCCATTCTCTTCAGTTAGAGAAATAGTAGAGATCACTTTAAAACTTCTATCCAGATTGATCTTTACAAAGTGGTTGAAGATGGGATATGATTTGTGTGTTTGGATGAAGTTCACATGAAAGCCTCCCGGGCTCTCAATGAAGTATTCAAATTCAAAGCTTAGGTCGGGGAACTCAGATTGAAGGAATCTTGTAAACTCACCGTCAAGATCGTTTTCATTTAGAGGGAATGAATGGCTCTTGTATACAGACAAGACATTGATGTAGGGATCTTCAACTTCGGACAAATACTTGCCTGTCTTCTGAGCAAATAGGTTTAAGCTCAAAAGTGAAAGCAGGAAGATTTGTGTTATCCGAAACCTCATATCCATAAAACTGTAGAATCAGCTAATTGATCAGCAAAATTTACAAATTCCTCCTTGCTGCTGTCAGGAATTTGTAAAGTCATGCGACAATCATGCTCAAATTCCTTTTCAAGTACTTCAATGGACTGGGATTTTACGAAATGCATCCAACGATTCATATTTGAATAAGAGAATTTGACCTTCGCAATAGAAGACGTTTCTTTCTCAATAATAGATGTTTCTTCTATCGCCAACTTGGCAGCTTCTCTGTATGCATTGATCAGGCCTGGAACTCCAAGTTTAGTCCCACCATAGTATCTCACAACTACAATCAATACATTGCTTAAGCCAAAAGAGTCAATTTGCCCAAGAATTGGCTTTCCCGCACTTCCCGATGGCTCACCATCGTCATTTGCTCTATAATACTGCTTGTCAATGCCCAATCTCCATGCATAGCAATGATGTGTTGCTTTTGGATGGATCTCTTTTAAACTATCAAGAGACTCCTTGATCTGTTCCTCAGTTGAAGCAGGAAAGGCGAAGCCGATAAATTTTGAGGCCTTATCCTTAAAGAGAGATTCGGATGATCCAGCTATCGTTTTATACTTCGCCACCTCGCCCAAGGTAAATGAAAATGAAAGATGCAATTGCACAAAGCAAACCGATCTGATTCACCTTACTTAATCGCTCTCTGAAGAGGACCATTGCAGCGACAGAAGCAGTGACTATAATCCCAATATTATTAATTGGGAAGATCACACTGCTTTCCCAGCCAGGAAGGTTGAGCGCTTTAAAGAAGAAGTACATCGATCCATAATTGGGTATGCCTAAAAGCAAACCTCCAAGGACGCTTCTGCCATTGATTCTCTCGCCCTTTGCTAACAGCTTATAAAGAAGTATTGCAAATCCTATTAATCCGGCTGTGCCGAAAACTAAAATGATGAATGCTTCGAAGCCACCTATACTGAAATACGACTTCTCCACGTATTGCACCATAACATCAATACTGCCACTACCAAAAAATATAATGAAGGGGAGGAGTGCCAGCCATTTTGACTCAAGTCCTTTTTGGCCAGGAGTATTCTTCTTGGGCATTGAGATAAGTACAATCGCAATCAATGCAAGGACTATCCCCACAAGCTTTGGGAAATTTATGGTCTCCTGATAGAATGTAAATGCGAAAATGATTGGGAATATGATCGTTAATCGCATGGCTACAGTTGCAGGAGCAACGCCAACTTTCTGAGTTGTAAGACCAATCAAAAAGAATATACTGATGAACAGAACTCCCATTATTATTGAATATGGGAACCACGCTTCGCTGAAGATGTGAGGACCAACTTCCATCTGATTGGTCATCGGTATCCAGCCAAGGGCTACGCAGCTGAAGTAATTAGCAACAATAGCCTGAAACAGGTCGATCTTGTACTTCTCAAAAACTTTGAAGGAAAGAATGATAAGGGTTGAGCAAAGAATGCTCAGGAGAATGACGATCAACTTAGATTCTTTTTAAAATTGATAATTGATCCTTCCCAATTCTCTTCTTGGATATTGCATCACCCCAAATACTCGGAGCAGGAATGCCTTCTGAGATGATTGTCCCGCTTTCAAGTATGTAGGCCTCATCCCAACTTCCCTCCTGAATAAACGAGCTTAGAGTTTGAGCTCCACCTTCTACTATCAGCGAGTTGATATCCAGATCCTGCAAGACATTACTTATCTGATTCGAAACCGGCTGTTGTGGGTCGAGTTTCACCTTTTCTACCTGTCCCTCTTTTCCCGATTCTTTAAAGTTGAACCAGATACTCTTAGCCTCAGAATCAAACACTTTATGATCTTTTGAAAGCTCTAATTCAGCATCTAGCACCAATCTTATTGGATTTGTACCAGGATGATTTCTTGTTGTCAATGAAGGATTGTCAATGCTCACGGTATTTGCACCTACGAGAATTGCCATATTCTCTGCTCGTAGCTTATGAGATATAACCCTACTCTCATGGCCAGAAAGCCATAGTTGTTGCCCCTCCGGGGCGATGAAGCCATCTGAGCTTTGAGCCCATTTCAAGGTGATATATGGTCGCTTCTGCTCAAAATGGCTAAAGAAAGCTCGATTAAGTCTTCTCGATTCTTCTTCAAGCAGTCCGATTTCAACTTCAATCCCCGCATTCCTCATCTTCTCAATACCTCGTCCGGAAACTTTAGGATTTGGGTCTTTTACGGCAATAACCACCTTCCTGGGCTTTAGATCAGAAATTCTATCTGCACAAGGAGGAGTTTTGCCATGATGAGAACAAGGCTCCAGGTTGACATAAATGATCGAGTCCTTGATCAGATCTTTGTCTTTTACAGATT
>CAXDOZ010000058.1:0-14660 GCA_963991145.1 uncultured Chitinophagales bacterium | reverse complement strand
TCATAGATCAGGCGATCTAGTGTTTCCCGATGAACTTGCTTTGGTATCCTGTACAGTGTATCAGGATATGCGGCTGCATGAATAGAGAAGTAAAATACCGGCTTATCATATCCGAGCTCCTCTGCTTTCTCTCTGTAGGCACGCTCTCCGGCTAAGAATTCCGAAGACTGGCCTGCCTGGCTGGATTGCATCCCTCCGCTCAGTCGCAACTCTACGGGATCACCAGGCGCCACATTACTCAATGTGAAAGCTGCCAATGAGATGATCAGCAAAGTTGGAATGAAAAGCAGAAGACGCTTTACTATATAACTAAACATGTGCTCTTCTGGGGTTTATTCCGCTGTTGCCGAAGCTTCTTCGCCAGAAGCCAGGGTAAATAATGGTTCAGCATATCCCGGACGAAGAACCGTTGGGTTCGCATTGTCGAAACGACCGTGAACTGCCAACAGGTTTTGCGGGGTATAAAGGAATACGTATGGTTGCTGATCGTAAATGATCTGCTGAATTTCGAAGTACATCTGCTTGCGCTTCTCTTCGTCGCCCTCGTAACGGATAGCATCGATCAAAGCATCTGACTCAGCTGTACCGAATCCAATTCTGTTAGAACCATCATAAGTATCTGAAGAAGTGTGCCAGATCTGCTTAAGATCGTCAAGATCCGGTCCCTGGATCCATCCAAGGCAGGTAATCTCGAAATCGCGACGCTTGGTATCCTCAAGGAATACTGTCCACTCTTTAGATACAATATTGATCTCAACTCCAACTTCCTGTGCATTGTCTTTTAGGAAGATCCCGATCTCCTTACGGATATCGTTTCCAGAGTTGTATTTGTACTCAAGTACAAGTGGAGTCTTCACTCCATTAATAGTCTTGTCACGGATGTTATCTCCGTCTGTATCAACCCAACCAGCTTCATCAAGAAGTGCAGCAGCTTTCTCTACATCGAATTGCTTTGGCTCAAGGTTAGTGTTGTAATAGCTCTTTGTTGGGTGAATAGGACCAACGATCGGCTCAGCGTAACCGTAGTAAAGGATATCGATGATCTCTTCTACATTACAAAGGTGAGCGATAGCCTGACGAACGCGAACGTCTTCAAGCTTAGAGTTCTTCATATTCAATCCAAGGTATACATATGAGTATGCCAATGGAGTGTGGAAGTTGTAAAGTTTCTTGATACGCTCGTTAACGATAAGATCTTCAAACTGCTTAGGCTGGATGCTACGCTGAACATCAACACCCTCGTCTTTAAGGTCTGTAACTGCAGCTGTTTGATCAGGAATGATCTTGTATTCGATAATTGAAGGGTTAGCAGCAATAAGTGGATCATCTACCTGATCTCCCCACCATGAAGCTTTTCTTGAAAGAGTGATGTATTGTCCGGTTTCCCACTTAACAAACTCATAAGGACCAGATCCAACGATCCATCCTTTCTCTCTTTGATACTTTTCTGACTCAAACTGCTCAGCGAAGGCATTGATGTCTGGATCAGCGATAAGCTCTTCACGGTTAGCAGGATCATTCAATTGCTTGATCGTAAAGTTTCTCATCAAACCATCTGGATCGTAGTGGTACTCAGGGTATACGTAGTATCCTGAGAAAGACTCCGCCATGAAGTATCTATCAGTGGCGTAGATGGTGAATTTTCTAGGGTTATTTGGATCAACCTCAACGTGGTCGATGAACTCAAGGTAAGGTGCGATGCTCGCAGCTCCGGTAACCTTTGGGTTCTTTACGATCTTCATTGTGAAGATGTAATCTGAAGCAAGGATCGGATCTCCGTTATCCCATGTTGCTTCAGGGCGAATTTCATAAGTCAATGACTGACCGCCAGCGTATTCACCTGAATCAAGAGGTGTGATAACCGGACGACCAACAGCAAGAAGACCAGAAAGCTCAAGAGTTTCCGGGTTACGTGCTAGAAGTGTTTGGAAGATATTTCCTTCGATGTATGTTGAATTGGCGCTTGAAGAGAGGATAGGATTGATCTTGTCGGGGTCACCTAGTTCGTGAATGGTGACTTCATTTACTCCAGCGCGCTTACTGTTTTCTTGAATGTATTCGAGGTCTGCGGTGAATCCGGTTTCAGCTGGGCCTTCTTCAGAGCCTCCACAGGAAGCGATCAAACCAGCTAGTGCAAAAAAGCAAAAAACCTTTAGGGGTCTCGTCATGTTCATTTTGGACAGATTAGGAAAAGTTTATAATTACTTGAAATTCGTCTTTTTTAGAGGGCAACAAATATAGCACTTCTACCTAAGCATAAGAATTATCAAAGTATAGCAATCAAATGGAACAGGTTTTGATCACCGGTGGAACCGGACTAGTAGGTAAAACTATCACCACATTATTAAAAGATCAGGGGTATAAAGTCCTCTATCTCAGTACTCGTCCGGATAAATCCGCAGATATCCCCAGATACGGCTGGAATGTCGCAAAACAGGAGCTTGATTCTCAGGCATTTGAAGGAACAGACCATATTATCCATTTAGCAGGTGCAGGCGTAGCCGATAAAAGATGGACATCATCCCGAAAAAAAGAGCTTTACGACTCCAGAATTGAGGGAACAAAATTGATCCACAAAGCTCTCAAAGAAGGTGGATTCAAACCAAAGTCATTCCTTGCGGCATCGGCCGTAGGCTTCTATGGCGACAGGGGAAGCGAATTGATGAACGAAGAAGCTGCAGCCGGATGCAATTTCCTGGCAATGATATGCAAGGATTGGGAAGCAGAGAGCGCAAAGATCGCTGATTTGGGTATACGTACTACGATCAATCGAATTGGAATTGTGCTGGCAAATGAAGGTGGTGCCCTGCCGGAAATGATGAAGACCGCTCCGCTTGGATTTTTAGCTTACCTCGGATCGGGAAAGCAATATTACCCCTGGATCCATTTGAAAGATCTCGCCAGGATCTTCGTGCACCAGCTTCAAAATGAAAACAGCTCCGGGATCTATAATGCGGTTGGCAAAGAACCCGTAACAAACTACGAGCTTACAAAGGCCATCGCCAGATACTCAAGCAAGTCATATGCTGTGTTGCCTACTCCTGCATTCACGCTGAGAATTGTATTGGGTGAAATGGCAGATATGGTGCTGGCAAGCCAGAAAACCAGTTCAGAAAAGCTACTTTCTTCAGGCTTTAGTTATGAATTCGAAGATCTTGAAGCAGCCTTAAAAGATCTTTTGGCCTAGCGGCCGATGATGCTTCCTCCCCCGAATTTCTATTTTTATCCAAGTGAGGAAACTTTACCCCATTCTCCTTTATGCATTCTTTTTAGTGTTTCTGGCAGCCTGTGCCACCAAGCGCTATTCCTACAAGGCTCCTGATCAGAGAAGCTGGGAGCAGAATGCGCCTTCAAATGCATATCCGATAACTCAGGAGGTTTACCTGATCGGGAATACCGGTTTTGTTGGAGATCAGCTTAGTCCGGCCATGCTCCTTTTGCAAAAACAATTGGCTTATTCAGGTGATAGAGCATCCATTGTTTTTCTCGGCAACTACGCCCCAAAAAATGGTTTACCCAAAAAAGATGACCCTAAGCGCGAAGCAATAGAAGCAAAGATCGACTTACAGCTTTCTATAATTGAGGGATTTGAAGAACAGACTTATTTCATCCCCGGTCATTTCGATTGGAATGCGAAGAAGCACAAAGGAAGCAAAGGAATTGAACGACTTGAAGATTATATACAGGAGGCCCTGGATGAAAAGGCTTTCTTACCAAGCGATGGTTGCGGAGAGGTGAAATCAAAAGAGGTAGCAGAAGGAGTTCGCATCATCTTTATCGATACAGAGTGGTGGTTATATAAGTGGAGTGCGGATGACAATATCAATAAGGGCTGTGATCTTAAGAGCAGGGTTGAGTTTATTAATGCCCTTCGGGCCGAGATAAATGAGCACAAGAAAGATCAGCTGATCATAGCCATGTATCACCCGCTCTTCTCGAATGGGAATACAGCCGGGTTCTTCTCTCTGCGCCAGCATATTTTCCCCTTCACCGATATGCATCCTGCCGCCTATGTTCCACTGCCAATTGTAGGATCACTTTATCCGCTTTATCACGGAGCAGGAGCAACGCGTCAGGATCTCGATAATTCACTTTACTACGAATTGAAAGAGGAGATCCTCACCATCTGTGAGGACTATACAAATTTGGTTTTTGTCTCGGGTAAGGAGCAGAATATGCAGTACTTCTATGAGGATGATAATCACTTCGTCAATTCCGGTTCGATGACGGGAAATGATTATGCCCGAAGAGGTGGAGAGGCTGAATTTGCTTATCAGGCTAGAGGATTCTCTAAATTGATCTATTACGCAAATGGTGAGCTCTGGCTGGAATTTTGGGAGGTTATTGATAAAGAAGGAAATGGACAGGTAGCATTCAGAACCAAACTCGCACCCGAGAAGCCACAACTTATCTATCAGAATCCCGGGCTGACAAGTCAGAATCTACCCGATTCGTTCAGGTCGCAGGCCTCATTGCTTTATTCAGATAAAAAAGCCTTCGGCGAGATGTGGCTTGGAGATCAATATCGCGATGCCTGGGGAACGGAGATCACTTTACCGGTTTTTGATCTAACCCAGGAGCATGGAGGATTGTATCCTGTTCAGAAAGGCGGAGGATTTGCTTCAAGCTCAATGCGGATGCAGGCCCCGAGTGGAAAGCAGTATGTGTTGCGCTCAGTAGATAAGAATGTAGCGAAGGCCTTCCCTGAGGAGATCCGAAAGATCAAAGCCCTGAATATCATGCAGGATCAGATCTCGGCGATCCATCCTTACGGAGCTACTGCCATCCCTCCAATGGCGGATGCTATTGGCGTATATCACACCAACCCAAAGGTGGTTTACCTCAAGCACCAACCGATGATGGGAGTGTATAACAATCTCATGGACTCGGGTTGGCATCTATATGAGGAAAGACCTGCTAAGAACTGGGAGGACTCTTACTTCTTTGGGAACAGCAGCAAGATCATAGGCACAAACGATCTGATCTTGAAACTGAGGCAACATGAAAAGAATAAGGTTGATCAGGAATGGGTGCTTAAGAGCAGAATTTTTGATTTGTTTATTCACGACTGGGACCGACACGATGATCAATGGCGCTGGGCCAAGTTTGATGTAGGTGAGGATAATATCTATCAGCCAATTCCAAGAGATCGCGATCAGGTTTTCTACAAATTCAAAGGTGCTCTGCCTTCTGTTGTGGCTGTTTTCGTGATGCGGAAATTTAAAAGTTTTAAAAAGGATCTAAAGGATGTGCCCGGCCAGAGTTTCAATGCTGCGGCTTTCGATAGATACTTTTTGAACGAGATGACGGCTGAAGATTTTGAAAAGACCGCTCAATGGATGCAAACGCAATTGACGGATAGTGTGATTGAAAATGCCTTCAACTCATGGCCTGATGAGATCTGGCAATTGGATGCTCCTGAGATCATTGAGAAACTAAAATCGAGAAGAGATAATCTTGAAACCATTGCCATGAAGCTCTACGATTTCAGAGCTAAACAAACTGATATTCGAGGAACAGACAGGAAGGACTACTTCAGCATCACCAGATTAGAGAAGGGCAAAACCCATGTGCAGGTTTACCATTTAAAGGATGTAGATAATGGCGAAATTGAAAAAGGAGAGCTTTTCTATGATCGTATTTTCACTAAAAAGGAAACAAAGGAAATTTCAATCTATGGTTTAATGGGAGGCGACCTTTTTGAAGTAAAGGGAAAATCAAAAAAGGGTAGTCTAATTCGCATTATTGGCGGTGAAGGAAAGGATGTTGTTGTCGATAGCTCCAAGGTTAGCGGCCTTGCCCGAAAGACCCATGTATACGACAAAAAAGGAGACATTGAGATAGAAGAATACAAGGGCGAGGTAGCTAATAAAACTTCATTCTTCTATAAGGTCAATGAATACGATCGTGAGAATTTCCATTACAATACTTTTCTTCCCACAATAACCTTTGGATCGAATCAGGATGATGGATTCTTTTTTGGATTGGGAGGGACCTATACCAAACAGAGATTTAGAAAAGAGCCATTTGCCCAACAGCATAAAGGAGCATTTTTAGTTTCTCCAAAGTCTGGCGCATTCAGCCTAGAGTATTCCGGTCAGTTCATCGAGGTGATCAAACGTTTTAATTTCCTTCTAACAGTCGACATACTAAATCCGGAACTACAGAACTATTTCGGCGAAGGAAATGACACTGAAAATACCAATCCGGATGATCGATTTAATTGGATGCGTTTGAAGATCTACCGGGTAGCACCTTTGTTAGAAAAAGGAGTAAAGAGCGGGACAACGAGTTTTTATTTTGGTCCTTTGTTCGAGAGTCAGGGCGCTGAAAACACTCCTGGAAGAGTTCTGGAAGATCCAAGTTTCGGCATTTCTGAAGATGAAAAGAAGCAACGCTACTTTTTAGGAGGAGCAATTGGTGAAAGGGTTGAGGTAGTTAACAGTCAGGTTAGGCCAACTCATGGCTTTAAGCAGCATTTACTGGTCACTTATTTAAATAGCGTAGGTGAGAGCGACAAAGGCTTTTGGCGTATCAATGCGGATTTTTCAAATTACCTCACAGCTACCTGGAAGAGTTTAGATTTCACCCTGGCAAATCGCGTTGGAGTTCAAACCGTTCAGGGCAATTACTATTTCTATCACACTCCGAGTTTAGGTACCAGCAATCACTTGCGCGGATATCGCAACGAGCGCTTCAGAGGCAAGACTATTTTCTACCACAATATCGACCTGCGTATTAAATTCGCTTATTGGGATAATAAGGTGCTGCCATTTGAATTCGGTATTCTTGGCGCCTTTGACTACGGGCGTGTTTGGGACGACCCCAGCGAGGAGCGCTTTTTCCATATAGGCTATACGGCAGGTGTTTGGATCAATCCATTAAAGATCATGGCGATCAATTTCTATCTAAGCTGGAGCGGGGAAGAGAAGAACTTCTTTACGCTAAGCAGCCACTTTTATTTTTAGATTGCTATTGGCGACGGTTTTGAGAAATTTAAACCGCGAAGAACTGGAAGAACTGGAAGAACTGGAAGAACCAGAAGAACTGGGAGGGGTTTGAAGTTTGCCAACGTACTAACTTCTTTTTTCAGTGAGTGCTAGTCTTAGGCTAATTGTCAATTACCCTCTTGCGCACATTAATTAAATTCTGCAGTTATGAATTGGGGCAGGCACTAATGAAAGGAAAGCACGATCTTGACCACAGGGGAGGTGGCACAATAGTTCTTTAACCCACCCCTACTGGACCTCCGGGGTCAGTTAAATTGAATTGCACATTTGATTGCAGACACTTTAGGAAAGGGACCAAACATCCCCTTTCCTTGAAGAGGACTGAGATTGAGAATCCCTGCACAAACCCAAAACACATTGACCACATTAATCACATTAATCCCATTTTTCCTCCCTCCCAATGTGCCTAATGCTCAAATCCCTCACAAACCACCATTCCCCGCGCGTTCGAACTTCCCGAGCCTCCATTTTGTTAACTTTGTCTTAAACAGCGCAGAATGACTGTCGAGCAACTGAAACAAGACCCACTGTTTGCCGAGGCTTTGGAATTCGTTTACCAGAGGTTTGTTAGCACAGAGAACAAGAATTTGTGCTATCACAACTATGACCACACGAAAGGTGTGATCAATATGGTAGTTCTTATTGGAGAGAAAGCAGGCGTTTCTGACCATGAGGTGAAGCTGATGGGATTTGCAGCTCTCTTCCACGACCTTGGTTATATGGAGCAGAAGGAAGGGCATGAGAAGATCTCTGCCAGTATTGCTCGTGAATGGTTAGGTCAAAGAGATTTCCCAGAGGATGATATAGTAATAGTTGAGAAGTGCATTCTCGCTACACAATTGGGCGTAGATTGGAATGACTTCAGTAAGCTGGAACTCATTATGATGGATGCCGATCTCGCGCATCTGGGCACAAGTCAGTGTTTTGAGCAGAGTCAGAAGCTCTATGAGGAAATGAAGTCGACCGGTGAAACGGAGATGACTGATAAAGAATGGGTGAAAATGAACCATGAGTTCATCAGCAATCACCAATTCAAAACACAGGAAGCGGCAGATCTCTTCCAGAATCAAAAATTCAAGAATATCGGGAAGCTGGAAGAAAAGATCCAGTCGATGGAGGCAAAGAAGGACAAGCCTAAGAAGGATAAGAAAGAGAAGAACAGATTTGGACGAGGAGTTGAGACCATGTTCCGTGTCTCGCTTCGAAACCATAATAATCTGAGCTCCATCGCGGATAGCAAAGCAAATATCATGCTCTCGATCACAGCGATCATGCTCTCTCTTATCTTAAGTACGCTTGCTCCAAAGCTTGATAATAATGGCGAGTTGATCATCCCTACGATCATCCTGATCACCGTTTGTATCAGCTCGATGTTCTTCGCCATTTTGGCAACAAGGCCAAAAGTCACCAAGCAAAACTTTTCAAGGGATGCCTTCCTCGATAGCAAGGTCAATCTACTCTTCTTTGGAAACTTTCAGGGAATGAGTCTTGAAGAATTTGAATGGGGATTAGACACTTTAATGCACGACGATAAGATGCTCTATAGCTCTCTTTCAAAGGACTTATTCTTTCTTGGAAAGGTACTTGCCAGGAAATACCGTTACCTGAGAATCTGCTATACCATATTCATGGTGGGATCAATAATTTCTGCCCTTGCATTTATCATCGCATTCACAACGAACGCATGACCCCCCATCGCGAACAATTGAACTTTAGAAATAGAGTGTTCCCAAACATTGGCTTTTGGGTATCATTCTATTTTATAATGACCTTTTTAAGGTTCTACAGGCCAGAGATCTTATTGGCAGATGGTACACTTGGGGCTGCCTATTACAACATGAGAATCCTGTTTGGTTTCCCTCTAATCCTGGGCTTCTTTATCGGATCGCTGAATGCATTAATGGATCGGCAATACTTCTCAGATCTAAGAACCCGACAGGCTGTTTGGATGATCGTATTACGTAGAACCTTCTACAATCTGGCCATCATAATCGGGACGCTAATGGTGTCGCTGGTTGTTGTGGTTTACATATTCCCAACTTTCGCTCCTGCTTTAGCAACTTTCAAGTGGACACCCGCATTCTACCTGGAGTTTTTCCTATTAAGCGTTTACACGCTCTTAGGGCTAACCATATTTAACACCTTCAAGATCCTACGGGTCAAAATTGGATCGCAATATTTCTCCGACCTGGTTTCTGGAAGATATCAGGAACCTAAAGAGGAAAACAGAGTCTTTTTATTCCTCGATCTAAAATCATCTACCACTCTGGCAGAGACACTTGGACACGAAAAGTATTCAATGCTGATCCAGGATTGTTTCAGGGACCTTACCGATCCGATCCTCGATAATCACGCCGAGCTCTATCAATATGTTGGAGATGAAGTAGTGTTAACCTGGAGGATAAAGAATATCGCTTCTTACAAGCACGCCATCAATATTTATTTTGATTTCAAGGATGTGCTGGAGGAGAAGGGAGAGTATTACAAGCAGAATTATGGAGTAATCCCGGAGTTCAAGGCAGGATTGAATTCTGGCCGGGTAATGGTTGCTGAAGTTGGGATCATTCGCAAAGAGATCGCATATCACAGTGATGTTCTAAATACCGCTGCCAGGATCCAGGAACTCTGCAATAAGTTCCATCAGCCCTTTTTAGTTTCTGATGAAATTGTAAAGACAATCGGAACGGATAATATCGAAGCAGAGTTTCAGGATAATCTCACTCTAAGAGGTAAAGAGAAGGAAGTTGGGGTCTTCGCCATCAACCAACGCGTTCCAATGAAATAAAAAAAACCTGCCGAAGCAGGTTTTCCAAGGGAATAAGCGACCACCACTAATTCTTTATAATTCGTCGTCTTTTAATCTCTTAACACGACCTGTATTTCCTTTTCCATCTGTAACTATGATCCATTCGTACTCACCTTCATCGGTAGTACCAGCATCACTATCTCCTGAACCAGATTGATATCCCGTATTGATCTCTATTGATTCAGTTCTACCATCACTGTTTGTGCTGTTGCTAGCTGGAAGAACGGAGGGAGAGTTATCTGTGGGTTGATATGTTCTGGCCGGTGGAGCACCTTCATAAACTCGTTCTCCATCGGTATAGGTAGTTACAAAAGCATCTGAAAGCCCCATGGCTCTCATTTTGGCCTTAAAGTTTGTTGCGTCTTCGTAATCCTCGAAGTAACCTATTGAATAGCGAACCATTCCATCTACTTCTTCAGTTCTGAAGAATTTTGGATTGCTCAGAAGGTCGCGGATATCAAAGTACTTGAATACTCCTACCTGAACCTGATAAACAGTTCCTTCAGGGAATTCTGTTGTACTTCCAGGAGTAAAGCCACTACCCTGTCCGAGTAAAGATCTTAGATAAGCAATGGTATCATTGAGCTCCTTGATCAGCGTATTCTTTCTCTCTAACTGAAGTTGAAGTGTTTGAATCGTAACGGCCTGATCATCGATCATCTGACGATTCAATTCATTCTCTTCCTTGTACATTTTGTAGGAATCGATATCCTTGCGGTAGGCCTTCAGTTCCTTCTTTAGCTCTTTCTTCTCCTGAGTTGTAAGTATCTGGGCCTCAGCTGAAAAACTCAAACAAGTCAATAGAATCAATACTGCGCTAACAACTCTCATAGTCATGGCTTTGCTAAGCGAAGATTGATAAAATGAAAGGAAAAACAACACATTGATAATTAACAATATGCATAATCCACATAGTGTTGTCCTGAATAATGTACGAAAGGAAAAATCAGTAGTTGATCGAGGAAGTGAGCCATCTTTCAAGCTCTTCGAATTCCATTCCTTTTCTTTTGGCAAGATCACTAACCTGATCCTTAGATACTCTGCCTACACCGAAGTACTTAGAAGCTGGGTGCGCAAAGTAAAGCCCCGAAACAGAAGCAGTTGGATACATAGCAAATGAAGAAGTCAGGCTAATTCCAGTATTCTCCTCTACCTCAAGCAGTTTCCACAGTGTTTCTTTCTCGGTGTGATCCGGGCTGGCAGGATAACCGGGAGCAGGACGAATTCCCTGATATTTCTCGGCGATCAAAGCTTCGTTATCTAGTGATTCATTTGGAGCATAAGCCCAAAATTCCTCTCTGACTCTTTGATGCATTCTCTCTGCAAATGCCTCCGCTAAACGATCTGCGACTGCTTTGATCAAAATGCTATTGTAATCATCGTGATCTGCCTCAAAGCGCTCAACCCATTCCTCCAATCCGATACCTGCAGTAACAGCAAAGGCGCCTAAATAATCAATTCGGCCTGAGTCAAGTGGTGCAATAAAATCAGCTAGGGAGTAATTTGGTCCGTCAGCTTTTTTGGCCTGCTGACGCATCTGACTGAATTTACAAATGATCTTACCTCTGCTCTCATCAGAGTAAATTAAAATATCGTCTTCGACGGAATTAGCAGGGAATAATCCAATTACAGCTTTCGCAATTGGGCTGCCGGCTTTTTCAATTTCATCCAACATCTTATTGGCATCGTCAAAAAGCTTTGTAGCTTCTTCTCCAAAACGAGGATGCTCTAGGATCTTTGGATAACGGCCTTTCATCTCCCAGGTCATGAAGAATGGAGACCAGTCTATGTACTCTCTTAATTCTGAAATTGAATAATTTTCAAAGACCTTCGGTCCGATGAAATTCGGTTTAACGATCTCTGTATTATCCCAATCGGTTTTTAATTTGTTTGCTCTTGCCGCCTCGAGTGAAACGTATTGGACGCGCTGTTTTTTAGAAGCGTGATCCTCGCGCATCTTTTGATAATCGGCCCGTAGGGCTGACTCAAAATCATCTTTCTTTTTACCGAGAAGATTCTCTGCTACGGTAACTGAACGAGAGGCATCAAGTACGTGAACCACCTGCCCTCTTTGGTATTCCGGGTCTATCTTAACGGCAGTATGGATCTGAGAAGTTGTTGCTCCTCCAATCATCAGTGGAATATTAAATCCACTACGCTCCATCTCTTTTCCTACGTGAACCATCTCGTCGAGAGAAGGAGTGATCAGGCCGCTTAGGCCTATAATATCAACCTGATGCTCTTTAGCAGCATCCAGGATCTTGTCTGCCGGAACCATGACTCCCATGTCCACAACTTCATAGTTGTTACAACCTAGAACAACACCCACGATATTCTTCCCGATATCGTGAACATCACCTTTAACAGTTGCCATGAGGATCTTACCTGCAGATTGCTTTTCGCCGGCATTCTCCTCTTCAATATATGGGGTGAGATATGCTACGGCTTTTTTCATTACACGCGCACTTTTCACAACCTGAGGAAGGAACATTTTACCCGACCCGAACAGATCACCAACGATGTTCATGCCGTCCATCAAAGGGCCCTCAATCACTGAAAGTGGTGAAGGGTATTTTTGTCGGGCTTCCTCTGTATCCTCAACTACAAAATCTACAATGCCCTTGATCAATGCATGTGAAAGTCTTTTCTCGACAGGCTCGTTTCTCCAGGCATCGTCTACCTTTTTCTCAGTAGCTGTTCCTCTTACCGTTTCGGCATAATCAACCAAAATCTCTGTCGCATCTGGACGTCGATTTAGAAGAACATCCTCGACTTTTTCTAAAAGCTCTTTTGGAATCTCATCATAAACCTGAAGCATGGCCGGGTTTACAATTCCCATATCCATTCCGTGCTGAATTCCGTGATATAAAAATGCAGAGTGCATGGCTTCACGCACTACATCATTCCCACGAAAAGAGAAGGATACATTTGAAACACCACCTGAGACTTTTGCACCTGGAAGGTTCTCTTTGATCCATTTTGTTCCACGGAAAAAATCTAAAGCATTGTTGTTATGCTCTTCAATTCCCGTGGCGACAGGGAAAATATTTGGGTCGAAAATGATCTCTTCCGGTGGGAAATTCACTTTCTCTGTGAGTAGCTTATAAGAGCGCTCACAAATTTCAATTCTACGCTCGTATGAATCTGCCTGTCCGTCTTCATCAAAAGCCATTACAATAACAGCTGCGCCGTACCGGCGGATGAGTCGGGCATGATGAAGAAACTCCTCCTCTCCTTCTTTGAGAGAGATCGAGTTTACGATACTCTTCCCCTGCACACATTTCAATCCAGCTTCGATGATCTCCCATTTAGAAGAATCGATCATGATGGGGATCCTTGCGATATCGGGTTCAGCTGCAAGAAGGTTAAGGAATCGAACCATGGCTTCTTTACCATCGATCATCCCTTCATCCATATTGATATCGAGAACCTGTGCTCCGCCTTCAACCTGATGACGAGCCACGGCTAAAGCCGATTCAAAATCTTCTTCCTTGATAAGGCGAAGAAAGCGACGCGACCCGGTCACATTGCATCGCTCACCAACGTTCACAAAATTGGTTTGCGGCGTAATGACTACAGGCTCAAGACCTGAAAGCTTTAGGAAAGGAATTGTGGGATTATCCATTTAGGCACTAATAACTTCTGTTAATTGTCTGGGCTCATATTTAGCTGCCAGCTCTGCAATCGCGGTAATATGTTCCGGAGTGGTTCCGCAACATCCACCAATTACGTTTACGAGAGATTCATCGAGATAGCTCTGAATCTGCTCGGCCATTTCTTCCGGTGTTTCATCGTACTGACCAAACTCATTTGGTAGTCCGGCATTTGGATGAGCACTCACAAGAAATGGAGACTTGGTTGCTAAGACCTGAAGGTATGGTCTCAACTGAGCTGCGCCTAATGCGCAATTCAAGCCAACGCTGAAAAGCGGGATATGGGAAATTGAAATTAAAAAAGCTTCAGTGGTCTGACCTGAAAGTGTTCTTCCACTTGCATCGGTGATCGTACCTGACACCATCACAGGTAAGCGCTTTCCAATTTCATCAAATAGTTCTTCAATGGCGAAGAGGGCTGCTTTTGCATTCAGGGTATCAAATACCGTTTCAACAAGAAGCATATCTGAGCCTCCGTCAATCAATCCTTTTGCCTGCTCTTTGTAGGCAATGCGAAGCTCATCAAATGTAACTGCTCTGAAGCCCGGGTCATTCACGTCTGGCGAAAGGCTGGCAGTTCTGTTTGTTGGTCCCATGGAACCTGCAACAAAACGAGGCTTATCCGGCTCCTTTGCTGTGAACTCATCTGCTACTTCTCTGGCTATTCTAGCCGATTCGTAATTGAGATCGTAAACAACATGCTCAAGATGGTAATCAGCCTGGGCGATGGTGGTTCCGCTAAATGTATTTGTCTCTGCGATATCCGCACCGGCAGCAAAGTACTGTGCATGGATATCGCGAATAATATCCGGACGAGTGAGGCTAAGCAGGTCATTATTTCCTTTTAGTGGATGCTCGTGATCCTTAAATCGCTCACCTCTAAAATCCTCCTCTTCCAGCTTATGTCGCTGGATCATCGTACCCATGGCACCGTCGAGTACCAGTATCCTCTTTGAGGCTATGTCTAGAATATTGTTAGCCATTTCTAAAATTTGATTGATAACTGATAAAGAGAAGCTAAGGTTCGCAGGCTAGATGCTACAAGTTCACTTATTTTTCCGCTTGGGTAGGAGTTGGCACCTTCTGCTGAACAGGGTTGCCAAGACATCAACGGGCCTAATCCCTCCGCCTTTCTCTATAAGTTATTGTTTGTTTCAAGAACGAAGTTCAAATCTACAATAATCCACTACC
>CAXDOZ010000057.1:0-14915 GCA_963991145.1 uncultured Chitinophagales bacterium | reverse complement strand
CATCTCACTGATTGAGCTTTGGTACGATGGCCTGTGGATGAAGGGATATCTGGCATTCACGGTACAAATGATGTTGAGCCTGGCGCTTGGCCATGCCCTGGCTTTATCGGACCCGGTGGACAGGATGATTGGAGCGAGTTTGAAGGTTGTGAAAAGTGGTCCGGGTGCGGCCGCATTAGTAGCCTTTCTCACTATGATCGTTGCCTTTTATAACTGGGGTCTGGGTTTGATCTTCGGAGCGGTTCTTGCCAGAAGGGTTGGCGCTCATTCTTTGGAGAATAAGATCCCAATAAACTATCCTTTGATCGCTGCCGCTGGTTACTCCGGATTAATGGTTTGGCACGGTGGCTTATCGGGATCTGCACCTTTAACAGTAGCTGGATCGGAGCATGCTTTGGCGGCTTCTATGGGAGTAATTCCAACTTCAGAAACCGTTTTTTCTCAGCTCAATCTGGTGGTTAGTCTTGCTCTGCTTGTAGTTGTTCCGGTAGGTCTATTTCTATTGGCAAGGAAGGTAAAAGGTAGCTTGATACCTCATCACTTATTAAGCGATCGCTCCAATCTCGATCTAGAGGATTCTGAGAAGATCGGAGCTGAGCGCATAGAAGCAGGACCAATTCTGGGCAGACTTGCAGGACTTGTAATACTCGCTGTTGCTTCCTATATGATCTTCATTCGAAATGGGGAGTTCAGTCTTGATCTGAATAATACTAACCTTACTCTTCTCGGTCTTGGTTTGATCATGCATAGCAGCATAAAGAACTATTTGTCTGCTATTGATGAAGCCACAAAAGGAGCTTCGGGAATTCTGCTGCAGTTCCCATTGTACTTTGGAATTCTTGGAATTTTGCAAGGAAGCGGGATGATGGATCTAATCGCAGACAAGGTTATAGGATTAGCGAATTCAGACACTTTGCCGGTTCTAACTTTCTTTAGCGCTGGTCTGGTCAATATTTTTGTACCTAGTGGAGGAGGGCAGTGGGCTGTTCAGGGGCCAATTATTGCAGAAACTGCTCGGCAATTGAATGTGCCTTTGGGGAAAATGATAATGGCCTTTTCTTATGGAGATCAATGGACGAATATGCTGCAGCCTTTTTGGGCCTTGCCATTGCTTGCAATTACAGGACTGAGGGCAAAAGATATTCTTCCATATACCCTCTATATCATGCTTCTTGGCGGGATTGTGTTTCTATTGGCTCTTCTTGTTTAGAAGATATTGGAAGTACGATCGAATAGGGTATCCGCTCATGGTTCTCCTCAAAGTATTGCACTAATTCAGGGAGACTTTCACTGTCAGCTTCTTCAACGATTATCTGACCTTGATTATCCTTTTTGTTGTTTGTGAAATCAAGCAACTGACCCATCGCAGATTCATAAGAATCTTTATCCAACTCAAGTAAAAGTCCACCGGAATCGAGCTCCTCAGCCACTTTAAAACCAAGGGATCTATTATAATCCAAAGCGATCTCGTTATCTGATTTGACTTTGGCAAAAAGCTTCTTCAGTTTGAGGACCTTGAAGTTAAACTCCAGCATTGCCAAACTTGCATAGACTGGCAATTGGGTGCCATACCAATCCTCATCATAGATAAAGAGTCCAACATGTGCTTCACCTTTAAGAGGATTGATCTGAGAAGAATGAATCATGCCTACTTCAACTCTCTTTTGCCGGTCATAAATGATCCAATAGTGGTTGAAGTCATTATCGATGGTCTTAAACCAATCTCTTTGAGCTTCTTCAGAGATCTCTTTCTGATAGAACATATGAGCTCTGATCTTAGGATTATTTCTCCAGTTTCGCAGAATCTCTATGGTTTCAAGAGATAATCTTTCCAGGCTAATTCCGAAATCGATAATTCTCATTCCAGCACTTCTTCAATATCAAAATAGCCTCTTTTATTCTGAGTGCTGAATATTCGAGCGATGTATTCTCCAATTACACCCAAACTTGCCATGATCAGGCCAGTTGAAAGTGAAATTGATATTATTAGGGATGTGAAGCCCAGAGCTGAGCCGTACATGTATTTTCGGTAAAGGAAGAAAGCTGCTAATAAGATGGAAACTATTGCGGTTAGAGCACCTGTCCAGGTGATTATCTTCAAAGGAAGCGTGGTGTAAAGAAAGGTGATCCGATACGTCATTCTCAGAAGCTTTCCAAAGGAGTATCTTGATTCCTCTCCAGCTAAATGATCAGTTGTGACAAAAGCATACTGGGTAGTAAACCAGCTGATCCATTCATCTACGTATGCATACTGGTAATTCAGGTATTTGATCTCATCCACAATTGACCTATCAATTAGCTTGAATGAGGATCCTCTTCCCGGAGTGCTTGCAAACCTCTTGAAGAGCTTCTCGATCATCTTACTGCCAAAATTCCTAGCCCAGGATTGCTCTTTGGATTCGGGAACACTATAGACCACATCGGCATTTCCCTTTTCGAATTCTTCTATTAGTTTGGGAATCTCCTCCGGAGGATTCTGAAGATCGTCATCCAGAGTGATCACTCCTTTACCTTTTGCATATCTAAACCCGCATTGGAGTACCTTGTGTTGGCCTACATTTTTCTTTAATCTAATTGCTGATACATGCTTATTTGAGGACTTGATCTCCTTTAGAACCTCCCAACTGTTATCTGGTGAAGCGTCATCAATAAAGATCAACTGGTAAGTCTTATTGATATCTGTAAAAACCTTGTCAACCCGAATTGTCAGATCCTTTATGGTAGAGGAACCTTTGAAAACAGGAACAACAACAGAATAATCAACCTTACTCGAACTCATGTGTACAGGAAGATATTAAAGATAAATGGGAGAGAGGCACTTAATCTGATTGGTTTCGATCAGGGCGCTACCCCAGGATAAACCAACACCAAATCCAGACAGGACTAGTTTTAGCTTCCTCTCTGCTAATTCTTCATGAAGCTCCTGACAAAGGGTCACGGGAATAGAAGCTGAGCTTGTATTTCCAAAACTTGACAGGCTTAGGGGCATTTTGGAATCCGCTAGTTTGAGCTTTTTACCGATCATTTGATTGATGAGAAGGTTGGCCTGGTGCAAAATGCAATAGTCAACCTGTTCTATGCTTGTTTGACTGTAATCCAGTAATCGAATGATGTTGGGAGCTACCTCTTTAAGAGAGAAATGAAAAACATCGGTACCGTGAAGCTCCATATCTATCCCTCTGCGCTCAATCCCTTCCTCAGCCCGATCAAATTTGACAGAGTCACTAGTAACAGGCTTTAGAGAGCCTCCTTCTGGAATATGTATCGCCTTGAATCCACTACCATCAGATTCCAAATTGAATTGAGCCTCAGCATCCATGTCCCATTTTACAGCAGTTGTAGTAATAGCGTCTGAAAATAATGGATAGGTGCTTCTATCCTTTGGGCTAATGCATCTTGAGGATAGGTCTCCCACAACTAGCAAGCCCTTTGAATCAGGCATATTTGCCATTAAAGACATTAGGGTATTAAGTCCGTAGACATAACCAGAACAGCCAAGATTAATGTCGAAGGCACCACAGCCTTTAGAAAATCCTAATTGGTCTTGAAGAAGAACTGCCGAGCCAGGCATTCTGAAATCTGCAGTTTGAGTTACTACGATGATAAAGTTTATCTCTTCTGATTCCCAGCTGAGTTCTTTTAGTAGAGCTGTTGAAGATGCCAGAGCATAATCGATAAAGCTCCTGTCAGGAGGAGCTATATGGCGTTGATGTATTCCTGTTGTGGATATGAATTGGTCTCTTTCCTTGTCGGACCTAAATGGATAGGATTTATTGGATTCAGTCTCCTTTGGCAGGGCTGTGCTTATTCCAGCAATAGAGCAATTTGGAACTCTAAGAATTGGCATCTATGCCCTTAGCTTTTCAACTCTATTATATAGGTCTAATAGGGTGGAGCTATCCTGAATATCAGAGGCCTCGAGAAGTACTCCGTAATGCTCATCCACCATGGCGATCAGTACAAGTGCTTTCATTGAACTCCAATCTTCATGTTCTTTGAAAACTAGACTTCGGTCAAGAATTAACTCATTCCCTTCGCCTAGCATCTCTGCAAATCGCTGTATAAACTCATTCATCGGTATATAAAAAGAGGGAAGCACAGGCTTCCCTCTCAATTTATAAATTTCTCAATTACTTGGAGACCACAAAGCTGATTGTCATTTGACCTTCTGCACTGTTGAATCTGGCAAAGTAAACTCCTGTTGCCAATTCATCGGTAGTGATGGTGATCAAGTTTGATCCAGCGTGAAGATGATGACTTTCGGCTTTGATATATTGTCCAACCTGGTCGTAGATCGCTACTTCCATAGCAGTGTTATTAGCAGATCTGATCTGAATATGAGTCTCTCTGGAGGTTGGGTTTGGAACAAAGTTTCCAAACTCAAGAGTAACTTTCTGGTCCAGAGATGCAGTTCTCACTGGAGAGAATTCAAATTCTCCATTGAAATCAACCTGACGCAATTTATAGTAATAAGTTATTCCAGCCTGAGCACTCATATCCTGGTATTGGTAGTGGTTTAGATCACTTGAATTTCCATTTCCATCAAACCATCCAATAGGATTATAAACCAGTCCATCTGCACTTCTGTGGATCTCGAACCCTTCATTATCAAGCTCAAGGGCAGTTGTCCAATCGAGTTGAATAAACTCATTATTGATCGCAGTTGCCTCAAAGCTCATAAGCTCAACTGGAAGCGGACCAAAATTTTCTGTACCGTGGATCCAGAATTCTGAGAAACCATCAACAAAGAAGGTTAGGAAATTGGCTCCGAAGAAATTATCTCCAGTACCACTGTTTGAAGTCATATGTACCTGATAGGTTCCACCAGGGCCGCCATAGATTGAATCTTCTTCTGGTCCTGAATATTGAGTTACAAATGCTTCATCAATCGTATAGATATCGTCATTATCCGGATTTCCATTTGGATCAGAAGCACCACCTAATCTGGCTGCTTCAGCGGCTGCCAATGTTGCATATGGAGCTCCAGGATCTGCAGTTAATGAGTTATTAATCAACTCTAGTAATTCTGCATCAGTGAATGGAAGAATGACTCTAACAGGGTTTGCCGGTGGGTTTTCAGTTTGAATGACCCAATGTCTGCCCATATATGCTTTTCCATCGATTTTGCCGCTTGGACCTACATATTGAGTGACATCGATCAATCCAAGTGATTGAGCGCTGTCATCAAGTCCTAGAATCAGGTTTCCACCTCCATCAGAAATATAGATTACTTCGTCCTGACCAGAAGATTGGCAGGAACCAACTGCTCTGCTAAGCAAAGAAATATCCGATGGATTATTCCATCCAATATTGGTTGTAGCAGACTCTGCAGGACATGCATCTCTGGCGCTTTGATTTCTATAGGTAGCCTGATAAGGTCCTGATTGAGTGAATGTAACTGCAGGTGCAGCTGATAAGCTGTCACCTGAATTGTAAATCGGAGCACCCGGTCCTGTAAATCTCCACCTTGGAGTACCTGAAGCAGGAGTCGATCCACTTAATGTAACAACCTCATCGAGACATGCGATCTGATCTGCCCCAGTGGTCACGGTAGACGGCAGTGCATCTCTATTGACTTTAAGGATTGCAGTTTCAGTATTACATCCAATCCCTGTGAATCCAATGACCCATCTGTAATAGATGTCAGAAACACCGCTTACTGAAACAGAGTCTAAAGAAGCTCCGGAAGCATTTGACCAAGGTCCGGTTGAGTTTGAAGATTCCTCCCAACTAAACAGGAATGATGGTGAAGCAGTGCTTGCCAGAGTTCTTGTTCCTGAAACTTGTGGGGTTTCAGAAACACAGGTATTGATAGAATCAGTAGCAAAATTGATGACCATTAGGGGATCAACTGCTACCTGTGTTACAGGAGTTGTATCTGGCACACAAAGATCAGTAGTTGATCCATAAACAACTCTTACATAGTTATCACCTAATGAAAGAGAAGGTGTGTAATCATACAGTTCAAACTTGTCCAAAGCAATAGTGCTCCATGGGCCGGTTGCTGAAGGCGCCATTTCATAGTAGAACTGAGAGCTGGAAGTTCCTCCATTTGAATCCAGATCCGCGAATACTCCATATCCCTGACAGAAGTACGATTCAGGGTTGTTTGTAGAAGTGTCAATGATATTGAATGAGGTGATTGATGGAGCTTCTCTAATTTGAACTACAACATTGCCGAGAATTGAGTCAGGGCAACCTTCAGCAGGACTGTTATACACTGCTGTAGCATTTATACGTCTGAATCCTTGAGTAGCCATAACTCTGCTAAGGCTATCTGGGCCACCGATACTAAAGCTTGTAAATGGACCACCCGGATTTGCTCCTTCATACCAATTGTATGAATCAGGACTTTCTGATCCACCTGCAATCGAAGTAGTAATCGGAAGACTCACACCCTCACAAGTAACTGAAACATCAGGATTCAGGGTTAGCGTCGGATTAGAAACTACTTCAACAGCCACAATATCTTCGTCATCATCACAGCCATTACCAGTGCAGGCTTGTTCACCTTTATAGTAAATAGTTCCAGTACTTGCTGGAGTATTTGTGATTACTCCTCCGCTTCCAAGTGAAATCCATGAACCACTGCTACTCACTGTACTATACTCCCAATTAGCTAAACATACACCGGCTCCTCCTGATGTAAGGGCGGTCAATTCAACTTCTCCGCCCAAACAAATTGAGTCATGGTCTACGGTAACAGTAATATTAGGATCCGGAACGACCTCTACAGAGTCAACATTTGACAAAGCCTGGTCGCAGCCAGACCCGGTCATATTGTAGTAAACTCGATAATAGGTCTTAGCAAGAAGATTTACGTCGTTGAAACTTGAATTGTTGCTTCCTGTGTTTACCCATGGACCAGTGGCGCTGGTCGCTTCCTGCCATTGGTAAGTTGGCGTTCCCGTACCATTACTTGGTGAGGCAAGCATAGTTACGGCCCCGTTTGTACAAACCTGACTGGAGGCGGATCCGATAGAAACTGAAGGTTCAGGCTGAACGGTAACTGTTAGAACATTTGAATTTGCAAAACTTCCACAATCATCTGTAATTATCCGTCGGTAATAGGTTGTAACACTTACTGGACCTGGAGGGTCATAGGTTGCAGCAGTAGCTCCTCCAATATTCGACCATGGACCTCCAATATTTGTTGCGCTTTGCCATTGGAAAGTGGGCGTCTTATAGCTAATAGTTCCTCCTGATGCGTTGACTGTGTTTGTAAATCCGGTAGGATCTCCGCCTGGACAAATAGCATTATCACCTGCTAATGTTCCTCCGGTTATAGCAGTGGTAACAAGATCAAAGTCAACTTCCAGTCGGGCACCTCCGCCTCCTTCAACTACAACGAAGCGAACAATATCAGAAGAACCTAAAGCACCTGTCCAAATGACTCCCCGATCTGCGCAGCAACCATTATTCTGATAGACCTGGGAATTATTAATGTATAGTCTAACAGCATCATCGTGATTATCCAGATCGATTTCGTACACTCCACATGGAAATCCTTGACGAACATAAGCTGTAGTGAATTGATCATTACCCATTGACAGTCCAGACCATGTAGAAGCTGCTGAAGGATTTTATCCTGTTCCCCATCTATTTGGAGAGGTAATGTCGAGATTATTATCAGTGTAATAACCTCGATATCCAATATTCCCTCCCAAATTCAAGTCCTGGGCTTGATAACCATGGACATACCATTGGTTGGTACCAGGTGTGGCAAGGTCCAAATTGGAATTGGTGTATCGATATCGGAGAAATGCTGAAGTCCCTCCCGCAGATGCCCAGCTACCGCAGTAGTCTCTATTTACCTGTACCCGCACAGTTCCCGTAAAATTTGCTGTCCAATTTAGGTCAGTCTGCCTACCACTTGGACCACAACCATCATTGCTTGCTGCGTGGGTTAAATAGGAACCGTTAGTATTTCAATGTAGGGTGATCTGAGTATCCCAATGACCTCCGGCCGTTCCAGCGCAAGTATTAAAATTGTAGGTCAATCCATTTACTACCTGCATTCGCACGTAGGCATTACTGCCTAACTGGGTAGAATAGGTATTATTTCTAGAATAGAAAAAGGGACTGTTTGTTTCAAGCCCTCCAGAACCACATTGAGCCGATAATTCATAGAAAAACCCAAGTAAGATTAATAAGAAAATGAGGGGTAATCTTATAGTCATGTCGTTAGTTTTGGTGTCACTTAACTAACTATATCATTCGGATTTGATAAATGTATAGACCCAGATTTACCAACTATTTAACCCTAAAGAAAGGTAGTGTTGTTGCAAGGTTTACTGGTTTTCTAACTTGAATTTGGTCTCGGAAATCACCTGAGCAAGTCCAGGCTCATTTGGGTTCATTTCGTATGCCAGATTCAGGTAGCGTAAAGCGCTGTCTAACTGATTGATATGGAGATAGGTTTTACCTATGTTTATTTTAGGTGCATATGAGTTTGGTAGAGCTAGTAAAGCATTGTGATTTACCTGGATGCTCTTTTCATAATCTTCCATGGTAAAATAAAGCATGCTTAAATTGGTATAACTGTAAATATAAAGTGGGTTTCTTCTGATTGACTCTTTGTAATACATTTCTGCAGAGTCATTTTGTGCAAAATCCTGGTACAAACTTGCTGTATAGAAAGGTGCTTCTGAGTAAAGGCTATCTATAGCCGTTGACCTTTTGAAGTATATCAATGCCGATTGGGGATCTTCCAGGATCAAGTAGATCTGACCAAGATCAAAATTTGCAAATGGGAAATTGGGATCAACGCTTAAGCAGATATTGAAGTGCTCAATCGCCTTCTGGACCATCTCTAGATTTAAGTTGTTTCTTTCATCAAGAGCTTCGGTCATTAGATTTGTAGCGTATAGTTGATTCACTTTTGCGGATCTGGGAACTGCATCAATGTCTTGACTTACCAGGGTATAGATGTCATTCCAGTCTTTGTTTCGATCTGTAATAAGAAGTCCGGCAAATACACATAGAACAGCAATACTTGAATGCCAAAAGAACTTTGGCAGTTTGATCTCATTCTTTTTGATTATCCAGTCTACTGAAAGGACAAGGAGAATGCAAAAACCAAAGCTGCTTGTGAATAGAAATCTTTCAGCAACTAATCCTGGCGCTGGGAACCATATGTTCAGGAATGGGAATAGATTCCAGTAAAAGAAAAGAATGGCCAGACCTATTGGGTTGAATCGGAGGAATAGTACTATACCCAGAATCAAGCTTGAGAATCCAAGAATAAACCAAAACAAATTTTCAAGGTTCCAGATGCTCTTTAGAGGTATGGTATCGTAGCCATAGTAAAAACTAAATGGCTGTGCCCACAAAGACTTCTTGATGTAGAAGCCAAGTGTGGCAGCTGAAAGTCCAGCCTTTTCATCTCCTGAAGAAAGGTAATTCAAAGGGTTTTCAGACATCATGATTTCTCGCGAGATCCCCTTTTTCCCAACTTCCTCAGTGTATGCCTCAATTACAAGCGAATCCGATTTTTCTGTGGTATAGATTTCTTTATTATTCCAGATGGCAATCCTTTGTAGATCATTGGTTGCTGCAGGATTGAATGTGCCAATACATAAACAAATCCCAACTGCAGAGTACAGCCATGGCCAGTACTTGTTCAGCTCAGGCTTAAGCTCTTTTACACTCAAAAAAGCAATAGCAGAAAAGATGATAGTACTAGAGGTACCCCAAAAATTCTCCATCAACACCACAAACATCACAATTGCTAGTACTATGAGGGGGAGGATGGCTTTCAGGCCGAGCTGGTACTTCGTTTGGGAAAAGAAAATCCCCCCAACCAACAACACTAGTATCAGGTATATCCAATCAAAATTCAGACAACCAAGTAGGATTGGAAAAAGGTAGATCAAACCAGTTTTCTGGTCATTTGATTCGATCCAAAAGATCAAACAAAGAGAAGCACCCATTGAAATTAGAACTGGAGAAGAAATTGATAGTCCAAACAGGATGAGCAGAATGGAGGGAAGGGCTCTAAAATTTGCGTATCGAAAAAATAAAAAGCTCACAACAAGGCAAATAGCCATTGATATCTGCAATTTAAAAGCAATCGAAAGAATTGCTAGAATCGCCAGAGAAGCCGTGGTAAAAATCGATCCCATTTCCCAATTTGGTAGGGCTCTCTCAATTTGGTCATCAGGAAATTTCCAGGGTTCTTTAGAAAAGAATCTTCCCGATACCCAAAAGCCTGTGATGCAGGCTAACACATAAAATATTCCTACGAGTAATCTAGGAGCTAAATGATAGACAGGGAGTTTTAAGATCAGGACTAGCGCAGACAACAAACAAATGATAATCGCCTCGCGCTTGCGGGTGAGTTTCAAAAAGATCAGTACAACTGGCGTAAAGGCAATTAGTATTGCGCCATTATCTTTTGAAAAAGCTGAAAGAAGTGAGAGAGGAAGAAAAAGTAACAAGAACAAGGGCTTCTCTTCATCTACAGCTCTAATGGCAGCAATTATTGCCAAACTGCCAAACATCAGAGCCAAGATCTCGTCGCGACTTTTTATGTTATTTACCACCTCTGAGTGAATCGGATGGATACAAAAGATAAGGCTCGCAATAAAGGCAAGAATCCATCTTTCTGGACCGAGAATTCGTTTGGCCAAAAAGAAAATTACCAAACAGGTAATAGCATAGAGAAGAATATTGACCAAATGCGCTGATTCAGCATCGTATCCAAAAAGTGCTTTCTGAACTGCAAAGCTCACCACCAATACTGGCCGATAAGAGAAAGACACATTCTCCTGTTCAAAAGAGAAATTTGAAAGCATGCCGTATACATCATCAAAACCTGCTTTTACCAAACTATTATTTGTGAAAATTACATCATCATCTAAAGCGAATTGATTAGATAAAGTGTTGAAATAGAGAACTAGAGCTAATACTGGAATCAACCAAATCCAATTCTTATTTAGTCCTGATTTTGAACTCATTACGTGGTTAATTCTTTAATAGATGTTTTTCAATGGTCTTGTTTAAGATCTTTGCATTCATTTCAATGACTTCCAGGCTCCGTAAGCGATGAAAAGCATTATGAGCCAAACTAGTTCTTAAATTTTCATCCAGCAGCAGATTTGATACATTTCTCTGCAGGTTTTCCATGTCATATTCCCTGGATAAAAGGCCAGAAACCCCATGCTCAATCAATTCACCAATACCTGCATGATCAAATGCAACAATAGGTAAACCCGCTGCCATTGCTTCCTGTAGCACAACTGGAGTTCCTTCTTTATCTCCACTTATTGGGTTGGTAACAGATGGAGCTAGAAGCACCGTTGAGGAGCACATCTCCTTATAAACCTCGGAATGATCCACAGCAGATTTAAAGATCACTTTTCGTTCGAGATCTAGAGCAATTACAAGTTGCTTTAAACTTTCACTCATGTTGGAGTGGTCTTCTGAACCTAGAAAGGTTAGCATAAGATCAGGATGCTCCTCCTGAAGTTTGTAAAGGCAAAGTAGTGCTAAGTGCGGTCCTTTGTTTTCGACCAGGCGGCCTACAAAGAGCAGTTTATTCTCTGGCCTTTGACCTTCAAAAAATGGAAACAAAGACAATTCAACTGCACAAGGAAGGTGCATTACTTTATCTCCGAAGTCGCTGTTCTCAACGATCTTTTTGCAAATTTCCTCACTCACACCTATGATTGAAAATGCGTACTCCCACAATTCTAGATATCGATCCAAATAACTGTTCCAGGTTGAAGTTTGATGAATATCATATCCATGATGAACTACTATTAAAGGGATGCCCAATGTCTTGCAGACTGGTAATAGTTCAACTGCAGTAGGACCAAATTCGGCCAGGATCATTCTTACATCTTCCTTGAGAAACAGCTCAGAGACTTTCTTAAGTTTTTCTTCTTTCGTTCGAATCATATCGGGAAGCCCATCAAGGATGGATCCTTTTCCTCTTAGCTTATAAGGAATCTTCCCACCGTACAGATAAAGTGTTCGGTAGTTTAGGTCTCTAAGGTGTTTTTCTATAAAAGTCTCCGATAACTTCTTATCACTTTGATTTGCAACCAGAACCGTAATCTGAGAATTTTTCTTTGGATATAAAGACTTATCGTGAAGACCCGGATCGTAGAATTGCTTGCGCGCCTCTTTTGGAGATTGCCCTAAATTGATCCTGGATTTATAGATCCACCAATTTACTGGCCTGCTTAGTAAACCTCTAATGATTTCACCTCTTAAATCACGAATCAACCAGGAAGGGAAGAAGAGCACAAAGAAAATTATAGGCCCCAATTCAATAGACCAATGACTTCCCATTATCCCAATTATGAGGGCTAAGCCATACAAGAACTCTTGATCCTCATGGAGAAAAAGACTAACCCCTGGAATTGAATTTGATCTAAACCGCCTTGCCTTATAAATGAAGCTAATCAAGAGGTATAGACTTAGGGCAAGAAATGGGATTCCTCCTAGCACATTTTCTGAAAACAAGGCAATAGCTAAACCAAAAGGCAGCAATCGGTCAAATAGCAAAAAGAGCTTGGAGATCTTTATGCTCAATCCCATTCCAATTACCATTGGTAAGGTGTTCTGATCCTTTGAATCTGTGGTAGTTTGGTGAATTAAGATATGGGCAATTCCAGAGGCAAAATTCCAGGCGATAATTGCTAAATAGAAGCCAATGGGAAACTGAGTATTGAGCTCTAATTCCAAAGTGTAGGTTGCGAGAACAGCGGGTATAGTATAGGCATACAATGCATCGAGAAGCGCACTACCAATTGCATTTCTCTTGAGCCTTATTGGTGGTACTGAATAAAAGATGAAAAGTGAGATCTCTCCAAGGATCAAAAGCCAGCTGATATGATCTGTTGCCAACCAGATCCAGGGCAATTCAAGAATTACGATAAGCACGAGCAGCTTAAATACCCTGAAAGCTGAGCCTTTCCCAGAAAACATGTTTGATTTCCCAAGGATCAGATCTTCCCTTCGGTCTGTTAAGTCATTAAGGATATAACCGAATAAACCAAATCCAAGAGTGACTGATATGGCAGATAGAAAGAAGGTGCCGAGATTTTCAAAACTTGCACCTGAAACTAAAAGGCCAAGAAAGATGCAAACAAAAATCCGCCCGGCCTTAGCCGACCACCAGCGATCAATTTTGTATTTGGTCAGTACCGAAATCATGTATTATACCATCAGGTTTCCAAAGACCTTTAATTCCAAATCTCGCCAAAGTGGACATTTTTCATACATTCCTTCGATCTCAGCTTTACTGAATCGCTCCAAAACATTCCGATTGTAGCTAATAGAATTGACTTGAGTTGAAGTCCATTTATTCTCCAATCCTTCGGGGATTTCATACCACTTCTTTAGTGTTGAAATGCAATCCTGCACGAGATGCTCTGTACGCCACCAGGTTTCAATTTTTTCATAAGAATAATGTAGGAGCAAATCATCTGGATTGAAGGTTCGAAACCGATCTGGGACTAATTGACCGGTTTTAGGCTCTCTTAATTCTGCCTTCAACAAGGCTCTTGAGAGCTCATAATTGGTATAGTACAATTGACTCCTTTGAAGCTTGTATTCTGCAAAAGCCACTATCCAGTTTGGTAACCTTCTAATATTGGAAATCGACATTCGGTTATTGTAAAGGTCAACACCCTTTTCTGCACTCCTTGCTTCAATGCTTTCATGGCGTTTCCAATCGCTCCAAATTCCACCAATCGGGTCTAATTCTATAGCCTCGATCTTTAAATCTCGAATTAGGGAATCAACGAGATATCCTCCTGTTCGACCAATATGTATCCAAACAAATTCAGGGCTAATTATCATTTTGCCCTAGTTTGTTGAATAAACTTTGAAGGTAGTACCTGCCAGTATTTGCTTCTAGATCTACATTGGGTTTCATGAGCTTAAGCTCAAAGAAATCCACTGGAAAAACATAACTATCCCAATCTTCTATCTTTCCAATTCCCGTGAGTACCTGGAATTCATTTGAAATGCTCAGATTTTCAAATTTGTCTAATGGAATATCAAAAGCTTGAAGAAACTCAACGATAAATCCCATGCTCCTGCAAATATTGAGAAACTCATTTAAGTCGGCCACTTCATATCGATAGGCTTCATTTATCTTATCAATCTCCTTATCAATGCGCTTTTGCATCTTCTCATCTGAGCCTACCTTCCGAAAAAGATCTTTGATGTAAACACTGCCACCCGGTTTTAACATCTCATTTACAGATGAGAGAAGTTTTTCTTTGTTTGATGAATGGCCAAATGATTCCAGGAAGTAGACAAGGTCGTAGGTTCCTTTTTCAAGATGATTGTTTAAGTCGTGATAATCGGCATGGTGCACTTTCACTTTTTTTGCCAGGTTGCTTTCGTCCACTTTTTTCCTTGCTTCATTAACCTGAACTTTACTTACAGAAACTGCGTCGATCTCAATATTTGCCTTTGAGGCAAAAAAGATTGCAGGAAATCCTACCCCACATCCCGCGTCCAATACTTTCATTCCATCTGTGAGGCCCATGGAATCGAATTCCATTTGAAGGAGATCCTTTGGATCATTGGTTCGGAATGCCTGAATAAGATCCCCATAGACTTGTACAAACTTGTGATTGTTCTCGTCGTAGAACTGTCCGACCTCTGCACCGGAATATTTTTTCTTCTTTTTGAAAAACATCAAGCCCTTCGATTTTTGTCAAACAACCGGCTAAGATTATTTCTTTTGATTGTATGCTTTAACATCCTAAATGAAAGGCTTAAATCTGAAACAAGCTGGTTGCGATTTGGAACTACTTCTATCAATTCAGCATTCTCTGGAACTCCGCCCTGATCTACGGTGCGAATATCATTAAGGTAAGTTTTTGGAGGCATACGATATGCTTCCTGTCTCTTATACACATCTCCGAGCCCACGAGACAGGCAGAAATCTC
>CAXDOZ010000056.1:0-14936 GCA_963991145.1 uncultured Chitinophagales bacterium | reverse complement strand
TTTGGAGTTAGGGGCTATTACCAATGGTAACCTTCAAGAGTTTCATTCAGAGCTGAGACCAGTAATGTCTAGATACGGGGTGCAAACATTGGATTATGCATTCCCAAACCTCGATGATCGAACGCTTAACAGAATCTATCATCTTGAATTCTCAAAGCCTACTGATGTAGATCAGTTCATGTCGGAGCTGGAGCAGTTCAAATACATTGAATATGCTGAAAGAGTGCCAATTTACACCACCCAGATCGTGCCCAATGATCCAGGCTTAACAAACCAATGGTATATGGGTCCAACTTACATGAATGCTTACGATGCATTTGATAAGACTTTTGGGAATAGTAATGTAAAACTGGCGATTGTAGATGATGCAGTTCTAATATCTCATCAGGACCTTACTAATGTTATCTGGACCAATCCCGGAGAAATTCCAAATAATAATATCGATGATGATAACAATGGTTATATCGACGATGTCAACGGATGGGATGCCGCAGACAATGATAACAATCCAAATCCTCCTGCAGCTGCCAGCAACACTACATTCACTCATGGTACCCATTGTGCCGGTATTGCAGGGGCCCAGACAAACAACAGCACTGGTGTAGCATCTCTGGGATCTGGAGTAAGTATTATTCCGGTCAAGTGTACCGATGACACAAACCTCAGCCCTTCTTTGAATAACACCTATGGAGGTATGCAGTACGCTATAGCAGTAGGAGCAGATGTTATCAGCATGTCATTTGGTGGGACTGGATTCTCAAACACGGTTCAATCTCTAATAAATGTTGGAGCCAGTCAGGGAATCATTTTTGTTGCGGCCGCTGGAAACTCAAATGTCAATACTCTATTTTATCCTGCTGCATACAATAATGTGATCTCGGTAGCATCCACAACTACCGGTGATGATAAGTCTTCATTCAGTAATTACGGAACCTGGATCGATATCAGTGCTCCAGGATCAAGTATCTATAGCACACTTGCTGGAAGCAATAGCTCTTATGGCTACCAAAGTGGAACTTCAATGGCCTGCCCAAATGTTGCAGGACTTTGCGCATTGATCCTCTCTTACAACCCAACACTTACTCCGGCACAGGTTGAGAATTGTATCATTACTACTGCTGATAACATCGATGCTGCCAACCCATCCTATATAGGACAGCTTGGAGGAGGAAGAATTGATGCAGATGCAGCCATGGTCTGCGCGAATCCAAATGTTGCACCGATTGCAGATTTTACAGCCGATCTAACCACCATATGCTTTGGGGGTTCTATACAATTCTCAGATGCCAGTACTTTAGGACCAACTTCATGGTCATGGTCTTTCCCCGGAGGAACTCCATCTACATCATCCCAACAGAATCCAACAATTACCTATAACTCTGCCGGGACCTATGCGGTGACACTTACTGCAAGTAATGCATATGGAAATGATTCAGAAACTAAGACTGGTTATATAACAGTAACTAGTGGGGGACAGGCTCTACCGTTTATTGAGGACTTTGAATCTGGTTCATTTGCAACAAACAGCTGGACTATTGACAATCCGGATAATGATGAAACCTGGAAACTTGAAACGGTAGCAGGAACCAATCCGGGGAATACTGCAGCATTGATGGAGTTCTACTATTACAATAATGCTACGGGTGAAAGAGATGGCATTCAAACCCCTCCTCTTGATTTTACCGGGCTTACTTCCGCTCAGTTGACTTTTGAGTATGCATACAGAAGGTATAACACCTCCTCTTCTGATTCATTGATCGTATATCTCTCAACTGATTGTGGTGTAACCTTTCCGCATCGCTTGTTGGCAAAAGGGGAAGATGGAACTGGAAGTTTCGCAACCCAGACTACCAGTACAACAGCATTTACGGCTGGTGTTGGAGATTGGTGTACAGGAACTATCGGTGCAGATTGCGATACGGTTGATCTACTTGCCTTTATTGGAAGCAATAATGTTGTGATCAAGTTTGAAGGTTATAACAATTACGGGAACAACCTCTTCCTGGATAATATCAATATATCAGGTACTACGGTTCCGCTCAAACCGGTTGCCGATTTTACTGCAAATAATACTACGATCGTTCAGGGAGGATCAGTAAACTTTACCGATCTATCATTACGTACTCCAACCAACTGGGATTGGACTTTCGCTGGAGCAGCAACCGGGACTTCTACAAATCAAAATCCAAGCTCAATCACCTACAATACTGTAGGATCTTACGATGTGACATTGATAGCATCAAATGGAGTAGGGGCAGACACAATCACAAAGCCGAACTATATCAATGTAGTTTCTCCGAGTGGAACGGGACAATGTGATACTGCCACCAACTTTACCGGATCTATTCAATTCTACACTGTTACCGGCGGACAGGGATATGTCTGCGGTCATAATGTATATGGTGATCAGGCAAAAGCTGATTACTTCAATTACAATGGCCAGGCTACAACCATTGATGGTGCATTTTTTGGATTTGCCTATGCTTCATTCAGCAATCCCGCAACCTCTATTGTAAGGGCTCATGTATGGGATGGAACTGGTGGAACTCCAGGTGCCTCTTTAGGAAATACAAGCATATTGATCTCAAATATTGCTACTGATGTGACAAATGGGGATCTAACTTATGTGAGTTTCAGTCCCCCGATTACGATGCCAGCTTCAGGAGAGTTCTTCCTTGGAATAGAATTGATTTACGGAGCAGGTGATACTGTTGCCTTATTCAGTAATACAGATGGTGATTCAAATCCAGGGACTGCCTGGGAGCAATTCAGCAATAACAGTTGGTTCCCGATGTCTGATGCAGTAAATACCTGGGGATTAGATATCTCTCTTGTTACCTATCCTGTTATGTGTGGAATTAGTGCGGATCCAGTTGCAGATTTTGTAGCGAATCGAAGATTCCTCTATACAGGAAATACCCTGGATCTGTTCGATCTAACAACAGGGAACCCTATCTCATGGGATTGGGATATTCCTGGTTCAAATAGTCCAAGCTCTACAGCTCAGGATCCATCAAATATCTCTTATAATACTGCTGGAAGCTACGATGTAACACTAATCGCTAACAACATCTTTGGAGCGGATACCATTACAAAAACCAATTATATCGAGGTAGTAGATCTTCAATCAGGTTGTGATACATTATCAACCATTGGTGCAACTGATACCTTGAGATTTTACAGATCTACCGGTGGAGGATATGTGTGTGGGCACAACACAAGAGGTGATCTTGCTAAGGCAGAAAGCTTCAATATTTATCCTCCTGGATCTGAGTTGACCGGAGCGATACTCCTTTTTGGAGAAGCTGTTTATTCAAGTCCTAGCTCAACCATAGATGTCAGCGTCTGGGATAATTCAGGAGCAAACGGATCTCCAGGAACCAGAATTGCTACACAGACAATTACTATTCAGTCAATTGCTCAGGATATTGCGAATGGTGATTTCACTGCCGTTACTTTTTCAAATCCTGCAACAATCAATGGCCCATTCTTTATAGGTATTGAGATGACCTATTCCAATGGCGACTCCGTCGGATTGGTTTCAAATACAATTGGTGAGTCAATACCACCATCAGCCTGGGAAAAGCAGTCAAATGGAGATTGGAACAGATTTGACGATCCTAACACCTGGAATGGCGGAATTGGGATATCTCAGGTCATTCTTCCAATTCTATGCATCTCAAATTATTCAGCTGATTTTGAAGCCGACACTACAACTGTTTGTGCCGGATCATTTATTCAGTTCACAGATCTATCTACTCAGGGTTCTAACTCCTGGTCATGGTCATTCCCAGGAGGATTGCCTTCAAGCTCAAACCTCCGTAATCCTCAAATCCTTTATGGGGCTCAGGGTACCTATGATGTTACCCTCGTGGTATCAAATGGTGTGAGCAACGATTCAATTACGATGACTAATTACATCACGGTTAATGGTGCTCCGGGAATCAATTTTGACGTAGACAATATTAGCTGCAATGGTCTGACAGATGGATCAATTACAGTTAATCCGGCAGGCGGTCAAAGTCCTTACTCATATAACTGGAGTCCAAGTGGAAGTGGTAATAATATAAGCAGCCTTTCTGCTGGAAGCTATTCTGTTACAGTAACCGATGCGAACGGTTGTTCTGATAACGGATCAGTTAACATTACAGAACCGGATACGATCAGCATTCAGTTTTCTAGTACTGACGTATCCTGCAATGGAGGTTCAGACGGTTCAATAAATATGAATGTAACCGGAGGAAGCTATCCATATAGGTATTCTACTGATGGAGTAAACTTTAACAGTCAAAATCCAATTACCGGATTATCTGCTGGCAATTACACGGTTGTTGTTAAAGACACTAATGATTGTACCAATTTTAGAGTGATCACCATTTCAGAACCTACAGCGCTTAGCGTGAGTTTAAGTGTCTCTAATGCAAATTGTGGAGTGAATGATGGTTCCGCTACTGCTACTCCATCCGGCGGAACGCCGCCATACTCATACCTATGGTCTTCAGGGGGCACTGGAAGCACCGCAAATAACCTTGGCGCAGGAACCTACAATGTCACTATTACAGATGCTAATAATTGTACCGTAGTAGGAGTAGCAGCAGTTTCAAATATTGGTGCGCCAACTATTGGTTCAAATATCACCAATGTGGATTGTTATGGTGGAAGCAATGGAGCAATCACACTCAACATTTCAGGTGGTCAAATGCCATACTCTACTGTTTGGAGCACAGGTGGCTCAGGCACCAGTAGAAACAATCTAGTCGCCGGTATTTACAACGTTACTGTTACTGATGGAGCGACTTGTATTTCAACGGCTAGCTTTACGGTTACAGAGCCTGATTCCATTGACATTGATCTGGACATTACTGAACCATCATGTAGTAATAGCAATGGATCGATTAGAGCAATTGTTACAGGTGGAACTCCGACTTATTCCTACAATTGGAGCGGTATAAGCGGTAACGTACCTCAGATAAACAATTTGGGACCAAACCAATATTCAGTTACTGTAACTGATGCAAATGGTTGTACAAATTCTGCTTCAGCATTACTAACGAATCAACCTGGCCCACTCGGTCAGATAAATGTGAATGATGAGACATGTTCAGGTTCAAATGATGGGTCGATCTCGACAGTAGTAACTGGCGGAACTGCTCCGATTAGTTACTTCTGGTCAACAGGAGCTACTTCATCAGGGATTACGAACTTAGGGTCTGGCCCTTACAGTGTTACTATTACTGATGCAAATGGATGTCAGGTTGTATTAAATGGCACTGTAAACTCAGGAGTAACTCTAAGCATAAATACAACAGTTACACCAGCCAGTTCTTCATCTTCAAATAATGGTACCGCCACAGCTACTGCAAGTGGTGGAGCTGCACCTTATAGCTATTCATGGTCTACAGGAGCTAATGGTTCAAGCATCAGTAATCTTGGAGTAGGAACTTATACAGTTACTGCTACAGACCAAAATGGGTGTAACATCACTGACACGGTCTATATCAATGCGACAAGCATAAACGACCTAAGTACTTTACTTGGTTTCGATGTGTATCCAAATCCTGCTTCCAGCTCATTGAATGTAGAGCTCACACTTGGTGGTCAGACTGAGGTGGAGATTTACATGAGTAATCTTCTAGGTCAAACTGTAAGTGAAGTTCAGATTTACAATACGAGTGAGGTGAAAACCATTTTTGACCTCTCAGGTTTGGCAGATGGAGTTTATCTGCTACACGTCCAAAGTGCTAATTATCACCAACAGGTGAAAGTGATAAAGAGCGAATAATCTTATCTTAACATCAGAATTCGGTGAGTGTCAAAAGCGCTCACCGATTTTTTTGTAGCCCAACAAAACCAATAAGTGAAGCCATTTTCTAAATGGAGAAATACTCTGTTCCTATTGCTGATCTCCTTTGGAATCAGTTCTGCCCAATCTCCATGCGTCACTATGGAGAATCATCATGATCACTTGCATAATAATCCGGCACTGATCCAGTCTTTCAATGAGTCTCAGACACGTATTCTTTCTGCTCAGAATAGTTCAGAGAAGGCTGATGCGGTTCTAGTGACTGTTCCAGTGGTAATCCATGTAATTCATAATGGACAGGCCTTTGGGGTTGATGAGAATATCCCAACTGAGCAGATCCTATCTCAGCTTGAAGTTCTTAACCGTGATTTCAGAAGACTTAACCCTGATACTGTTGACCTTCCTTCTGAATTTTCAGGATTGGGAGGAGATGCCGAAATAGAGTTTTGCCTCGCCAGATTTGATCCCGCTGGTTTCCCAACAACCGGTATCAATAGAATGAATATGGGCCAGGCTTCCTGGGACCGTCCTGACATTGAATCTACCCTTAAACCTCAGACTATCTGGAACAGAGATAAGTATCTGAATATCTGGATTGTAAGAATGGGTGGAGACCTGGCTGCAAGAAACGTTCAGGGCTATGCTCAATTTCCTGGGATGGCAGCAAATACCGACGGATTAGTCATTCGATTTGAGGCCTTTGGAACTACTGGAAACGTAAGTCCTCAGAATAATAGCGGACGTACAACTGTTCACGAAGCCGGGCACTGGTTTGGACTATTTCATATTTGGGGAGATGACTCAGATGATCCTCCTCAGGATAGATGTGACGGTAGCGATCAGGTCATGGATACACCTAATCAGGAGATTGAATACTACAATTGCCCTACATGGCCTCAATCTTCTTGCGGGAGTAATGATATGTACATGAACTACATGGATTACACCGACGGTGATTGCCAGAATATCTTTACTAAAGGGCAGGTTGATAGAATGAGAGCAACATTGAATACTGATCGTTCCGGACTATTCAATGCGGCAACTGCCTGTGATTACACTTTTGATGCAGAACTGGTAGAGTTTGCATTCCCGGTGGATCAGGATACGATTTGTGCATCAACCTTTAGACCGGTTATTGTAGTTGGAAATAGTGCTGAGGAACCCATTACAGATTTCATTGCATTTGCAACAATCAATGGAGGAGCACCTGTACAGACTCAGGTGACTGGCCGAATTAGTAAAGGAGACACTTTTGAAGTCCAATTGAATCCTATGACTGTTCCTGATGGTGGATTTGCACTTACTGTAACATTAGGAAGCATAAATGGAGAGGCAAATGACCAATTCCCTCCAAATGATTTCAAGACCACAAACTTTACAGTAATTAATGGAGGATATGGAGCTGCTATGCCATTTGCTGAAGGATTTGAATCCGGAATTCCTGCAACATGGACAATAGAAAATCCAGATAATGATCGAACCTGGGAGCTTGCAAATGTTGGTGGCTTTGGACAAAGCTCAAGATCAATTCGATTTGACAACTTCACATCAGGACCTCCCGATCCTAGTGGAAGAATTGATGCTGTAATTACTGAGGAGCTAGATTTTTCATCCGGCCTATGGCCGCAATTAGACTTTAGTCTTGCTTACGCCAGGAGAGATGCCAACTCAAATGATTCCCTATTTGTTTACGCAAGCGGAAACTGTGGTAAGGATTGGACCCTTGTTTGGAGAAATGGAGGCAATGCCATGGCGACCAACCCAGACTATGGATTTCCTTTTACTCCAGCAGCATCAAATTGGTCAACTAATACCGCAGATCTGAATGTTGTAGCTGGGAATAGCAGTGTACTGGTCAAATTTGAGCACAAGTCAACTGGTGGGAATAATGTCTATGTAGACGATATTAATATTCGCCAGGCTGTTACAAGCATAGAAGAGGCCGAACCATTGGATCATATTAGTATCTATCCCAATCCCGCTAGTTCAATAGTTAAGATCTCCGGCCTTGAGCAAGATCAGGAGTATAATGCTTCTCTATTCGATTATCTGGGACAGCGAGTTTTGCAAACATCAGTCTATGAGTCAATTGAAATTCCCACACACTTGTCTGATGGAATGTATATCTTAAGGGTTGAAAATGAGAATGCATCTAAAGCGTTCATTCTGCAGATACTACGATAATTATGAAGAAGTACTTCCTGTTAGCACTTTTTAGCCTTTTTTGTCTTTCTGGACTTGTAGCCCAGATTCATGAAAGATGCGCCACCACGCATGTTGTAGATCATCATGATCAAAACTATCCAGGCTATAAGCAAGCGGTTGATTTGACATTTGAACAGGCTAAGCAAAGAATTTCATCTTCCTCTCAAAAGACTAATAGCGCACACGATACGATCTTTCGAATTCCAACAGTGATTCATTTGGTTTACACAGACCCTCAGGTAGATAGCTTGAGTGATGATCTGCTATTAGGTCAAATTGATGTGTTGAATCGTGATTTTAGACGCCAAAACGCTGACACTACAAATACAAGAAGTGAGTTCTTGCCTGTCGTGGGCGATGCCGGAATTGAGTTTTACCTGGCAACAACAGATCCTTCAGGCAATCCTACAACAGGAATAACTTACACTTTAGGTACGCCAGGCCCATTTGGTTTCGAGCCCTTTACAGATAATGTAAAAGCAGTAGCTACAGGTGGTGCTGATCCATGGCCTACTGATAGATATATGAATATTTGGGTTTGCGATATTCTTAATGGCTTTGGTGTTTTAGGTTATGCATTCCCTCCAGCGGCAGCTCCAAATTGGCCTCCTGGAAATACAACAGATTCTGCAAAGCAAGGTGTGGTGCTTCACTATGCTGTTACCGGACCGAACAACCCAAATGCAACAGGTCCTTTCTCTGTCGCAGATCAAGGGAGAACAGCTGTTCATGAAGTTGGTCATTTCCTTGGGTTGAGACATATCTGGGGCGATGGAGCTTGTAATGAAGACGATGGCCTGGATGATACACCAGCTGCCAGTAGCGATTCTCAGGCATCAGGATGTTCTTTTTTAAAGAATACATGCGATCCTGCTGTTCCCGGAGATCTGCCAGATATGGTAGAGAACTATATGGACTACTCAACTGAGACCTGCCAGAACAGCTTTACCAATGACCAGATCGATATTATGAGAAGTATGCTGATCATTGGACGCCCTGGATTGGCAGATATAGAGACTACGGTAGGGATTGATCAGGTTTTCAGCCGCGAGTCGATCTCACTTTATCCAAACCCTGCAAGTAGCAGTTTTAACATTGAGTTTGACAATCAGATTGGTTTAGTCCACAGCATTGAGATCGTAGATGTCTCAGGTTCCAGAGTCTATCAATCTGAAATTGAAAACTCAGGCAGTTCTGTAGAGATCAATACTGAGGACCTTGTTCAGGGAATTTACCTCGTAAAGCTCTATAGCCAGGAGGGAATTTTCACTAAGAAGCTTTTAGTAGAGTAGATCAGATATTCGCTGCAAAAAGCCAGTCAAGGTTACTTGCCTTGATCCCAAACTTTTCACTCAAGTACATATTGGTGAGGTTGCCCTTGAACAGGTAAGTGCCGTTCCGACATCCTTTTTCCTCGAATAGAAGTCCCTTCATGCCTCCTAATTCCTGACATCTGCTAAGCATAGGAGCAATGAGATTGCTAATTGCATTAGAAGCAGTTTGGGCGTAGCGAGAAGGAATATTAGGTACACAGTAATGGATTACATCGTGCACTTCATAAGTAGGATTGTTATGATCGGTAACTCGAGATGTTTCAAAACATCCACCCTGATCAATACTGATATCAAGAACGACTGAACCCGGTTTCATCTTCATTACCATGTCTTCGGTAACGAGCATGTCTGTTCTTCCATCCTTTGAATGAATTGCTCCAATAGCAAGGTCAGCATTGGACAGCTCTCTCTCTAATACCGCTGGAGAAACTGTTGAGGTGAAGATCTTTGTACCGATCACCTCCTGTAAGCGCATTAGCTTGTAGATGTTGTTATCAAAGACTTTGACAGTAGACCCCATTCCTATGGCAGCTCGGGCAGCATTTGTGCCTACTACACCAGCACCCAGAATGACAACTTCAGCAGGAGGAACTCCGGTAATACCGCCTAGAAGTACTCCTTTCCCCTGACTAATATTTGAGAGTAATTCAGCGGCAATTAGAATTGCGCTGTTTCCCGCTATTTCACTCATTGAGCGCACAAAAGGGAATGATCCGCTCTCATCTCGAATGTATTCAAAGGCCAGAGCTGTGACCTTCTTCTTCATCAGTGCTTTGATGTATTCTTTCTCCAGAGTAGGAAGGTGAATCGGCGAGATCAGGGTCTGATCGATGCCCATAAACCCGATCTCCTCCAAGGTAGGAGGGGCCACTTTTAAAATGATATCACTCTTGAATACTTGTTCAGGACCATCGGCAATCTCGGCACCGGCTTCTGAGTATTCATTATCTGAGAAATGACTATCACTTCCTGCCAGAGTTTCAACAATAACTCTATTTCCTCTTGAAACCAGTAAATGGACAGCTTCCGGGGTAAGTGAAATTCTATGTTCCTGGAATGTGCGTTCCTTAGGTAAGCCAATGAAAAGCTCACCTTCTTTTGATCCGATCTTGGTTGGGGCTTCTAGGGGTGATAATCCTAGCTTGGAAACTAAGCCTTCAAACTGTTTCCCCTTCTCACTCATTCTCTAAAAATAAGGATTTTCCTCCTGTGTTCGTCGAGTGTTTTTATCTCTAGATTGATTGCCTCTTCTGGGATGATATCGACAGCAATATCCGGCCATTCAATAAAGCAATATGACCCGGAGTATAGAATATCCTCAAGACCAATTTCAATCAACTCCTGTTTGTCCTCGATTCTATAAAGGTCAAGGTGGTAAATGTTACTTCCATCTTCATTCAGGTACTCATTGACCAGAGAGTAAGTTGGGCTTGATCCTTCATCTGTAGAACCCAATGATTTGATGAGCTCCTTCACCAAACTTGTTTTTCCGGCTCCAAGATCTCCTCTCATTAGAAGAATACGATCATCTTCCATTAGCTCAATGATTTTTTGAGCAATTCCCGAAAGATCATCAATGCCTTCAGCTGTGAATTCTGTTCGCATTATCTGCTACTGTATCGTGCAAATGGGATGATGACCTCTTCCAGTGATATCCCTCCATGCTGGAATGTGTTTCTGAAGAAGTTCACGTAGTGATTGTAATTGTTAGGGTAAACCAGATATAAGTCCTCCTTGGCGAAGATGTAGGTTGTACTCACGTTTGGCGCTGGTAATCCGGCATCCTCTGGTTTTCTAACTTCAAAGACATCCTTATTGTCGTAGTTCAGGTTCTTTCCTGCTTTGTACCTGATATTTGTGGTGGTTGCTCTGTCACCGATTACCTTGCTTGGATTCTTTACTCTGATGGTTCCATGATCAGTTGTGATCACAAGGTTTACATCGTGCTCTGAGATCTTCTTCAAAGCATTGTGAAGAGATGAATGCTCGAACCATGACTTTGTGATCGATCTGTATGCTGATTCGTCTCCTGCCAGCTCTTTCAAAACCTCCATTTCAGTTCTTGCATGTGAGAGCATATCTACAAAGTTGTAGACGATAACACTGAGCTTGTTATTTAGAAGATTTAGGGCATTATCCTCCAGGGCTTTACCATCCCTGTGGTTAACGATCTTCAAATACTGATACTTGATCGGATCTCTGAGAGAGCGCTCCAGGTTTATCCCTAAAAGGTCTTTTTCAAAGAGATTCTTACCTCCTTCATCATCGTCGTTTTTCCAGTATTCCTTATGCTGTTTTGCAATTTCAGATGGGAGCAAACCAGAGAAAATTGAGTTTCGACTGTACTGAGTTGCTGTAGGAAGAATACTGTAGAAGGCCTCCTCATCAACCATACGGTACATACTATTGATCATTGGTTGAATGATCTTCCACTGGTCAAATCGGAGGTTGTCGATCAAGACCATTACCGTAGGCTTATCATCATTGAGAAGCGGAAAAACCTTCCTCAATAGAAGGTTGTGAGACATGGTTGGAGAATCCTCATCATCTGGATTCTGGATCCACTTTATGTAGTTCTTGATCAAAAATTTATTGAATGCCTGATTTGCTTCCGACTTCTGCATGGTGAAGATGTCATGCATCTCTTTCCCTTCAGATTTTGCAAGCTCAAGCTCCCAAAAAACCAACTTGCGATAAAGCTCGATCCAATCCTGATAACTATCTACCTCCTGTAGGCTGAGGAATAGTTTCTGAAATTCCTGCTGATAAGCAGTATTAGTATGCTCACTAACCAGACGCTTATTATCAATGATCTTCTTTAGGGCAGATAAGATCTGTTGAGGCTTCACAGGTTTGATCAGATACTCAGAGATCTGCTGGCCAATTGCCTGCTCCATTAGATCCTCTTCCTCATTCTTCGTGATCATGATAACCGGAAGTTGAACGCCGGTATCTTTCATCTTATCTAAGGTCTCTAAACCAGTTAATCCAGGCATGGATTCATCCAGGATAACGAGATCAAAGCTTTCAGAACTAAGTTGTTCCAGCACGTCCTGCCCATTTGTTACAGGAGTAATGTTATATCCCTTTCCCTCCAGGAAAAGAATCTGTGGTTTTAGTAGATCGATCTCGTCGTCGGCCCAAAGGATTTTTGCGCTCATAGATTTAATTGGTTTGAGAATTCACAATGATAATATATTTGACCTGTAGCGGCATAGGATTAACGTTTGTTATGAGGTGGCAGTTCTAGAATTCTTCAAATGGGTGGAAAAAGAAAGATTTTCAACGATCCGGTTCACGGGTTTATTACAGTGCCATATGAGATCCTTTATCAAATTGTAGATGATCCCTGGTTTCAACGCCTTCGGCGGATTAAGCAACTTGGGCTTACTGATTACGTCTACCCCGGAGCATCTCATACTAGGTTTCACCATGCTTTAGGTGCAACTTACCTGATGCAGAGAGCGATTGATATCCTAAAGATCAAGGGACAGGACATAAGCCCTGAGGAGGAGAAAGCTGCTTTGCTGGCAATTCTTCTTCACGATATAGGACACGGGCCTTACTCGCACACACTGGAAAGCTGCCTTATCGGTGGAGTGTCACACGAGCAGTTGTCAATCAGCTATATGCATGCCTTTAACGAGAAGTTTGACGGTGAGCTTGATATGGCGATCCAGATCTTCGAAGGAACTTACAAGAAGCAATTCTTACATGATCTCCTCAGCAGCCAATTAGACGTGGATCGTTTAGACTACTTATCCAGAGATTCATTCTTTACCGGAGTTAGTGAGGGTGTTGTTGGGATTGGAAGGATCATAGAGATGCTCGATGTAAGGAATGGTAGATTGGTGGTTGAGGCAAAAGGACTATACTCCATTGAGCGATTTATTACTGCTCGTCGCTTAATGTACTGGCAGGTCTATCTTCACAAAACTGTACTATGTGTTGAGCATATGATGGTAAAAGCAGTTCAGCGTGCACGAGAGTTATTCAATAATGGAATGGACCTAGAAGCATCTGCCTCTTTGAAGTATTTCCTAAAGAATGAACCGGATCGCTCTGCTTTTGAGCCGAATGGAGAGGCATTGCATCATTTTAGCAAATTGGATGATCACGATCTGATGCTTGCCTTTAAGAACTGGATGGATAATGATGACATCATCCTCTCGCATTTATGCGAGAGCATCATAAACCGACACCTCTTTAAAATTGAGATGCAGAGTTCTGATTTTGACCCTGCAAAAGTTCAAAAGATACGAGCTGCAATTCAGGATGATTTTGGACTACAGGAAAAGGACATTCATTACATGCTTATCAAGGATAGAACCAGTAATCATGCTTATGATCAATCTAAAGGGAAGATCACTATCCTGCATAAGGATGAATCACTTAAGGACTTCTCGGAGGAATCAGACCACGGAGATCTCAATTCAATCATTGAACCGGTGTCTAAGCACTATATCTGCTACCCAAAAAGCCTTACTATTTAATATATTCTTAACTTTGGCGGCATGCAAATTTCCGCGGGCGAGCTAGCCAAATTACTGGGTGGTGAATTGTTGGGTAACCCTGATGTTATCGCTCACAAATTCGCTCCTATCGAACAAGCAGATTCCGACTGCCTGAGCTTCCTCGCAAACCCCAAGTACCTTCATTTTGCAAAATCCACTAAGGCAGCAATACTGCTGGTTTCAAAGGATTTTCCGCTTGATGACGGTCCATATTCAAGCTCCTTGATCATCCTGGATGATCCTTATTCTGCGGTGGCCACTTTAACTCAAAAGTTTGCCAGAGATGAGATGGATCTAAGTGGGAGAGAAGAGCCTGTTTTTGTACACGAATCGGCCAGTCTTGGAAACGATATTTACCTGGGCGCATTTGCTTACATCGGAGCAGGTGTTCGAGTTGAGGAAGGAGCAAAGATCTATCCCGGCGCATACATTGGCCCTAATGCCAAAATTGGAAAGAATTCACGAATCTATCCTGGGGTGAAAGTTTATGCAGGATGTCAGATCGGAGATAATTGCATTGTACAGGCAGGAGCAGTAATTGGTGGAGACGGATTTGGTTTCGCTCCTCAATCAGACGGAAGTTTTGAGAAGATCATTCACTCGGGGATTGTGATCCTGGAAGACGATGTAGAAATCGGCGCAAATGCCACTATTGATCGCGCAACAATGGGAGCAACCATTGTAAGAAAAGGAGCCAAGGTCGATAACCTAGTTCAGTTGGCTCACAATGTAGATATCGGCACAAACACAGTTATCGCCGCGCAAGCCGGGATCTCCGGATCAACCAAACTTGGTAAGAATTGCAGAATTGGCGGTCAGGCCGGATTGGTAGGGCACATAGAATTAGCGGATTTTTCAGCAGTAAATGCTCAGTCCGGAGTTTCAAAAAGTATTAAAGAACCAGGGAAAGCCGTAACAGGCGCACCTGCGTATGATTTTAGAGAATCCTTGCGACACCAATCATTGGTGCGTAAATTGCCAGAACTTCTCAAACGTATTGAGGATCTGGAAGAAAGGTTAAAGAATAGCTAGAATCTGTCTCTTATACACATCTCCGAGCCCACGAGACAGGCAGAAATC
>CAXDOZ010000055.1:0-15081 GCA_963991145.1 uncultured Chitinophagales bacterium | reverse complement strand
TTCCGTGATCTGATCTAAAGGCACATCGCGCATTGAGCCTTGCTTTGGGCCTTTCTTCCCGATCAGTGTCTCGATCTTCATCGGGCTGTAGCCCAAATAAGTCTCAGACAGGTAATCCATATTATGCCTAGAATCAGGCTCGATCAGATAATGAGCAAGCATGGTATCGAAGATTGGCCCTTTGACCTCAATTCCATATTGAGCAAGCACATGCATATCGTACTTCAGATTCTGACCAACTTTCTCGATTGCTTCATTTTCGAAAACTGAGCGGAACCTCTCGAGTAAGGCAGTTGCTTCTTTGCGGTCTTCCGGGAATGGAACATAGAATGCCTCATGCGCTTTCCAGCTCACCGACATCCCAACGATCTCAGCTAGAAGTGGATCTAAACCGGTGGTTTCAGTATCAAAAGCGAAGCTCTTCTGACCTGCCATTTTTGAGATCAGATCGTCGATCTCCTTATCCTCTGACACAGCCTTATAAGTATGCTCTGTATTAGATAGATCCTTTCCCTTTTCAGGTTCAGCTTTAGCTTCAGTGTCAGACTCCTCCGAGTTTCCTCCTCCACCAAACAGATCCATTTGTGCGGTTGGCTTTGTCTTTTGATTTACTTTAAAATCCTCACCAAAGACCCGTTTGCCAAGTGTTCTGAACTCAAGCTCAACAAAGAGAGGTTCGAGAACTTCCTTTATGGGCTGCGCCCGATGAAGTTCATCATCGCTTACTTCAATAGGAACATCGAGGATAATGGTAGCGAGCTCTTTGGAGATCAAAGCCATCTTCTGGTTCTCGGGATCCTCGACCCGCTCCTTCATCTTTCCCTTGAGTTGATCTGCTCCTTCAAGCACTCCCTCAAGCGAACCAAACTGAGCGATGAGCTTTTGCGCAGTCTTCTCTCCAATCCCTGGAATACCCGGAATATTATCTACGCTATCACCCATCAGGCCAAGCATATCGATCACCTGAAGAGGATTCTCAATTCCCCATTTCTCGTTCACTTCTTTAACACCCAAAACCTCTGGACCTGAACCTTGTCGGCCCGGCTTATACATGTAGATATTCTCCTCCACGAGTTGGCCGTAATCCTTATCAGGTGTGACCATAAACACCTCGTATCCCTCCTGTGCTTTCTGCTTTGCAATCGTACCTACAATATCATCAGCTTCATAGCCGGCCAGTTCCAGACATGGGAGATCAAATCCCTTCACGATCTCTTTGATGACTGGGATAGAGTTGGCGATATCCTCTGGCATTGCCTGACGGTTTGCCTTGTAGAATTCGTACTCCTGGGCACGATCTGTAGTCGCATCATCGGTATCAAAGACGACTGCAATGTGGGTTGGATTCTCTTTCTCAATAAGGTCGAGAAAGGTTAGAACAAAGCCATAAATGGCCGATACGTTCACCCCTTTAGAATTGATCAGTCCGGTGTACTCCTTTGTTCTGGGGTTATACTTTGAAAATGCGTAGTAGGCTCTGTAGATCAATGCAAAGGCATCGAGCAGGAAAAGTCTTTTATCGTCTTGAGGCATTGTATACTATTTCATTAGTTCGTCCCAGTACTCAGCCGCCCGACGAGTGTGAGGGATACAAATTGAACCACCAACCAAATTAGCTATCGCGAACACCTCATAGATTGCCTCAGTAGAGACATTTAGCTCGGCACATTTTCCAAGGTGGTATTTCACGCAATCATCACAACGAAGAACCAATGAGGAGATCAATCCAAGCATCTCCTTCACATCCACTGATAATGCACCATCTTTATATGCCTGATTATCGAGGCTAAAGAATCTTTTTAATGTCAGATTATCTGAGCTCAGGATGCGCTCATTCATTTTTTCGCGATACTCATTAAAAGCATCGATCGGGTTTTCCGTCATTGTGTTGGCTTTCAACCAAAGATAGTATTTGTGCATTCGTACATTTGATTTCGATGCCCGGATTTTGGCATTTGTAAAAGAGGAATAGATAGATGAGAAATTGGACCATTCTGATAGTATTGATTGCAATTGCAGGATTCTCATCCTGTGGCAATTCAGAAGAGGAAACTTCAGTTGATTCAAACGGCACTGTAGATATTGACACTAGTGCTAAAGAAGAGAAGCTAACTGTAGAAGATGGAGTTTCTGGCTCAAATGGAGCTGGAGGAATTCAGGAGAAATCCTATTCGATGAATTCTTTTGGTGCGGATAAGATCTACCTGGGTACATCACTTGAGGAGGCTAAGTCCATGTATCCAGAAGATCAGATTCTCGATGTCACCTATTTGGCAGGAGATGAAATGGCCATGTTGAGGTTCTTCGACGAGGAGCAATTCCTCCTAATGGAAGCTGTATTTGACTGTTCGATGGATGCTTGTCCGGCGGTCTCCATTTCCGTTCTCGATGAGCGCTTTAGAAATGATCAGGGAGTTGGAGTTGGGTCCTATTGGGGAGAACTAAATACCGTCTATTCTGATTTTGATTACTGGCAGAATGAAGTTGGAGTGGTATATCTGGAACCCTATGAAGAGCTTCAGATCTTTGTGATGGACCTGTCTGGTGTACCTGATGATTTTTTGGATACCGGCATCGACTCCCTTCCACTCGATCTTCCTGTTGTAGAAGTAATGATCATTGAATGAGGTCCATTATTCTAATTCTCATTAGCCTGCTAATTTTCTCCTGTGCTGAAAATCCAAATACAGAGGAAACTGAGTCTGAGGGCACTATCTTAAATGAGGATCACAGCTGGTCTCAGGAGCAGGTTTTGACCTTCCTGGTTAAATGCAGGCTCAATTCAGAGGAGGACGGTTACGATTCAGCCGATGAGCATTGCGCTTGTTTTTTTAATTATATATCATCGCAATACCCTGTCGGGATTGAATTCGAGGAGATAACCGTTGGGGACTTAAGAGATGGGCGTGCCGCCTGTTTTGAACAATGATCTCCTCGATCAGACTCCTATGAAGAAAGTTTTTACCCTCCTTGCGTTCGCTTGCGCATTCCACTTTATTCAAGCACAGACATATTACATTTCAGACAGCCTGATAGATTACAAGACGAAAGATGAACTCCTAAGTGACGGATTCATTTTCGCTCGTTATGGCTGTAATGTTTACCGTATCACCTACAATACCATAGAGCCTGATAGCACACCTACTGTAGCTACAGGTGCTATCATAGTTCCATGGACCAGTGGTTGTGCCATGCCTGCAGCAGTTTATTGTCACGGTACAATTTCAAAAAAGACCGATGCTCCTTCATACAATCTTTCCGGTGAAGTCAGAGTGGGTCAGGGCCTCGCTTCTGATGGGTATTTGTCGGTGCTTCCAGATTACCTTGAGCTTGGAGGAAACGACTATCCTCATCACCCATACATTCACGCTCATAGTGAAGCAACTGCAAGTATTGATCTATTAAGAGCTGCAAGAGAGTGGTGTACTGCCAATGGCTATCAGTTAAATGGAGAGGTTTTCATTGCAGGCTACTCTCAGGGTGGACATTCTGCTGCTGCAACAGCGCGCATGATGCAGGAAAACCACTCAGCTGAATTCAATCTTGTTGCCTGGGCGGGAGGTTCAGGTCCTTATGATGTTTCAGGTGTACAGGAAACTCTTATCCGAGATACAGTTCCTTATCCAGATCCGGGATATCTGCCATTTTTGGCTGTTGGTTACCAGGAAGTATATGGAAACCTATACGATAGTTTAAGTCAGGCCTTTAGAGCTCCTTATGACTCTGTTATTGGTGCTGTTTTTAATGGCGAATACGGTATGGGAACAGCAAACGCTAACCTGCCTCCGGTTCCAAGAGATATGATTGATTCAGCATATTTCGCTGACTATGTAAGTGACCCTAATCATCCGCTTAGAATAGCCCTAAGAGATAATGATGTATACGATTGGGCTCCAAGTATGCCAACTGTACTTTACTACTGTCCGATGGATTCAAGTGTTACTTACCTGAACTCAATTGTAGCCAGAGATACAATGATCGCAAATGGAGCAACAGACGTAACAGCAGTTTTAGCCAGCCCAACTGACGGACATACAGCTTGTGCCTTTACTTCTCTTTTTGCCGCGAAAGGATTCTTCGATACCTACGCGAATGTTTGTAATACCACAGGTCTTGGGGAGTTAGTTCAGGATTTCAAAGTTTACCCTAATCCAACAAGTGACGTGATCCATCTTCCTCTTCACAACTGGAATACTGCTCAGGTAAACCTTTTGGATATCACAGGAAGATTGGTTTATCAAAAGGATCTAATGGGTGGAGACGAGAGAACACTATATCTCGACAATCTCGCACCTGGTACTTACCTGCTAGAGCTTAACAGCAAAGAGAAGAGAGCTGTAACTAAAGTTGTGGTAGAGTAGGCTTAAGGATGATCCTCTTTCTCTTCTTCGAGAAATGCGATCTGCTCTTTTACCTTATCGATTGAGAAGTTGAGATCTTCGATCTCAGCTTTGATCTCCTCTTCTCGAGTAAGATTTACCTTATCGAGTTCTTTTAACTCAGCCTCAAGCTTAGAGATCTGAACTTCCTGACCGCTAATGATCCGGTTCATCCCGCCGGTAGCAGCATAATCAGACCACCATGCATCTGTGCGTTCAGCGGCATCCATCATGGTTGTTAGACCAGTTAAAGTCGCTTCCTTATCCATGCGACCAAGGAAATTACCATAGTAGAAAAGCATATTGTAAAGCCCCCATCCATCAGTGGAAGAGATCTTCTTTTCGAAGTACTCCTGCTTTTCAGATCCTCCAACACTTGCATAGGTTTCAGCAACTGCATTTCTGATGCTTGAACTCTTTTCTTTCTCCCACTTCTCAGCAACCTCAAGAGCTCTTTCTTCATTAATGTCAAACATTGCAGAAAGGGCTGCTCCCTGCACGCTATATGAAGAATCATTTAAAGCCTGGTTGATATACTCTTCTGCGCTTTCAGCTTTTAGGTCTACCAGCTTATCAATACACTCCTCTCTTACAGCAGATTTCTCATGCCCGACAGCCATTTCTGAAAGCAAGTCGATCATCTCCTGGTTACCCTTGAAGTGATCTTCATCCACATAAGAAGCCGCTCTGAAAGCAATGTGCCAGTACTCATCATCCATTGCATCCCAAATCACTTGCTCTGCCTCCTTGGATTCAGATTGGTAATCTTTAATTGCAACCAAAGCATTTAATCGGCTTAGATACCTCGGAGCATTCTCATATAGATACTTGTACTCTGCAATGCTCATGCTATCACTGATCTCAGCAAGCACATAATTCTCCGGATCGAAGTCTATTGTAAGCGGTTTTGAATCAAAGGTGAAGCTGAATGTATCAATCGGATCTTTCAAGGTCATCGACTTGCGAACCACCTCTCCATTGAGGTAAAAGTCAATATCGAATGGGACCTGGAAAACAAAGCCGGTAGCATTGCTCGACTCCTGGCTTACGATCACATGTTGAACCCCTTCTTCAGCCCAGATATATTCCACTTCCATAATTGGGTGACCGGCATTGAAAAACCATTGGTCAAAGAACCAGTGCAGATCCTGACCAGTCACTTCTTCCATTGCCAATCTCAGATGATCGATCTCTGCTGGTTTGTATGCATTATCATTTAGATAAAGCTTAAGGCCTTCAAAGAATGCATCATCACCAAGGATATATCTCAAATAGTGAAGTACCAATCCACCCTTCTGGTAAGAGTGACGGTCAAACATGTCATTTGGTGATTCGTAATCGTAGCGAATAAGATTCACCTGCTTTCTCTGTGCCTCATTCAAATAGGCTCCGAGGTCTTTACGCTTGTGATCATCGGCGGCATCTCTTCCGTCCTTGTATTCAAACCACAAGTACTCTCCATAAGTCGCGAAGGACTCATTCAATGGCAGATTTGCCCAGCTTTCGCAGGTTACAAGATCACCAAACCAATGGTGAACCAGCTCATGAGCAATGATATCCTGGCGGTCTCCATCCAGCATCTGACGTGGAGTTTGGTGCAATCCCGAGAAGTGAATAGTAGCAGTGGTATTCTCCATTGCTCCTGAAACGAAATCACGAACAACTACCTGAGCATACTTCTCAAAAGGATAGTCAAATCCGAATCGCTCTGAGTAGAAATCAAGCATCTCAGGAGTAGCTCCAAAAATGTCATTTGCATAAGGGTGATATTCCTCTTCGAGGTAATAAGTGACATCCATTCCTCTCCAGGTATCTGTGGTAACCATGAACTCACCAACCACTAGCATAAAGAGGTAGGGAGCGTGAGGCTGACTCATCATCCAGTGATCAGTTCTAAAACCATCATCCCAAACTGTATCTCCCAAAAGCACACCATTGGATAGCGTAACGTACTTATCCTCAACAGTGATCAGAATGTCTGAAGTAGTCTTTTCATTTGGCTGATCGATCGTTGGGAACCAACAAGAAGAAGCTTCAGGCTCACCTTGCGTCCAAAGTTGTGTTGGTTTGGTGCTGTCCTCATCAAGTGGATCGATGAAGTACAATCCTATATCTGATTCAATTGCCTCAGAGTAAGTTTCCTCCAGCTCATTTGGCTTCGAAATGTAGTCGATGTAAATATTCACCTGCTCTCCTCTCTTGTACTCGCGATCCATCTGGATGGTGATATTCATATCATCGTAAGAGTACTTTAAAGGAATGCGCTCCTCATATCGCATTAATGAGATCTCATTGATCTCAAATCCCTTGGCATCCAGAACCATTGTAGTTTGAGGATAGAAGTAGGGCTGAAGTGTAAGTGTGGCCTGACCGTAGAGATAAGATTGCTCCCAATCCGGCTTGAGCTCAAGACGAGTGTGCATTAGATCCCAATACTGCGTCTCAGCGGCATTGTAGACCTTTTTGTAATCGTAAGCAAATACGTCAATATCATCGAGAACTACGGAATCCTCGAATGGATCTTTAGTAGAATCTTTGTTTCCCGCACAAGCGAAAAGTATAGTAGAAGCTGCAAGAGCAGCGAGTAAGACTTTATTCATAAACTTATTTTCATGGTCTTCGACCGAATAGGGACCTGCAAAGTTATGCAAGTTAGAGGGTAAACCATTTAATTTGCTTACGGTTCGACCGAGACCGACATTCTAAGGATGAAAGCTCGACGAGAAGGCATAAAATCCAGACTATGTTTCAGATATCTGTAAATGGGAAAGAGCCAATTGAATTGGCAGATGGCAAATCATTCGATTGGGATCTACAGGAAGTAGAGCCTGGTGTCTTTCATATCCTAAAGGATGGAAAAGGCTTCAGAGCTAATGTTGTTTCTGCAGATGTGGCTGCTAAGAGCTTTGTGATACAGGTCAATGGTCGCAATTACGAGATCAGTGTCAAAGACCGATTTGATCTTCTCCTTGAAAAGCTTGGAATGGACAATCTTGCCTCCACTGCAATTGAGAATATCAAAGCACCAATGCCCGGTCTTGTTATCGATGTTATGGTCGAGCCCGGACAATCGCTTTCCAAAGGTGATCAGGTGCTGATCCTTGAAGCAATGAAAATGGAAAACGTGATCAAGGCTCAGGCTGATTGTGTGGTAAAATCAGTAAACATCTCAAAAGGAAATGCAGTAGAAAAAGGGGAAACTCTGGTAGAGTTGGAGGGTTAATTACAACTCATCCTCTGCAAGCACAACTAAAAAGTCATCCTTACCTAAAGTGATCTCCTCATCCTTCTCGAGGTTCAGGATCACACCAAAGTTCTCATCAGCATTTTTTGATTTGGCTCCGTAACGGATCCCCAAACAGATCTCATCGCGCTCGTTAGCGAGATAAAGCAGATCCGCAAACTTGCAGGTGATCGGGAAGTCATTTTCCTTGATGTAAAGCCAGGCGGGCTTCACATAGATCTCTGATCCATCCTCTTCGAAAATGTCATCATAAAGGAGTTTCATCAAAGGCTCTTCGCTCAACTGAGCCAGGATCATCGTGATCAGCTTATTACTGATGATGAAGTCATCGACATCGGTTTGCACGATCAGATCTTGATTATCTGAATTAAGAACCTGAGTGATCACATGCATCTCATCAGCATTGTTCCCTTCCTCATTTGCCAATCGGCGAAGCAAAAGAAGGATCATCAATGTATCCGAATCGATCTTCTCTGCCGGCTGTTCATCAGCGTCTTGCGAAAGGATGATCACATTATCGTAGTCAAAAGGATTTAGCTCACGCAGATTTGCCATGCTCATGGCCGAGGTCTCTTTCAAAGTGATCTTTAGATCGGGATATTCCTCATCCAGAATTCGAATCCGCTCCCTGATCTCAGCATTTGGATGCTCCATCACAATGTCGAAACTGGAACCCTCAAGAAGGTAATCGTTCGATTCACGAATGAAGATATTGGCAACATTATGCCAGCCAAGCATAAGCATCTTCTTTTGACGACTCTCCATTTTACCATCTGCAAAGTCGATGGTCTTATGCTGGAATAGCTTCTCAGAGCTATAATCTATAGTTGAATCATCCTCAGCCAGAATTAGGATCTCATCACCATCTTTCATGGTAACTCCCTTCTCTGGTCGAAGCGTCAAAGTTCCATCCTCGCTCATGATCCCAAGCGGAATTCCATCTTTAAAGTGATAAGGCAACTCCCTGAATTCCTCACCATTCCAATTGGCTCCATAGAAATACAATTCGGAGCCGTCAAAGGAAAGTATCTCATTATAGACCATCTCCAGACCAGAGGTCAAAGAAGTTTGTACGAATAGCTTACCCATGATATCCCAGCTGTCGAGAGCGAGGATATTATCATCTTCAAAGAGTGCCACGATATCGCGCTTCTCCTCGGTGAAGATCTCAGAGACTATCGGAATCCCGTTCTCTCCACCCTGACAGGCAATTAAAGCCATAATGGTCTTGATGCAATGGGTATCAGAAAGAAGCTTCTCTTCCAAAGGAGCAGAGTCTGAACAGGACGCCAGAATTATTACTGATTTTGCGCTGGCTGCATTCACTCGCTTAAGCTCGTTCAGATTGGATACCTCTCCACTTGAAGTGATGATCTTGGTCATTTTTGAATCCGGTATCCGTTTGATGATGAAATCGTCCATCTTCTCTTTATCCTCATTTGCAAGGACAACTACCGATGCTTTGGATTCGCTTTCATTGGCAATGATCAATTCGCGAATGATCTCCACCACGCGTTCATTATAACCGAGAATCAACGTGTGATCCTCTTCAAGAACCGGTCCGCGACCCTTTCTGAATTCATACAATGTCTTTTCAAGCGAGGTAGTGATAAATGCGATCAGCATAGAGAGAATCACTACTCCGCTTAGTCCGGCAATGATCGTTGTGATCTTGGTTGAAACCCTTGAATCATTATCCTGATTCATGTTCCCGGGATCTGTCATTTGCAGAAATATCGCCCATATGTGCCCGAAGAAATTATCGATATAGGTGTTGTATCCCATATCCGGGAAGATCAATAGCAGAAGACCTCTGATCGCTATGATGATCAAAAAGGCACTGACAAAAACGATCAATAGACTTAGGAAGATCGAGCTTCCTCCTTTGGCGAGGAATTGCTCAAAGCGATAACGCATGCGTTGCTGCATGGAAGCTTTCATAGGGGGTCAGGATTTAGGTGAAGGCAGCATCGCCGTCGCCGTCTTGAAAGCGGAGAACGTCCATGTTAACCTCCTCTTGGTCAAATACTTTTGAAACAAGATACAATCTGCGAAGACTTTTTTGGAACATAAAGTAGCCTCCGTTTTTCTCAAAGTGCTTCACCAGCTCAGCGCTGAATGTGGTGAAGGTGGCCAGGTTTAACTGATACATCAGGGAGGCGATCAGGCTCGCTACCGCGGGAATGTTTGCCCTTTCCAATCTTGCATAAGCAGTTCTCAATTCCCTTCCCCGAATCGAAAAGAGGATCAATCCGTTTTGATTTCCAGAAGCGTCAAAGAGTCGGAATGGAAGAAATTCAAAGCGATCATCAATAGCGGAAAAGTAATACCTGCTCGATGTTCTATCCTGCAAAGAGGAAGAGAGCACCCAGGGATAATTGATCCACCAGTTGAGGTCGATGGATCGCTTGCGAGTCAGGTCTTTTGAATCTAATTGAGAAAGGAGCTCATCATCGCGATCGTCAAAATTTGTTACCGCCTGGAAACTGGCAGGGTCCACATTAAACTTTGAGGCAGATAGTCCAAGTCGAATTGAGTTAACTGGTTTTGCCAGCCAATCTGCAATGGACCATGCCGGTCCAAGTGCTTTGAAGATTCCTCCTTTGCTAGAGAGGATCTTTGAAAACTCAGGACGAAAATATCCTCGAAAGCCCTGCCTATAATTATCTCTTGGGAAAAGACCGCTACCGCGATAGAGCGCTTCAGAAGCGGGGATAGGATTCTGCAAAAGAATTCTTTGCTGCCAGGCCTCCAAAGTATGTTCAACCATTTGCTTGGCAATGCCCTTTCCGCGCATATTCGGGTCTACCCACACGCAGGAGTACCAACCCATATGCTCCATGTTTCCATCCACATTTATCTGATCGGGTAAGGTGACCCGATAGCCCGCCAGCTGATCATTCTCATAGGCGAGGAACATTACTGCATCTTCAGCTTCAGCTCTTGGGTTATGGATATAGCTAAGTGCCCTTTGCTCAGAAATTGGCAAAACCGGCAGTTTTTGATAATGCTCGGAACGAACAAAATCCCAAAGTTCAGCGAGAGTGATCTTCCGGATCTGGGGCATGAGGTGAAGGTAGGGAATTGGATATTTAACTCATCAACACCTTCAACTCCAACAATTCTTTACCGCTCCATTTCGCTTTCTCCATATCCAATCGTTGGAAGTGATTTGCTCTGGGATCTTTTTTAATTCCGCTTGTGCCAAAGCTGGCTGAATAGTTCTCTTTCAAAACTTCAAAACAAGCACTATCTGCGCCCAAATCTTCAAATGGGAAGGCAAAGACATCGGGCCGCAGGCCCAATAGGCCCTCAAGCTCCTGCTGGCTTTTTTTAATTTGCTCTACTTGCTGTTCAGGTGAAATAAGAGGGAACTCGGGATGGTCAAGACTATGCGAGCCAATAGAAAATCCTCGCTTCACCAGATCCTGCACCTGCTCCACATTCATGTAAGGTTTTTCAATTTGCAGGTACTCGTCCCAATCGATTCCCATGTCAATCGCCAGAGCATCGAGCAATCCTTTTTGTCGGTAACGAATACTCATGAACTCACCTCGCTTTTCTGGCTCCGCCTCGGTCAAAACCGATGCCTTGCAGCGATGCATCAATCCCTTGTTATCTAGAAATTCAGGATTCAGAAAGAAGGTAGCTGAAAGCCCGCGCTCCTCCAATATTGGAGCGATCAGCTCATAACACTCGGAGAATCCATCGTCGAAGCTGAGGTGAAAGGCTGGCTCATTGCTATCGTATGCAATCGCCTCCTCAAGGCTCAAAGCGCGGTAGTTTGATTGCAGATAGTCTAAATCGGCCTGAAAGGCCTCAACAGTGCGCAGCTCAAACAAGTGCTTATAATGCACTCTGGGCTCATTACTTACAGCGTGGTAAAAGGGAAAAATTACACCCTTGAACCTGCGCTTGGGCAGGAGCGGATAAAGCTGATGTAAAATGCGGTAAAGCGTATTGCGCATGGGCTATCTGCAAAATACAGAATGCCCCAATACTAGTTGCGCTTTGTGCGGCTGTAGAGTGTAACGTCCTTTGTGAAAAGGAACTTGATGATCACGCCTGTCCAACTGCTGTAAGAGTCGAGATCATCGTAGAACTCTGGTGCCATCTTTCTCAACTCAGGCAAACGAGAACCCGGGATATTCGGGAAATCGTGGTGCTCATTGTGATAGCCAACATTGTAAGTAACAAGGTTCAATGGACCGTAGTAAGAATAAGTTTCCTGTCCTGGCTTGAATACAAAGTGCTCAGAGATGAAGTGTCCGGCCGTTGGGTGAAGTCCCCCTGCGAATACCAATCCCAATAGCAGGTAAGCCAATCCCTGCCATCCCATGAAAGGAATAAGGATCGCCATCATACCGAATTGGAAAACCCAGTTGTAAACCTGCCACTTGTCCCACGGTGCCTGTTTCATCGTCATTGGACGAACAGCGTAGAAGAAGATCTGATTTAGGAACCAGATCACTTTTCCGAAGAATCCACGGAATAGAGTCGCTTCTTCAACAGAAGGGATATCGGAATCTACTCCGTCTTTACCCTGCTGCCAGTGGTGCTCATTGTGATAGAACTTAAATGACATCGCAAATGGCAACACAATTGGAAGATTTGCAAAGAATGCCAGGTAATTATTGTTGTCTGGCTTTGAGAAAGCCATAAAGTGAGTGATCTCGTGGATCGCAAGAAATAGTGCTTGCTGAATAGTAGCTCCAACGAAGTATGCCACTGGAATGAAGATGTACCATTTCATACCCCAATCCTTGATCGTAAGTGCAATTGCCAGCTGAATGATCACGAGGATCACCGCTGAGTACTTCAATCGTGGGTTGATTCCAAAGAGCTTTTTCACTTCCGGATGTGCTTTAAGGATCGCTTTTCTTCGCGCCAGGTGCGGCTCCGGACCTACGTCCCAGTAATAATCGTTCTTGCTCGGCTTGGTTATGTTATGTGCTTGCATGTTCATATCGGCCCGCTTTTGAGTCTGCCAATGATACGGGGTAAATGAATAGCTCCCGTTTTTGTTTCAGCTGCAAAAGTACGGATTATTAAGTGAGCGATTTGTTTAAGCATAGGTCATCCTTGCTGATATTGATCATGTTTGAGATTATAGCTCAGACCCATACCTAGGACGCTACAAATCAAGAGTCTGTGTCATTAGTTCTTGAAAATCAGTCGTTACTGAAAACCAATAGCTTAAATTTGCGTTAATATCCCCGTGAAAGTCGAGAGCAAAGGCGAACCATTACAGCCAAGACTATTGGGAATGCTGAACGATACCTTGTCGTTCTTTATCTTCCTCGGACTCGGATCCCTAGCAGGTGCCGTGGCAACGGCTGCATTGGTGCTGTTCCTCTGGTATCAGGAAAACCAAAGCGGTGACCTTCATTTTGCTACAGACTGGTATATCTACATTGCAATCCTTTTCGTGGTGGTTTTCGTGCTTCTATCTGCTTTGAAGTTAAGAAAGGCACAAAAGTCGCTCCATCGCTTTAACAGGACAGGAAAGGATTTTGTCTACGAGGAGAGCATGAAGCACATGAACACCTTCTGGCGCTATCAGGGAATCCTTCTTTTCGCCTATATCGTGCATCTCACCCTTCTGGCAATCGGCTTTAGCCACACTAAATTCTGGTAATTACTGCTTATTGAGGTCCCAGTTATACTCGAGATGGCTGGGTTTTACGCCTCCGGCGGATGGGGTTTCAGCAAACTGATTCACATACTCCATCACTGATCCATCCTTTGTGAAATCACCTTTGAACCACAGGAAGATCTGTGAGATCTCTGCTTTATCCTTTGAGATCTTATTCCTGAGCGGATCATTGATAAAATCGATGGCCTGAGCCTGAAGCTGCTCTTCTAACTTATCTGCAGAATAGGCTTCGTTCAGCAATTTCGGACAGGAGTAACTCGCACAATTGATCGCAAAATGGATACGAGGCTCACCAAACTCAATTCGAAGGATATCGTGCTCGATATTATTGAGCGAATAAGTCTCCTCCTGAATGTCGATGAACTTGATATCCCAAACCGAATTTATAAAGGGAAGTGACCACCTGCGGATATGTCGGATCGATTCCAATGGATAGTGATCAAGGACAATCTCAAGGGTAAAGGCATTATATGCGTTGATCCAATAAGCCAGCTTCTCTTCCTCAGTCCAGTTTGAGCCGGGGTGATTTGATCTCAGCATTTTAAGATATTCGTCGAGCCCAGACCTATCGGCCGCCAGGCCATCATAATTGACAAAGCCCTCTTGGTTAACATGCTCATTCAAAACCTCTGTAAAGAGATCGTGCTTAATGGGCTCATTTGAGTAGCTATCGTAATTGGTCTTAGGATGATAATAGAGCTGAAAAAGAAAGAAAATGACCACAATCAGGATCAGGATTCCTCCACCGATCAAAATATACTTCCACATAGATCTCTTTGACGCCATTTTCTTAAATACTTACATCATTCCTCTTCAAGTTCCATTTCCAGCTGATCTGAAATCCGCCGAAGGCTCCCTTCCCAGTCTTCAATAAGGACCTGCTCTTTATGAATGATACTATCAACCAAAGGTTTGATCTGATAAGTATCGTCTATTCTTTCAAGCTCGAAGCGCTCCATGATCAATACGATCTCCCAAAGGGGACCTTCCCAGGTGGCCTCATAGAATTCAAATAGATTCAGCGACTCCCTAAAGAACAGGCTGTCGGAATCGGGGCTACCTACCAAAAGAATAGAGTCTTTTCCGCTTTGAATCAAAGAATCGAGATCCTGATAATTATCTACGATCAAGTCGATTGGCTGAATGTAGAGGCCGCCATAAAACTCCTGAAACTCCTCGATCAATCGATCGTGATGCCTTGTCACCACGCCATTCAAAGCCAGCACCTTTTGTTGCTGCTCCTGCTTTTTCTTCTCCTGACGCTTCTTAGCACAGGCAGTAAAGATCAAAAGCACTAGACATATTGGCATCCATCTTGCCATATTCCCAAAATACAAATCCCTTAATGCTCAAGCCATATGAGTACAAAAGTTAATTTTGCCGCGTGAAAAGTACCCTGTACCTATTATTCTTCGTCATTCTTTGCCAATCGGCCGCAGGCCAGGCTTATAGAGCTCCCGCAATCACTGAGGAGTCATTGGAGGCTGAGCTGCTTCGAATTGACATCCTGGACCAGATCTCAGATCAGGCGATCTGCGTCCCCAATGAGGAGATGACCAAAAGGGGTAACGATCTCTACTTTGGACTTCTGCCAAGAATCGACAGTCTGCTCCAATCAGACCTTCTTCCTCCTTTTTCAGCAAAGAATATCCGGTCGAATTTCATTTTCCTGGTGCAGGATATCAATGAGAAGAACTTCAACAAGATCAGTTATTGGGAGGCCAGGTTTGAGAACATCTATGTGGCCATTATCGCAATGTCGGAGGGTAAGCTTTCTGTGGCCCTTCGGGCCGATGCGGAGG
>CAXDOZ010000054.1:0-15534 GCA_963991145.1 uncultured Chitinophagales bacterium | reverse complement strand
ATAGGTGAAGCTATCTGCGCCGCCTAGTATTAAAGAACTATCAGGCTGATAGAAAAACAAACCTCCATTATTGGTGACCGAACCGTGAGCTGGTTGAGTTAGAACTGTGAAGTTCATTTGGCTCAGAGGCAAATAAGCCGAATCATTCAATGCAACATTTACTGTATCCAGATCTCTGTATCCGGTTGTATCAAGGTCATCATTTGCAAAAATGTTAAGCCTACAAGCTGTATCAAATGTTACTGGAGTAGCCCAAATAGCATCTATTTGGAAGTCCTGACCTCCCGCATCATAAATATGAAGGAACTGAAGATCAACAGTAGAAGTCCAGCTGCTGATGATCAAGCTATTTGAAGTAGTAGTCTGAGTGGGAGCAGCAGTCCAGTTATTCGCTGCATAATCAGCAGATGTCAAAGCCTGGTCGATACCCGCTCTGGAAGTTCCTCCACCGCTTCTCTTTCTCCATCGCATATAGAACACGGTTCCAGATGGAATTACCTGACCGAAATCAACTCCTAACTCATCACCATTATCGTGAAGATCTGCACGGTCTCCATCCGGTGGACCAATTGCTGCATTCTGATCTCCTACCCCATCATCCTCTTCGATGGCTTGAACATAAATTGTATCGGTGGTAGTAGTTGTTGTGCCTATGAAAGCCGGACAATCATCATCAAAGCAATCAACAAGGCCATCACCATCATTATCAATTCCATCATCACAGATCTCAGGCTGATACATGAATCTGAATTCAATTGTATCACATCCACATTTATTACAGATGGTTACAAGGATCGTATCGTTATCCGGAGTATTCCCTGAAGCAGGAGTCTGGTAACGAACGCAAGTATCATTCACTACTGAGTAGATCGCTCCGGGATATGAGGGACCAATTAAAGGAACTGCTGCGAAGGTGTCTCTGAAGTAACCGTCTTCGAGTGGAATACAAATAGTAGTATCAAAATTCAATCGAACAGGTACCTCAACAACATCGTCAAAGCTTGGGCTAGGAGGATTCCCTGGATCAGTTCCATTCGGTTCTTCAATTACATCAATTCTTACAATCGCAGTATCACATTTTGGCCTGCTTAAATCACAAGGATTGAAAGCGAGACCTGTGTCGCATACGACATAAATTATTGAATCCGGACCCAGATATCCAGGGTTAGGAATGTACTGGATTCGCTTATCGTCATAAACGACAGCAGACCCATGGAATGGGCCTATAATTGTTGTGGTTGACATCGAGTCTCCATTTGGATCGATATCATTTGCCTGGACATTTATGGTGTCCGTTTCATTGAGACAGACAAAGAAGGTGTCATCCACCGGAACTGGCGCCTCATTAGCAAACTCTTCAAAGAGGGTAAGACATTCACCTGTCACAGTATCCGGAATTACTGAATACCTAAGGGTATCTCTTTCACCATTTCTCCAGGGGAAGTAAACCTCAACTATTACTTCTGCTGTGGGGTTTGGAATACCAAAGTGGACGAAGTGTGGCAGCTGAGTTCCGTGACCATTTGCCGAATTCACTTCTCGAATACCACTGATAATACTATCGTTACAATTCTTGATCAGGGCATTTGCTCCAAGCGCAACCTGTTCGATGGTATCGCTGAGGGTTCTCTCCAAACAAACGGCCATGAAGTTTCCATTATCAATGTCATTCTCCCAAAGCTGGTTGTCTCCACCGTTTACATTAATGTATAGGTCAAGGTCCCCATCATTATCGTAATCGACAAAGGAAACTCCTTCTCCATCTCCGTTTACATTAATACCATAGTTTACAGCATATGGCTGACCGGCATCAATTCCACGATCTGGTTGAAAGAAGCTTAAGGGTGAGGTTGATCCGTTTGGAGTTGTATTTACGAAGAGATAACTCGGACCTGAATCATCAGTAAGGAAGATATCGATGTCACCATCATTGTCCATATCTCCACAAGTACATCCATCAATTCCTGCATTGGTACCTGGATCAGTCACCCCAGCTGAACTAAATGGTTCGGCTGTTGCGACAAAGTTTCCGGATCCAACTCCTGTTTGTCTCCAGATCTGATTGGTTCCATTTGAAGTCCAGAAAAGATCGAAATCTGTATCATTATCAAAATCACAGAGCATCACTGCTCCTTTATTTCCATTGTTCGCCTGTTCGTTGAATCCTGGAACTGTAGTAAATGTTCCATTCCCCAAATTACGATGGAAGTCAAGCGCATTTTCTTTTCTGGCGATATAATCTACAAATCCATCATTGTCAAAATCTGTTGCGGAGGCGTAGTCACCCGATGTAGCTGAAGTTGGGAAACCGGTTATAGCATTATTGACATAAACCAAATTTCCAGTTCCATCATTTTGGTAGATGTCAATTCCGAAGTTGTGATTCTCGATTATGAGATCAAGGAACCCATCATTATCGTAATCTACAAAGGCCATCCCCTCCGTATTTTGCCCCCCGGGAATACCTGTTATCTCTTGATTGGGATTTTGTGCAGCTCCTACTCCAAAGCTGTAAGCTGGAGTTGAAGTAGGTCCATTATTGATGAAGATCTTTATTCTGGAAAAGGTATTGATAGCGAAATCGATATAGCCATCATTATTTATATCTCCATAGGTAACCTGTCTTTCAGTTCTATTACCATTATCAATTCCCTGAGCGTGCGTTGCAGTTACATCTGTAAAGGAGGCAGCGGCATTTGAGTAGAGTAATCTGGAACCCAATGTTGTGCTGCTAGTATTGATAAGAACATCAAGATATCCATCCTCGTTGAAGTCGGCCCATGCAAAACCTCCATCTTTAGCTCCTCCAACATCTACGTTCAAAGCTCCCGCTACATTGGTAAAGGTTGGCTGTGCCCAGGATTGGATCCCAGCCAGACTCAATACTCCTACCATTAAGAGAACACTAAACCTTCTTCTCATTCTTTTCTATTTGCCCAACAGTCACCAACAAAATCTAGAATTGCACGCTGTAATCCGATCTCAGCAAGGCATAAACCTGCTTAGGGGGCGGTTACGGTTCATAAAGATAATCTTCACGAACTCCTACGTATTTCAATAGATGTTAATTTGTTGTTGCTCTATGTCCTACGGTCGTAATGTAAATGCTCTTTTATGCTTTGTCAACTCTCTTCTTGCGTCTCGAGGTAGCTGTATTTAGGGGTATAGATGTCGCTTCCCCGATAAAGGATGCATCAATGTCCACTTTTTTTTAACATTCTTTAGGGCTGTTGAAATCTTAAATTCGCGCCTCCGTTGCAGCTGATTTCCTCTTAGTTTGAGATTGAAATTTTTCATATAAATCCTTCATACAGAGAGGCTAATGGGAATGGGGACAATCTTTCCAATAGGGGAAAAAAGATTTTCATTTCACCTATCAACTGCCATGATCTCTATCGTCTTATAAAAGGAGGTGGTGAGGGAGGTGCTTTGACATTTACTGTTTCACAAACCTGAGTGCTCTGGCAAAAGCCATCACTCACTTTAATAAGGCAAATGTCTACAGTTTCTGAGCCGAGAATCACCTGGATAGTATTTGATGGACCCAGGTATTGGGAAGAAGAAGACTGTATGATTATGGATTCAAAAGTAACGTCCCATTGATACAGTGAGGCGTTAGGGTCTAATGGGCTTGTAAAGGTTATTGTATCCCCAATACAAATTGCACTATCAATAGCTGAAATAGTATCTGCTGAAGGAGTACAGTCAGAAGAGTCACTACAATCTATTAGACCATCCCCGTCATTGTCTATTCCATCATCACAGATCTCCTGCCCAAATATGAAATAGCGAACAACGGCCGTATCGCAGTAAGCAGGCGTGGATGTGTCGCATAGCAAATATGTAAAGCTATCTACACCCCCTAGATTCAAACTGCTATCTGGTTGGTAAAAGAACAGACTTCCCGAATTCGTAACCGTCCCATGAATAGGTTGGGTGAAAACTGAATAGTTCATTTGGTTTAATGGCAGGTATGCTGAATCATTTACACCAACATCGACTGTGTCAGGTAGCTGGTAGCCAGTTGTATCGAGATCATCATTAGCATAGATATCAAGGATACAGGCTGTATCAAATGAAACAATAACAGCCCAGAGGGCATCGACCCTAAAGTCATCTCTATTATCATCACTTATCCTTAAATACCTGAGATCAATCGTGGAAACCCATGAGTCAATTGTCAATGTAGTTGTATTGGTAGATGGATTTGAAGGAATAGGGGTAAAAGATGAATAGGTCAGGGATTGATCTATTTGAGCTATACTGAAATCCCCATTACTCCTAGTTCTCCATCGCATGAAAAAAGTAGAACCAGCCGGAATAACCTGACCAAAATCAACTCCCAATACATCACTATTATCATACAAATTTGCAAGGGTACCATTTGGGGGTCCTATTGCATTATTTTGATTTCCGACTCCCTGATCCTGCTGAATGGATTGAACATAAACAGTATCAGGTATAGTTGAAGTAAGCACTCCAATAAAAGCGGGACAATCGGGATCAAAGCAATCAATGAAGCCATCTCCATCATTGTCAATTCCATCATCACAGATCTCTGTTACATCTCTGAAATCAAAATCGTTGTTTACAGGAGCGGCGTTCAGACCATTTGAATCAACATCATCATCAGTATCGGCTAAAAAGAAAATGAGTGAATTATGAGCTAGTCCATTTACATCATTAAAATCATCTGCTGATTCTATTCCCGGATCATCGTCGAGTCCATTAGTTCCGACAGAAGCATTCGTTCTGCCGTCATTATCAGAGTCATTATTTGGTAAGCCGGACTCAACGATATCCAAAAATCCATCTCCATCGGTATCAAGGTCCAAAACATCGTCAATCCCGTCACCATCCGTGTCAATTGGCACTAGGCCAATACTTAGGGTTGGGTCAGTATCAGTGTTGTCCAGATCGTATTGATCATCTAAACCATCTGCATCTGCATCTGTAAAGCCAAATCCAGGCGCGCCAGATGGAATAATATAGCCTTGAGTAGTCTGTGCTTCAATGTTATCTGGAATCCCGTCATTATCGCTGTCGAGATCAATTCTATCTGCCCTTCCATCATTATCACTATCTCTATCAACTGTAAACTGGACTTCAAACGATAGGGCACCTGAGTTATCACCGTAGTTGTTATCAGCGTAAAGGATATATAGTTCGCCGGTTACAGTAGCTAAGAAAACAATACTCCCGGTAACCGTAAATATATCCTCTATGAAAACATCAGTTCCCGGATTATACTGGCCATTCGCATTTACATCGATCATGGCCACATACTTCCACCTATTTGCGTAATCAGCTGCTGTAAGATTTGCAAAACCTATGTTCTGAGATGGAGCCTGTCCATTAAAATTATCGGTAGCAATAAAATATGAGTTGCCGTCTAGATCAGACCAACGATCTCCTGCAAAGTTGGCAGCTTTATCAATGAGTAATCCATCATAAGGCCCACCGTTTGCGACGGCCTGACCGAGGGAAAAATTAGTTGGGAAAACTCTGTATTCTGATCCAGCATTTACAATTACTCCTGAAGATTGCCAGGCTTGTAAATTTGGGTCAAATGTTGCCGGAGACGAAAGACTTTGGAAGCTCGACTCATTAGCATCTCTTATCCCATCATTATCGTCATCAATATCCGAGAAATCAAAAACCCCATCTCCATCGGTATCAAGGTTACAAGCAAAAATTATGTTGGTGAAGCTGTCAATAAATCCAACATTGTCGGTTACAGATACAGTATATGTGCCAGCTGTTAGCCCGGTCAGATCCTGCGTAGTTGCACCGTTGCTCCACAAATAAGAATAAGGAGTACTTCCTCCGCTTACCGTTAAATCAATTTCACCGTCGTTTGTGGTGCCAGGACAGGAAAGCTGGGTAACCATGGTTGATAGATTGATCGGACTTACAAACAAGCCATATGCTTCAAACTCCGCTAGTTCCCAGTAATCAGTTCTATACCCGTTTAGAATTCTCAAGCGTACTTGATTTGCTAAAACCGGAGTGATATTATAAGTAAGAGTTTGGTTTGAGTTCGGAAGAGTATCTCTCTGCTGTAGTACCCAGTTGGCTCCACCATCTATTGAAGTATACATTTCAACTTCCCTACTCCAGTAAAGACCCTCACCTGTCCCAGTATTAATTCTAAACTGAGAAATCAAGGCAGTGTCGTTACCCGTAAATCGAAAGTCAAAGTTCATTGCAGAAGGATTCACCTGACTAGACCATCCTGCATTATTCAGCACGCCATCATGCATGGCTTCACAGGAATAAAGACCTGTAGCACTAAACTCTTCCGGACATGTAATTAAAACTCCTCCATTTGCGGAGGCAACAAGATTCGTTTGGGAGACCCCTGAAATTGAAACAAGGACAAGAAAAAATACACTAAGGTTTACTCTCATTTTGACCATCTCACCGAACCTCTTTAATAGTGCTCACTTTGAACATAATCGTTTTGTTCAATACTTCAAATGAAGGAAATCTTAGGCTTTCTCTTATTAAAGATAAAACCCATACAATCAGTCATTTTTGAATATGTGTTAACTATCGTGGGGATACTCTCTCAAATCTGTAATTTATTCTCTTAACTCAATCTTGTCAAGTTAAAATTCCAACATGAAATGCCTATCGTGCAAGGGATAATTTCAATTTACTTTGGAAGAGAGTCTGATGTCCAAAATCAATAGATTCTTGAAACTACTGTGGAAATCTTATAAAAAAAGGGGACCGAAGTCCCCTTTGATTCTTTGAATTTAATGTTAAACCTTCTCAACCACCTTTGGGGCAGCAGATAGGATTTCGGCATCGGCCTGATCTTCAAACTTCTTGAAGTTTTTAGAAAAGGCTCTTGCTAGTTCGTTGGCTTTTGCATCGTAAGCATCACCATCACTCCATGTGTTTTTAGGATTCAATACCTCGTCTGGAACACCAGGACAAGACTCAGGCATTTCAACTCCAAACACTGGATGTGAAGTGTAAGCAACATCATTAAGATCGCCACTCAATGCAGCAGTGATTAATGCTCTTGTATGCTTAAGACTCATTCTCTTACCTACTCCATAAGCACCTCCGCAAAGGCCAGTATTCACTAACCAAACATTTGCATCGTGCTCACGCATTTTCTTTCCTAGAAGATCAGCGTACTTAGTTGGGTGAAGTGGAAGGAATGGTGAACCGAAACATGCTGAGAAAGCAACTTGTGGTTCTGTTACTCCGGCCTCTGTTCCAGCAACCTTAGACGTGAATCCTGAGATGAAGTGATACATAGCCTGACCAGGAGTCAAACGGCTGATCGGAGGAAGAACTCCAAATGCATCATAAGTTAGGAAGAAGATATTTTTTGGATGTCCTCCAACACTAGGGTCTACCGCATTATCAATGTGATAAATTGGGTAGCTCACTCTTGTGTTCTCAGTCTTGGTAGTATCGTGGAAATCAACCTCATTGGTTCCTTCTTTGAAAACAATGTTTTCCAGGATCGCACCTGGCTTAATAGCGTGGTAGATCTGTGGTTCTTTCTCTTCAGATAGGTCGATCACTTTTGCATAGCATCCACCCTCGAAGTTGAATACACCTTCATTGGTCCAGCCGTGCTCATCATCACCGATCAATCCTCTGTTCGGATCAGCTGAAAGAGTTGTTTTTCCCGTTCCTGAAAGCCCGAAGAATAAAGCGGTATCTCCACCATCTCCGATGTTTGCAGAACAGTGCATTGAAAGCACATTATGCTTGTGAGGAAGGATGAAATTCAAAACAGAGAAAATTCCCTTTTTGATCTCACCTGTATAACCGGTTCCACCGATAAGAATGCACTTCTTGGTAAAGTTCACGATAGCGAAGTTGTGCTGACGTGTACCATCAACTTCAGGAACTGCTAAAAAGCTCGGTGCCTGAATAACATGCCACTCAGGTTCAAATCCCTGAATCTCGTCTTCGCCCGGGCGAAGGAACATGTTGTGTGCGAACATATTTGACCATGGAAGCTCTGTGATAACACGTAGCCTTGAGCGGTAATTGGGATCCGCTCCAGCTTCTGCATCTCTAATGAAAAGCTCCTTGTCGTTAAGATGATTGATCACCTTGTCCCACAATTGATCAAAATTCTTTGCTTCAAAGGGGATATTTATGTTACCCCAATCTACTGTGTCAGCAGTAAGATCATCCTTTACTACGAAACGATCCTTTGGGGATCTTCCTGTAAACTCACCAGTGTCAACTGCTAAAGCTCCTGAGCTAGCGATCTTTCCTAATCCTTTCTCTACAGCAATGACTGTTAATTCTTCAGAGGAAAGGTTCCAAAATTGAGTGTTAGTTGAATTGAATCCTAGATTGGAAATATCCGCATTAGGGTTCTTTTTCCCTTTAATCTCTCCCATAATTGGTATCTGATAATTGGTTTGTTGAGGGGCGCAAAGTTACAGAATTATTAAAACCACCTACAAGAATTCCCCCACCGAATCCTTCGAAGTGCAAGCTGATTATCAATTCAATAGCGATAAGTAGAAATTTAGGGCCTTCTGATCCCCTCTTTCCTGTGCCTCAGCTGCGAAACTTTGAAAGCTGCTTCCAAGGTTAGGATCAAGTCCTAAAGCTTCAGAGAAGTACCCGATAGCTACATCATATTGCTCAAAAACTTCTGCTGAAGCCCTTCCCATACCAAGTCTTGCCTGAATAAATGCATTGGGATTCTCCTGACCCACCACCTGATAGGTCTCAATAGCGCTGCTCGCATACGAAGAAGCTGAGGAGTAGTCTCCAAGCTCTAACTTCGTTAAGGATGCCTGTAATTGAGTAAAGCCAAGATTTAGTCTTGCATTCAAATAGTTTGGATCCTGTGACAACAGCGTTTGAAATTGACTTACAGCTTCCTCATAGCGCTCTGATAGCATAAGCGTGATCCCAAGATCCTCCCTGGCTGATTGCATTGAAGGATTCGACTGAAGTGATAACTGAAAAGATTGAATGGCAGCGGCATAATCCCCCTGAATTCTCGCTTTATTCCTTCCAATCTCATAATGATAGTCTCCAGCATTCACCGGGTCGAACTGCATTGCCTGTTGGTATGCGTAAATGGATTGATTTGAATAGAACTTAGCAGAATCAGCGCCGGTAGCACTTGCCTGCAAATTCAAAGCAGTTTGGAAATATGCATTCCCCAATCTAGACCAGTGAATAGGATTGGCAGCCTCGATAGTCAATACCGATCTTAAATAGTAAATGGCCTCCTTGTATTTGTTCTGATTGAGCATAGTTAGAGACAATCCAACAAATGCGTTAAAATGCCGATCCCGATACACCGTAGCCTGCAAGTATGCGAACTGTGCGCTGTCAAATTGAGATTTCAAAAAATAGGCATCGCCCATACAAGCCCAAGCATCTGCATAGCCAATCCTGATCTGTTTTCCATTTCGTACAACCGTGGTATCAGGATAGATATCTGTGGCCATTCGCAACTGCTGAATGGCAATATCCAGAATTGAATCTTTTTTAATTTGGGGAAGACCCATATTATTCGTCACCTCCTTTACCAGAGAGTTGGCATAGCTCAAATGCACCTTGGCGCTATTCGGAGAATTCTCTGCATCGGCGGCAAATAAGGTTAGATTATTCTTCCAGTCTGCATTACGATCAATAGTCTTATATGAGTATCCCATGCAGATCACAGCCAGAAGAGCAAGCATAATTGGATTCAGCTGATTTTTTGAATCCTTTTTTAATTTCTCGCCTACTTTCACGATCAACATTGAAAGTAGAATTACAAATCCAAGCGAAGGCATATACAGGAATCGCTCGTTCATATTTGTACCGATCTGAAAGAATAGATTTGAACCAACAGAGAATGTTGCCAGAAAGTAAAAGATCGAAAACCCAACTATTGGCCAACGCTTCTTCAGCACAGCGTAAACACCAGCTACAATAACTCCTAAGGTCATGACCAATGAAACGAGGACCATTGGATTTCCAAAGCCTACCTTGGGAATCTGAAATGGATAATAATCATGAGAGAGTACCTTGGGGAAGATCAGAAGGCGAGCATACTCGAGATAAGTAAGCAGAATGGTGCCATACTTTTCTGAGCTACTCGACAGAATAAATGGATTATTCATGAGCTCAAAAGTCCCCTCGCCTGAGCCCGCATACCTCGAACGCAACAAAAGGAACAAGCCTGAAATTAAAATAAATGGGAAGGTAAGCTTAGCTGCTCCGGCTATGTTTTCATTCTTCAATAAAACCAGGCCAAGAGGGATCACTGCAAGAAATGTAATAGCATTCTCTTTTGAGAAAAGAGCAAGAACAAAGCAAGTCAAGGCAAATGCAAGCCACTTGATTTGTTTTAATTTCAGATACTTCAAGACCAGATAGAAAGAGAGTATCGAAAACAAGAATCCCATGATCTCATCGCGTCCTTTGATATTGGCTACTGCTTCTGTATGAATGGGATGTAAGACATACAAAAGGCTGGCCATGAACGCGATTCCATTCCATATTGGTTTCTTCTCAGGAGGTAAAAGTTCTTTGAGAAGAAGAAAGAGAATGGCCCCGGTGAGTCCCATCAATATTACGTTGATCAAATGCGACATGAAAGGATTTAGCCCTCCAAACAATTGGTACTCGATCGCAAAAGTTGCAATTGACAATGGTCTGTAACGCCCCCCGGCAACTAATGACTTTCCTCTGTCACCATAGTATCCTTCGAATGCATCAGAGCTGAAGATCTTTCCTATTCCTCCAAATCCTTCCTGTACATACTTATTCTCCTGAATAATAATAAAGTCATCTACCGCATACTGGTTTGAAGTCGTATTCCAATAAACGATCAGTGCAGCAACAAAGATGATAAGAGGAGGAAGCCATTCCCGGCTTGTTTCAGCGGGTTTTGGGTTTTGCTTTATCTGAGGTTCAGCGACCTTTTCTTTTCGCTTACTTTTCTTTCGGGCCATTCCCGAATTTACACATTCAACAAATATCGTTTACCCGGAATCTCCTGCACATAGGATTTCATTTCCATCCCCAGGAGCACAACACTGGTTTTGGAAACTTCCCAACTCAAATGAATGGCGATATCATCAATTGATGGCTCACCTAATTGGCGGATCAGATCAAAGATCTGTTGCTCTTCATCACTAAGATCTAATGCTAGCGATGCCTGAGGATTCTTACGCTTTGGATTTGCCTCCCAGCCCAGTAATCGTTTTACATCTGAAATGGATTCAACCAGGTGTGCCTCATTATTCCTGATCAGGGAGTTACAGCCAGATGAATAAAGATCTCCTACCCTTCCGGGAAATGCAAAAACATCGCGATTGTAGGAGTTTCCTAATCGTGCTGTAATCATTGCTCCACCCTTGGTGGCAGTCTCTACAATAATGACCCCATCACTCATTCCGGCAATGATCCTGTTTCGCATTGCGAAGTTTGATGGCACAGAATCCTGCCCCCAATAATATTCAGAGACCAGACAGCCGTTCTTTTTAATTTCCATTGCCAGTTTCCTGTTCTCTCCAGGGTAAATATTGCTTAGAGGTGTACCAAGTACTGCAATTGTGCTGAGTGAATTTTCCAAAGCAAGATTATGAGCCATAGTGTCAATTCCATAAGCGAGTCCGGATACGATCTGAATTCCGGATTCTGACAAACCGTTACTTATCTTCTCCATCAATCTCTTACCGTATGGACTGGGTTTTCGGGTCCCTACAATGGACAAAACCTTTATCCCTTCCAGATTTCCATTACCTGAGCAGAACAAGTGAGTAGGGGCATCTACGCAGTGTTTTAATCTGGCCGGGTACTCCTTCGAATTCCAGAGTATTGTTCGAATACCATTTCGCTTGTTATCCCCAAGGATAATTGCAGCCTTATCCAATGCTCTCTGAAAGTTCGCTCTATTCAGAACAGACTTTCTCAGTCTGGGGATCTCCTGTAAGTCCATGTCTGTCAATTTGAATACAGCATAGAAACTACCAAAGTGCTCGTACAGGGCTCGTATCATCTGGACACCAATGCCTTTGATCAAGCTTAATGCAATCGCTGCCTGTTCTTCCTTTTCCAAAGAGATGCTTATTAATTTTTCTAATTTCAGCAGCCAAGTAAAGGAGAATACAACCTATGATTCACAAGCATTTTACGCTCGTTGCGCTTCTTCTAACAATCGTTGGAATCCAATTTGTAAGCGCTCAGAATTACAATCCCATCAGCCCTCCAAATACATTCAGGAGCGCCGACAATCCTAAATACTGGAAGAACAAAGGAACCTTGCCTGCCGATTACTGGCAGCAGGATGTCTATTATCAGATGGATGTTGAGATTGATGAGAAGACCGACATCGCCCACGGAACGACTAAGTTGACTTATTGGAATAACTCTCCTGATACGCTCAGATATGTTTTCTTCCATTTGTATCAGAATGCCTTTCAGCCGGGATCCTACTACGAAGATCTTTGGTTGAATAATGGCTTAAATCCTACCTACGGTCCATATCAGGCACAAGGGCTTGGAACAGTTGTAGATACTATTTTCCAGGACGGAAAAGCCCTTGCAATTGAGCTGGATAATACGATTCTAAAGGTGTATTTGAATACTCCGCTATTCCCGGGTGAGTACACCACATTCGACTTTGACTGGAAGACTTACTTCGATAATAGCGGCTCCATGCGTCGCCGGATGAAAGTATTCTCCACTTATGGCGCAAGACAATACAATGGTTGTCACTGGTATCCAAGATTAGCAGTTTACGATCGCAAGTTTGGCTGGACCATCGACCAGCACATGGACAAGGAATTCTATGGTGATTTTGGAACCTATGATGTCAAGTTGACTTTTGCTCATAATTACATCTGTGAGGCGACCGGGTTTCTCTTAAATCGCTCAGATATGCTACCCGATACGCTCCGAGACCTGATAGACATGGGGAACTTCGCAGATAAGCCCTGGGGAGAGAAGCCATCCATTATAATTCCTTACGATTCAACCAAACATAAGACCTGGCATTACTACGCGGAAAACATTCACGATTTCGCCTTTACCGCCAATCCACATTACAGAATCGGTGAAGCTGAATGGAATGGGATCAAGACCTATTCCATTGCATTGGAATCACATGCTTCAGGCTGGCAAAATGCTGCCGAATACACCGCTGCGATCGTAAAGGTTTTCTCTGAGGATATTGGAATGTATGGCTATCACAAAATGATCGTGGCCGATGCGCGCGACGGAATGGAATATCCAATGATCACCATGGACAATGGAAAAGATCCAAGTTATCGCGGTCTTTTAGTTCACGAGGTTGGGCATAACTGGTTCTATGGAATGGTCAACAATAATGAAACTTATAGAGCTTCGCTCGATGAGGGTTTCACTCAGTTTCTGACCTCATGGGGATTGGAAAAAATTGATGGCGAGTACCTGGTACAGAATGCTCCAAAGAATTGGTACAAGCGGGCTTTTTGGGATTCTACCGAAGCTCGATATGCCCGAGTATACAGCGGATACCTATACGATGCAGTAAGGCATCAGGACAAGACATTGAACCGTCATTCGAGCGATTTTGAGACTGCGGTTCGACAGGGTGGAGGCTACCGACACGTTTACGTGAAGACCTCAACCATGCTATACAATCTTCAGTATGTACTTGGCGACAGCTTATTCCTGAACTCCGTTCAGCACTACTTTGATCAATGGAGTTATGCGCATCCCTACTTTGACGATATGCGGCAGTCATTCATGAGAGGTTCTGGGAACACGGATCTGAATTGGTTCTTCGATCAATGGTTAGAAACGACCAAGACCATCGATTACAAAATAAAACGAGTAAAGGAGGAGAAAGATGACGGCTGGTACACGATCACCTTCAAGAGGAAGGAAGAGATGCAAATGCCTATCGAGTTCCAGGTCACAGATCGTAACGGAGCAACACATGATTACCTGATTCCGAATACATGGTTTGAAAAGGATTTCGATGGGATGATCCTGGACCGATGGTATGGCTGGGGTGAGAATATTCAACCGGAGTACGAGGCTAAGATCTACATCCCCGCCGGCATCAAAGATGTTCAGATCGATCCCAGCGGCAGACTTGCGGACATAAATAAGCTGGATAATTCCTACAAATTTCCTCTTGAGTGGGAATTCGAAAGCCAGATCTATGGGAATACCAATCCGGATAAGTATGTGGCCAGAATCAGACCTGACCTATGGTACAACTCATACGATGGCTTCAAATTCGGAATTCACATGAATGGAAGCTATATGCGCTACAAGCATAAATTCCATTTCAGCATGTGGTGGAATAGCCGTTTAGCTCAAGGCGGTTTTGATGAATTCCCAGAGGAGTTTCAATCTCAAAGACAGCTAATGTCTTTCAATGCCTGGTATGAGACTCCTCTGAATAAAAAGGCAAATGGAACTAACATCCGGGCAGAGGCGAAAATCTTGGATGGTCTTTATCAGGGGCAGGTAGGTTTCATTAAAAAATGGAGTCCGGCCTGGAAAACGGGAATAAACTTCAAAGCATTTATAAGACCTGATGAAAGAGATCTTCAGTATTTACTTTACGAAGATGAATGGGGCTTAGCTCAATGGAACACCTCTGTAAACCTCTGGGCTGAAAGAAGCTACAAGTTTGGGTTAGCGAAACAGAGCTCAGGTTATATGCGCTTTGATTTCAGGAGCTCATCAATAGCCAGTGATTACGATTATCATGTCTTAAGTGCTGAGCTCATCGAACGCTATCAGGTATGGCGATTTGAGATTGCCTGGAGGGCCTACGGCCAGATTGGTACAGGATCCAATTTTGCCAGCGAGAGTTCACTATACATGGCAGGAGCAAATCCAGAAGAGATGATGGATAACAAGTACGTTCGCTCAAAGGCATTTCTACCTCCTGAATGGGTCAACCAGTACGGATCTACTATCGGAAACTTCCAGTATGGTGGCGGCCTTAACCTGCGTGGATACAATGGATACGCCGTAGTTGAAGTTGATGCACAGGGCAATACTGTACCGGCTTACAAAGGGTCTTCTGGAGCTGCTATCAATGTAGAATTTGATTTTGACGAGGTGGTTCGAGTTAAGAATAAATGGTTGAGAACATACTTTGATCTGGACACCTATCTATTTGCTGATGGTGGTGCTATCGTATTTGATAACAGTATCGGAAACAGAGAGTGGTCCGATTTCAGATTAGACGCAGGAGCAGGTGTAGCATTTACCATTAAGAAATGGGGAGTTCTGCAAGGATTAAAACCCTTGACCTTCAGATTTGATGTGCCGTTTTACATCAGTCATGCACCAGCTGCTGAGCCAGACAATATTGCTTTCAGATGGCTCTTAACAATCAACAGGGCATTTTAATTTGAAGACAGGAATTTCATCAAATTAAAAAACCTAAGCCTACGCAGGCTACTACAATTAATGGAACCGGGATTTTCTCGAGCAAGAGGAAAAAGAATACCACAGATGCGATCAACAGATCCGGCCAAAGGCTCGGAAGATCGCTTGCGAACATCCAGGCTGCAGCTGCTACAAATC